>CAMOUQ010000028.1 GCA_946626595.1 uncultured Prevotellaceae bacterium | reverse complement strand
AATTCAGTCGCCCTTTGGGCGAGTAATCGAGTTCTACTCGCTTCGCTCGTCGAAGTAATCGGCTTGCCGCTTGGCTCGTCCAAGAAATCATACAAATCTGACCAAATCTCACAAATCAAGGAGTTGATATACAGACTGAAAGATTTTTGATAGATTTGAAAGATTTCTGCGCGAAGCGCACTTCCTTCATTTTTGACACACCTCCTTCCTTATTAAATTAAACGATGTTAAAATTAAGCCGCGGATTTGGCAAACTCACAGAAATGTAGTATCTTTGCGTGCTCTTAGAGAGACAAGTACAGAACCAACTCGAAGATACTGACAATGAACAAGAAAGCATTTCTGCTGGCAATAGCAATCGTCGCACACCTGATGCCGGCCGCAGCCCAGAAGCGTTGGACGCTGAAGGACTGCCTGGATTATGCCCTCGAAAACAACCTGCAAATCCAAAAGAGCCGCATAAGTGAACAGCAGGGCGACGTGGCACTGTGGCAGAACAAGGGAGCCCTGTTCCCAAGCCTCACCTTCGCGGGCAACGAAAGCGTAGGCCTGCGACCCTTCCAAGAAAGCCAGGCTCTGGTACAGAACAACCAAGTGACCATGACCTCCAGCAAATGGACAGAACAAGGCAACTATGGACTGAATGCCAACTGGACCATCTGGAACGGCGGTATCAACTACAAGAACGTCAAGGCACAGAAGTTGCAGAACGAAATCACGCAACTGAGCACGCAGCAGAGCGAACTCACGATACAAGAGCAGATAGCTCAACTGTACGTGCAAATCCTGTACAGCACCGAGGCCAAGCAAGTGAACGAACAACTGGCCAAGACGGCCAAAAGCCAATACGAACGCGGACAGGAAATGATGCGCCAAGGACAGATGTCGAAGGCCGACGTGGCACAGCTGGAGGCACAATGGAAGAGTGCCCAGTACGACATCGTGAACAGCGAGACACAGATTATGAACTTCAAGCGCCAGCTGAAGGCCCTGTTGGAACTGGACCTGAGCACGCCTTTCGACGTGGCAGGCACAGAACCTTCGGACGAACAAGTCCTGTCGCCCATACCTTCGGCCCAGAGCGTATACGAACAGGCCGTGAAGTCGCGCCCCGAAATACGCAGTGCCGAACTGAGCATCGATGCGGCCGACCTCAACGTGGACATCGCCAAGCGCGGATACTACCCCACCATCGGCATGAACGCCAACATCAGTGACAGCCACTACAGCGCCAGTCAGGACGACCTGGGCAAGCAATTCAAGTCGAACCTGAACATGAGCGCCGGACTTAACCTGAGCGTACCCATCTTCGACAACCGCCGCAACCGCAGCGCCGTGGAGCGTGCCAAGCTGGAGAAGCTGAACAGCCAGCTTGACCTGCAGGACAAGAAGAATGCCCTCTCGAGCACCATCGAAAGCTATTGGCTCAATGCCAACAGCAGCCAGCAGCGATTCGTCTCGGCCAGGGCCAAGGTGGAAAGTCTGGAGACAAGCTATGAACTGCTAAACGCACAGTTCCAGAACGGGCTGAAGAACATCGTGGAACTGCAACAGGGACACGACAACCTGGTAAGTGCCAAGCAGGACGAACTGCAAAGCAAATACACCACCCTGCTGAACATGCAGTTGCTGAAGTTCTATACCGGGGAGGAAATCAAGCTTTAGTTGTAACGTAGAAAAATGATAATTATTGATATGAAACGTATGAAACAACTCTGTGTGCTATGTCTTATCAGCCTTCTCTGCGTAGGCTGCAACAAGAAGACTGAGTTCACGTACTCGACGGCAACCATCGAGAAACAGGACATTATGACGAGTGTGACGGCTACAGGTACCATCGAACCCGTGACCAGTGTGGACGTCGGCACACAGGTGAGCGGCATCGTGAGCCATCTGTATGTCGACTACAACAGCGTGGTCAAGGCCGGACAAGTGATTGCCGAACTCGACCGCACCAACCTGCTGAGCGACCTTTCGAGTGCCCAGGCCAACCTGAAGAGCGCGCAAAGCGAACTCGACTACCAGAAAACCAACCACGAACGCTATAAGAACCTCTACGACCAGGGACTCATCTCGGCCAACGACTACGACCAGGCACGCCTCTCATACATCCGTGCACAGCAAACCGTAGCCCAACAGCGCGAAAGCGTAAAGCGTGCCGAGACCAACCTCGGATATGCCACCATCACCAGTCCTATCGACGGCGTTGTTCTCAGTAAGGAAGTGGAGGAAGGACAGACCGTGGCCTCGAGCTTCAACACACCCACCCTGTTCAAGATTGCCCAGGACCTGACAAACATGCGCGTGATTGCCGACGTCGACGAGGCAGACATAGGCGAAGTGAAGGTAGGACAGCGTGTGACATTTACCGTAGATGCCTTCCCCAACGATGTGTTCGAAGGCTCCGTGACACAGGTGCGCCAGCAGGCTACCACGGAAAGCAACGTCGTGACCTACGAAGTGGTTATCAGCGCTCCCAACAAAGACCTGAAACTGAAGCCCGGACTCACGGCCAACGTCACCATCTTCACGATGGAAGTGAAGGACGTACTGGCCGTAAGCAACAAGGCACTGCGCTTCAAGCCCAGCGAACTGATGCTGAACGAAGGGGAAACCATCACTGACATCGAGGCCGCACAGAAAGTATGGGTGAAGGAGGGACAGAACTTCAAGGCCATAGCCATAGAGACCGGCATGACGAACGGAACGCTGACACAGGTTCTCGGTGGTGTCAAGGAAGGCACAGAGGTGCTGACCGACATTATGTCGAGCGAGCCTGAGGTAGAGGAAGAACAGGCCGGAAACCCCTTCATGCCTCGCCCAAGAAACAACAAGGATAAGGACAAGAAGAAATGATGGAGGAGAGAAAGGTTGTCATAGAACTGCAGGACGTGAGGCGCGAGTTCCACGTCGGAAGCGAGGTGGTGAAGGCACTGCGCGGCGTGAGTTTCAAGATTCACGAAGGCGAGTTCGTGACCATCATGGGCACATCGGGGTCGGGCAAGTCGACCCTGCTGAACCAACTGGGATGCCTCGACACCCCCACCTCGGGTGAATACATTCTGGACGGAGTGCCCGTCAGGAAGATGCGCCGCAGAGACCGTGCCGTACTGCGCAACCGCAAGATCGGCTTTATCTTCCAGAACTACAACCTCCTGGCCAAGACAACGGCTGTGGAAAATGTGGAGCTGCCACTGATGTATAACAGTGCATACTCGGCCAAACAACGCCGCGAGGCCGCCATAAAGGCCCTGCAGGCCGTGGGACTGGGCGACCGCCTGGAACACAAGTCGAATCAGATGTCGGGCGGACAGATGCAGCGCGTGGCCATAGCCCGGGCACTGGTCAACAACCCTGCCGTCATACTGGCCGACGAGGCAACGGGTAACCTCGACACACGCACCAGCTTCGAGATACTGGTGCTCTTCCAGGAACTGCATCGCCAGGGACGTACCATCATCTTCGTCACCCACAACCCCGAGATAGCACAGTACAGCAGCCGCAACATCATGCTGCGCGACGGTAAAATACGCGAGGACGTGGTGAACGAGAACATTCTGAATGCTGCCGAAGCATTGGCCGCACTGCCCAAGACGCAGGACGACTGATTGATGAATTAAGAGTTAAGAATTAAGAATTAAGGACATAAAGTGAACTTCGCTAATCTACTGAAAGTGGCCATTACGGCCATCATGAGCAATAAGTCCAGAACGCTGCTTTCGACCCTGGGCATCATCATCGGTGTGGCCGCCGTCATCACCATGATGGCCATCGGACAGGGTTCGAAGGAGAGCATACGCAAAGACTTGTCGAAGATGGGTGTGAACCTGCTCACCATACGCCCGGGCGGCGAGATGCGTGGCGGCGTTCGCCTCGATCCCTCTGCCATGCAGACCCTGAAGATGGCCGACTTTGAGGCCATACAGCAGGAGGCAAAACTCGTCACTCACATCAGCCCAGAGGTGACGGCTGCCGGACAGGTAATCTATGGTGCAAAGAACACCAACACCACCGTCTATGGCGAAAGTCCGGAATACCTGGACATCAAACTCTGGGACATCAAGGACGGCGACTGCTTCACCGAGGAAGATGTGAACAAGGGCGCCAAGGTGTGCGTGGTGGGTACGACCATCGTGGAAGAACTCTTCGGCGACAAGAACTTCGATGCCGTGGGCAAGACCATACGCTTCAAGAGCATCCCCTTCCGCATCGTCGGAATCCTGAAGTCGAAGGGCTACAACTCGTGGGGCATGGACCAGGATAACGTGATGATTGCTCCCTACACGACCGTCATGAAGCGCATAGCCGCACAAACGTACTTCAACAGTATCGTGATGAGTGCCCTGAGCGAAAAACTGAGCGACGAGGCCATCGAGGAGATTTCCGGCATCCTGCGCCGCACGCATAAGATTAAGGAAGGCGACGAAGACGACTTCACCATCCGTTCGCAACAGGAATGGATGGAAACGATGTCGAGCACGATGACCACCCTGCAGACGGTACTCGTGGTGGCTGCTGCCTTCTCGCTGCTGGTGGCAGGCATCGGCATCATGAACATCATGCTGGTGAGCGTGACCGAACGCACAAAGGAGATAGGCCTGCGCATGTCTGTGGGTGCACGCGGCATCGACATCAGCCGGCAGTTCCTGCTGGAGAGCGTGATGATAAGCCTTTCGGGAGGTTTCATCGGAGTGGGCCTCGGCTATATGCTCAGCTGGGGGGCAAATGCCATAGGCTTCCCGGCCACCGTGCCCATGTGGAGCGTGCTGGTAAGTTTCGGTGTGTGCGCCCTCATCGGTCTGCTGTTCGGCTACATCCCGGCACACAAGGCTGCGACGATGGATCCCATCGAGGCGCTGAGATATGAGTAATGTGAGGGGTGAAGGTTTAGGGATTAGGGATTAGAGATTAGAGATTAGAGATTAGGGATTAATACTGAAGATATAAATTTAATAGATATGAAAAAGTTATTTTTGTGTTTGATGTTGATTGCAACCATCGGTGCAACAGCAAGAGAGAAGCGTGATGACTCAAAGTATCTGTCAGGCGCTGTACCTGAAGTGAATGGTATGGTGACATTCAAGAAGAGTTTCAATGTACCAGGCAAGTCGGGTCAGGAAGTGAAAAATGTCATGAAGCAATTCGTCGCTAAACTGGTCGACAACTCCATCCCTGCCCCAGGCAACTATGCCCGCATCATGGAGGATAACGACGAGGGCATCGTGGCACGCGTATGCGAGTGGATGGTGTTCGTGAAGAAGCCCCTGGTGCTGGACCGTACACGTTTCCGCTATCAGATAGAGGTGGCCGTAAAAGATTCGCACGTTGACATGACCATACAGCAACTCACCTACTACTACGGCGAGAACACAGAGAACGGCGAAGGCGGTGAACTCATCAAAGCCGAAGAATGGATTACGGACAAGGAGGCACTGAATAAGGCTAAGACCAAACTTTATCCGAAGAGCGGAAAGTTCCGTCGCAAGACGGTTGACCGCATGGAGGAAATCTTCGACGACGCCATGGATGCCTTCGAGCAGGAAGAGGAAATCTTGCCCGTGAAGCCCATAAGGAAATCGGTGGTTGAGGAATAAGCATGACCAACGAGCAACAGGCTGAACAACTATACCGGCAAGGTAACGAATTCAGGAAACAGAGCGATTGGCAGCACGCACTGGAGTGCTACAACAGAGCCATCGAACTGGACCCAGCATCTCCGGCTGCCAAAGCCAAGGAGATGCTCTACAATATACTGAACTATTACTGCAAGGCGATGTTCAACCCATGAAGCATATATTATATTAGGAATAAAGGAAAAAGATAAATATTAAATACAAAATGAGAGGAGCCATCGTTATAGATACAGAAAGATGCAAAGGCTGCAATCTGTGTGCCGTAGCCTGCCCATTGCACATCATCCACCTGAGCCAGAAGACGGTGAACCGTAAGGGATACCCCTATGCCGAACAGGTTGTCGATGGGATGTGTACGGGTTGCACCAGCTGCGCCATCGTCTGTCCCGACGGTTGCATTTCAGTGTATCGAGTAAGGTAAAAAGGAGAAAAAACATGGAAGATAACGAAATTTTGTTGATGAAAGGTAACGAGGCCGTTGCCCATGCTGCCATCCGATGCGGCTGCGACGGCTATTTCGGCTACCCCATCACGCCACAGAGCGAAGTGCTGGAAACTCTGGCCGCCGAGAAGCCTTGGGAGACCACTGGCATGGTGGTGTTGCAAACGGAGAGCGAAGTGGCCAGTATCAATATGTTATACGGCGGTGCAGCCGTCGGCAAGCGAGTGATGACCTCGTCCAGCAGTCCCGGTGTGGCGCTGATGCAGGAGGGCATCACCTATATGGCCGGTGCCGAACTTCCCGGTTTGATAGTCAACGTGCAACGCGGAGGTCCGGGCCTGGGCACAATTCAGCCCAGTCAGGGCGATTACTTCCAAAGCACCCGTGGAGGTGGCAACGGCGACTACAACGTCATCGTGCTGGCTCCGGCCAGTGTGCAGGAGATGGCCGACTTCGTAGACCTCGGCTTCACGCTTGCCTTCCGCTACCGCAATCCCGTCATCATGCTCAGCGACGGCGTCATCGGACAGATGATGGAGAAAGTGGTGCTGCCACCCTTCAAGCCACGCCGCACGGATGAGGAAGTAATCAAGGAATGCCCCTGGGCTGCCACAGGTATGAAGGGACGCGGCAAGAACATTGTCACGAGCCTCGAACTGCAGCCAACGGCTATGGAGGAACACAACCTGCATCTGCAGCGTAAGTATCAAGAGATAAAGGAAAAGGAAGTGCGCTACGAAGAATATCAGACGGAGGACGCCGACTATCTGATTGTAGCCTTCGGCTCTGCTGCCCGCATCGCACTCAAGGCCATTGAGATTTGCCGACAGAAGGGCATCCGTGTGGGCATGCTTCGCCCCATCACGCTCTGGCCCTTCCCCACCGAGCCTATTGCCAAACTGGCAGAACGCGTGAAGGGTATACTGAGCGTGGAAATCAACGCCGGACAAATGGTGGAGGACATCCGCCTGGCTGTAGAAGGACGTACCCCCGTCAGCCACTATGGTCGCATGGGTGGCATCGTGCCTGCGCCGGACGAGATTGTCGGGGCCATTGAGAAAATGAGAAAATGAGAGGATGAGATATTGAGAGAATGAGAGAATGAGAAAATGAGATATTGAGATATGGAAGAAGAGAAAGACATACTGGCCGAACAGCAACGCGAGTTGGAGCGCATCCGCAGCCGTCGCCATCGCGGTGGCAACATGGATAGGGTGCGCAAGTTGCTCAACATAGCCTTCCTCGTGCTGGCGGTAGTTGGGCTCGTCCTATATTTCTCGTATCCCGACAAGCACCTCTATGGCATGATCATCATTGCCATAGGTATGGTATTGAAGATAGCAGAGTTCTTTATTCGATTTATGTTTTAAGTGACAATGACAAGAGACGAAATAATTAAACCTGAGAACTTAGTATACAAGAAGCCTGCGCTGCTCAACGACACTCCCATGCACTATTGCCCAGGATGCGGACACGCCGTGGTGCACAAACTCATTGCCGAGGTCATCGAGGAGATGGGCATGCAGGAAACATCTGTAGGCATTTCGCCCGTAGGATGTGCCGTATTTGCCTACAGCTACATCGACATCGACTGGATTGAAGCTGCACACGGACGTGCTCCAGCCATTGCCTGCGCTGCCAAACGACTGAACCCCAAGAATCTGGTGTTTACCTATCAGGGCGACGGTGACTTGGCCGGCATCGGTGCCGCCGAAGCCATACACTCCCTGAACCGTGGCGACAACATCGTCATCATCTATGTCAACAATGCCATCTATGGCATGACGGGAGGACAGATGGCTCCCACCACGCTGATGGGCATGAAGACAAGCACCTGTCCCTACGGCCGCGACGCTGCCCTGCATGGCTATCCGCTGAAGTTGACCGAAATGGCCGCACTGATGGAGGGCACATGCTATGTCACCCGTCAGGCTGTCAGCCGTGTAGCCTACATCCGCCGGGCCAAGCAGGCACTGCGTAAGGCATTCGAATACTCTATGCAAGGCAAAGGCAGCAGCATTGTGGAGTTTGTCAGCACGTGCAGCTCGGGATGGAAAATGTCGCCCGAGGCTTCCAACCAATGGATGGAAGACAACATGTTCCCCTATTACAAGATGGGAGACCTGAAGGACACGGGCAATAAGTGAAACTAAAGATTTGAGAGGAAATAAGGATAAGAATAATGAAACACGAGATAATCATAGCAGGATTCGGCGGACAGGGCGTGCTCTCGATGGGTAAGATCCTGGCCTACGCTGCGCTGTTTGAAGGGAAAGAAGTCACATGGATGCCGGCATACGGGCCTGAACAACGAGGCGGAACGGCCAACGTGACCGTCATCGTCAGCGACGACCCCATTTCGTCACCCATATTGAGCCAATACGACGTGGCCATCGTGCTGAACCAACCCTCGCTCGACAAGTTTGAACCGATGGTGAAACCCGGTGGCATGCTCATCTACGACCCCAACGGCATCACCGTGCCCCCCACCCGACAGGACATCACCATCTATCGCATCGATGCCATTGGTGCCGCTGCAGAGATGGACAACGTGAAGGCATTCAACATGATAGTCATGGGCGGACTGCTGAAGGTTTGTCCCATCGTCTCGGACGAGAACGTGGCCAAAGCACTGCGCAAGACGCTGCCCGAGCGACACCACAACCTGATTCCGCTCAATGAACAGGCACTGCGTCGCGGAAAGGAAATCATAGAAAATTAAGCACGTAAACTGAAGTCAGATTGAAAAGTCGGATATTGATAGCAAGCCTGTTGAGCATATTCCTGTGGAGTATGCCCAGCGGACTTTGGGCGCAAGGATTCAAGACCGCCAACAACGACATTTCCGGTTCCAACTTCGGTTCGGGCGGTTACGGCGACGACTCGCAAGGAGGCCGTCGCAACAAGAGTTGGGGACGCGACACCACGAGTACGGACGACGGATTCGAGGTGCCCATCGGTGTTACCCAGTGGACGGTGGACGAGCGCCTGGGCGACATCATCTCGGCGGAGAACAACGACACCGTGGTACACATGTTCCAGTGGTACAACGAGACCAGCGGATACAACGGCGAATACAGTTACCTGGGCAATCTGGGTGCGCCTCGTCTCTCGCGCCTGTATTTCAATCGGACACAGAACGGATGGCAATTCCTCCAGCCCTTTGATTTCTTCGTAGGCGACCTCCACAACTTCCGCTTCTCCAACACGCTCAGTCCCCTCACCAACCTGGCCTACCATAAGGTTGGCAACAAGGTGAACGGACAGGAACGCCTGCGTGCCTATTTTGCCTCGAACATCAACAAGGTAGCTGGCATCGGCATGAAGTTTGACTACCTCTACGGACGCGGCTACTACAACTCGCAGGCCAACAGTCAGTTTGGCGGCACATTCTTTGGCTACTACCTGGGCGAAAGGTACAACATGCACGCTTATGTCAACTACAACCACCTGAAGATGGCCGAGAACGGAGGTATCGAGAACGATGCCTACATCCTCAATCCGCAGAGTTTCCCGCGCAGCTATGGTTCGAAGGACATCCCCACAAGCATCACGGACACGTGGAACCGCAACCAGAACGCTGACGCCTTCCTCACCCATCGCTACAACCTCGGTTTCTATCGCGAACTGGAGGTACCCGACAGCCTGAAGCCCAAGATGCCGACCGACGCCGACCTGCTGAAGCAGCTGACGGACAGCATACGCGACCTCTTGAAGGCCGACACCCTGCGCCGGGCCCTTGTGCTCGATTCGCTGAAGACGAAATGGACCAGTGAGCAGCTCGTGCCCAAGGAGTTCATACCCATCAGCAGCATCATCCACACGATGCGCATCAACAACCTGCGCCACACCTACTATGCCCACAACACACCCGAAAACTACTACACCAACCACTACTATGGCGAGTTCACCGATGTCAAGGATCTCACCAGGGGCCTCTCCGTCGACAACACCATAGCTCTGGCCATGCGCGAGGGCTTCAACAAATGGGCGCAGATGGGCATCTCGATATTCGCTACCCACAAGTTCGTCAGTTGGACACTGCCTTGGCTGCAGGACGGAGCACTCGCCCGCCGACGCTACACCGAGAACGACCTCTTCGTGGGCGGTGAGATAAGCCGTACGCAGGGCAAGCTCATCCACTACAACGTGAATGGCGAAATATCTCTGGTAGGCGATAATGTGGGCGACTTCGAGGTAGACGGCACGGGCGAACTGGACCTGGGCATCAGTCGCAAGGACACGCTACAGGTCGCAGTAAATGCCTTCATCAAGAGCCAGAACCCCGATCTCTGCTTCTATAACTACCACAGCCAGTTCCTGTGGTGGGACAACGAGTGGCTGTCGAAAGAATTCAAGGCACGCATCGAAGGCTCATTGGCACTGCCGCGCATCGGCACCCGCCTGTCGGTAGGGTTCGAGAACATCAAGAACTACACCTACTATGCCATGCAGAACATGCTGATTGGCAGCGACTCCACATCGACCCTCACAGCCGACTACAGCCACAACGTCGTCGTGCGCCAGTCGACCAGCAACATACAGGTCTTCAACATCCGCCTGCAGCAGACGCTGAAGCTCGGCCCGCTGCACTGGGACAACGACGTTACCTATCAGACCAGCAGCAAGAAGGACATACTGCCCCTGCCCAAGATTTCGCTCTACAGCAACCTTTATCTCGGCTTCCGCATTGCCAAGGTGCTGAACATCGAAGTTGGAGCCGACCTGCGATACTTCACCCGCTACTATGCCCCCGACTACAGCCCTGCCATACAGCAGTTTGCCATACAGGACACCGCCCACCCGCGCATCAAGATAGGCAACTACCCCATCATTGGCGCATACCTCAACATGCACATCAAGCACTGCCGACTATACTTTGCAATGACCCACCTGAACGCCGGCTCCGGACACATGTTCTGGGCACCTCACTATCCCATGGACCCGCGGACGTTCCACTTCGGTGTCAGTTGGAACTTCTTCAACTAAGCGTAGCATATCTGCAGGCGAAAGTATAAGTTGACCAGGACAAAAAAGGTAGAACTATGAAACAGATTAGATGGGGCTTCATCGGCTGTGGTGAAGTGACTGAGAAAAAATCGGGACCGGCCTTCAGCCTTGTGCCTGGCTCGAGTGTAGTGGCCGTCATGAGCCGCAACCTGGACAAAGTACGCTCCTATGCACAGCGCCACAACATACCGCGGTGGTACACCGATGCGCAGGCTCTCGTCGACGACCCCGACGTAGACGCTGTCTACATCGCCACACCGCCCAGCAGCCATGCCACCTATGCCATCATGGCCATGAAGTCGGGTAAGCCCGTCTACGTCGAGAAGCCACTGGCGGCCAGCTATGCCGAATGCCAGCGCATCAACCACATCTCTGAGCAGACCGGCGTCCCCTGCTTCGTAGCCTACTATCGGCGCTATCTGCCCTACTTCCAGAAGGTGAAACAACTGGTCGACGAGGGTGCCATAGGCAATGTACGGAGCGTGCAGATACGCTTTGCAGTGCCGCCGCGCGACCTCGACTATCACCGCGACAACCTGCCTTGGCGCGTACAGCGCGACATAGCCGGGGGAGGCTACTTCTACGACCTTGCTCCACACCAGATAGACCTGCTGCAAGAAATGTTCGGCCCCATTCTGCGAGCCTACGGCTACTGCACCAACCGTGCCGGACTCTACCAGACGGAAGACACCGTATCGGCAGCATTCCAGTTTGCCGACGGCATGCCCGGCTCGGGTGCATGGTGCTTTGTGGCACACGAGGCCGCACGTGTCGACCGCATTGCCATCGGAGGCGAACTGGGCAGCATCCAGTTCTCGGTCTTCACCTACGAACCGATCGTACTGCTCACTGCAGCCGGGCGAGAGGAGTTCACGGTTCCCAATCCGCCCCATGTGCAATTGCCGCTCATCCAAGAGGTTGTCCAGCACCTACAGGGAACGGCCCACTGCACCTGCGACAGCATCTCTGCCACCACCGTCAACTGGGTCATGGACCGCATCCTTAAGAAGGACTGACCCCACGCACCATAGCATATATATTATCCCGATATGCCCTAGTGAGGCATCATAAAAAACCCCATAGGGCATCATAAAAAACCCCATAAGGCATCATAAAAAACCCCATAAGGCATCATAAAAAGACTCGTGAGTCATTCGAAAATGACTCACGAGTCTGACGGCTAAAGCATGCGAGGCATGTGCTCGCGGCTCAGTATGTTATTCCCAATAGAGCATCTGTCTGTTGATGTTCCACTTGTGGTCCTTGGGGAAGTCGTCGCCCTCCCAAGCCTTCTTCGACGTCCACTTCTCGGGAGCATCCGTCCAGAAGGGGTCGTCGGCAGGCAGGCCAAGGGGCATGAAGGCCAGCGAGGTCATGTACAGCGAACCATTGTTGGTGTACCAGTCGGCCACGTTGGGATGACTGCCTACAAAGCCGATGGTGAGGTAGCCGTCGGGGGTGAAGTTCGACTGTCCCTTGCCCTCGAACATGCGCTTCATGACGGCCGTAATGCCGGCACGCACCTGTCCGTTGTGCAGTTCCTGAGGCAATTGCTTCATCCAAGCCAGTTGGGCAAGGGGCTGCAACACAGCCAGGCGGTAGGGAATGGAACGTCCCACCACGGGGAAGGTACCTTCGGGCGAGATGAATCGCTCGAGGATGACGGCATACTTCTGCATGCGCTTAACCACCTCCTTCAGGCGGTTGGTGGCACCATTGCGGTTGTCGCCGTGGGAGCGAATGAGGTAGGTATTGTTGCCCTGCCGTGCGCTGATCATCTGCAGGCATTCGGTGTACATGGGCTGGATGACGTATGCATTATAGTAGTCGAAGGCGAACGAAGGGCCATCACTGTAGAGGCCGTCGCCGATATACCATTCCTCGGCCTTAGACATAGCCATCTTGATGCGGAAGGCATCGTATCCGCCATTGACATACATAAGGAACGACTCTTCCATACCTACGAACAGGAGCCAGTTGGTATAGGGCGGGTCGTATCGGCGCAGGCCTTGCAGTTCCTTGATGTAGCGCTGCTTGGTGACGTCGTCAAGTGGTTCCCACAGCGCCTTGTAGCCGCGGAAGAGGCTCTCCACGACGTAGGCCGCATCCACCAGCGTCTGTCCGCCGCTCTTCCATCCCAAATAGTCGGGGCTCTCGGGGTCGACGGCATTGGTGTAGGCCTTCAGGGCCCACTCGCGCAACTGGCGGCGCATCTTGCCTTCCTCTGTGTCGTCGTCGGGCAGCGTCAACCAGGGAGCAATGCCAGCCATCAGTCGGCCGAAGCATTCCATGTAGGCCACCTTCTTGTCGCGATTGTCCCAAGTGGGTGACAGCTCCAGCTGCATATTCTTCTGCAGGGTGCCATTGGCCATGTTCTCAAGTACGGGAGCGGCCATCTTGTAGGCCAGTTTCGCCCAGTAGGCACGGTCTTCTACACCGGTGCCCAGCGGGTTCTTCTCAACTACCTGCTTTTTCGCCTTGGCAAAGCCCAGGACGGGCACACACACGAGTGCCAACAATAGTAAGGTCTTCTTCATGGTCGTATCGTTTATTTACTTCGTCATCTCCCCCTCAATGGTGAGACGTACGATTTCGGACTTCGCATTCGAGCGGATAGTAATGGTCTTGGAGAAGTGGCCGGGGAACTTGCCCTTGCCGTTGTAGGTCACATCAATCTGTCCGCGTTGGCCCGGCTTCACGGGGTCCTTGGTGTAGGTGGGCACAGTGCAGCCGCACGAGGCGAAGGCCTGGTTGATGACAAGCGGGGCGTCGCCAGTGTTGGTGAAGTGGAACGAGCAATGTTGCTCGCCGGACTTCTCTGAGAACGTTCCCAAGTTGACACGCAGCGTGTCGAACGTGATTTCGGCCTGCTTTTCAGCTTTGGCGCTGACGGTCTGGGCAGCCTTGACCTGATGCACCTGAGCTCCCACGCACAGGGTGGCAAGGCCCAGGGCTGCAATGAAAAATGTCTTCTTCATAATCATCATATTTAGTACATATTGTCGTGCAAATTTACAGATAATATTTGAAACGACAAAACGAAAAAGTTAAAAGGAAGTTAAAATGCAGTCATGATGCTCGGAAAACTGCCAACTTGTTTGGCATTTCGCTCACTTATTCGTACCTTTAACCTCGAAAATAAAAATTTAAGCTATGCAGACACGCTCTATCGTCATTATTCCGACGTACAACGAGAAAGAAAACATCGAAAACATCATCCGTGCAGTGACGGCCCTGGAGGAGGAATTCCATGTGCTGGTCATCGACGACGGCTCGCCCGATGGCACAGCCGACATCGTCAAGCGCCTGATGGCCGATGAACTGAAGGACCGCCTGTTCATCGTCGAACGTAAGGGCAAACTGGGCTTGGGCACTGCCTACATCTGCGGTTTCCGCTGGGCCATCGAGCACCAGTACGACTTCGTCTTCGAGATGGATGCCGACTTCAGTCATGCACCCTCCGACCTGCCGCGCCTCCTGTCCGCATGTCGCGACGAGGGCTACGACGTGGCCGTGGGCAGCCGTTATGTCACCGGTGTCAATGTGGTGAACTGGCCCATGGGACGCGTACTGATGTCGTACTTCGCATCGAAGTATGTCCGCATGGTGACGGGCATCGACGTACACGACACCACGGCCGGATTCGTCTGCTATCGCAGGCAGGTGCTCGAGACGCTGGAACTGGATAAAATCCGCTTCAAGGGCTATGCCTTCCAGATAGAAATGAAGTTCACTGCCCACAAGTGTGGATTCAAGATAAAGGAAGTACCTGTCATCTTTGTCAACCGCGAACTGGGTACGAGCAAGATGTCGGGCGGCATCTTCTCTGAAGCCCTCTTCGGCGTCATTCGCCTACGCTGGGACGGATGGTTCAGGAAGTATCCGAAGAAGGATTAGGGATTAGAGATTAGAGATTAGGGATTAGGGATTAGCTGTGAGGACACTGATACATAATGCAAAGATTGTCAACGAGGGACGCATCTTCAAGGGAGCAGTCCTCATCGATGGCGAATGCATAGTCGAAGTATTCGATTGTGATAATCCCCTTGTTCACAATTCATTACACATAGACCATTGTATCGATGCTGAAGGTGAGTTGCTCCTCCCTGGTGTCATCGACACACACGTACATTTCCGCGAACCCGGACTGACGCAAAAGGCCGACATTGCCCACGAGAGCAGGGCTGCCCTGGCCGGTGGAGTCACGAGCACAATGGACATGCCCAACGTCAATCCGCCCACCACTACACCAAGTCGCTGGCACGAACGCATGGCACTGGGCGCCCGCGAAAGCCGCGTCAACTATTCCTATTATATAGGCGCGACAAATGAGGCTCAGGACAACCCATCCCTCGCCCCCATCAAACTCTTTATGGGCAGCAGCACGGGCAACATGCTCGTCGACAACCGCGACACGTTGCAACGTCTCTTCCGCACTGCTGCACAGAGCGATGCGCCCTACCCCATCGTTGCCCATTGCGAGGACACGCCACGCATCAACGAACGCATGGCCGATGCCAAGAAGCGCTGGGGCGACGACCCACCCGTCGAGCACCACCCTTGGATTCGTGACGAGGAGGCCTGCTATCGGTCTTCCTCCCTTGCGGCGCAGTTGGCCCGCCAAACCGGGGCACGACTCCACATCGCCCATATCTCCACCGAACGCGAACTGAACCTTCTCCCCGAAGATGCCAATACAGCACCTGTCCCCTCATCTGTAGGGACGGGCGGAAGGATTACCCTTGAGGCCTGCGTTGCCCACTTGCTCTTTTGCGACGAGGACTACTCCCGCCTGGGCACACGTATCAAGTGCAACCCGGCCGTCAAAAGTCGAAACGACCGCAATGCGCTGCGCCGAGCCGTAGCCGACGGACGCATACTGACCATCGCCACCGACCATGCACCCCATCTCCTCTCGGAGAAAGAAGGCGGTTGCGCACGCGCCGCTTCGGGCATGCCCATGATACAGTTCTCACTCATCAGTATGCTGGGGTTGGTGGACGAAGGCGCCTTCACGTTGGAGCGCATGGTGGATGCCATGTGTCACCAACCCGCCTTGCTCTTTGGCATCCGGGGACGCGGATTCATCCGTCCCGGCTACAAGGCTGACCTTGTAATTGTGAGCCCCGAGACCTGGACACTCCGCAAGGAGGACATCCTCAGCAAGTGCGGTTGGAGCCCGTTGGAGGGGTACACCTTCCGATGGCGTGTACAGCAGACCTACCTCAACGGCCTACTGGCCTACGACCACGGTCACATAGACGATGCAGTGCGAGGTGAGGCACTCCGCTTCGGCAGCCCTACAGATTAACCCCATGTCGCCCACCCCAATGCGCAACATGCCGCTATGAATAAGTATTTCACCCTCATCGCCCTGGTGCTGACTGCATGTTTCGAATTGCCTCTGCAGGCGGCACGTCTGATGGGCATCAGCATCATCGACGAGAGTCACCTGATGGTACACCTGCGCGACGGCGAGGTTCGCTATCGCGACGACGGCACCGGGCGCAGTGCCTTCCTGGGACACTATTTCGTCTCGGGCGACGACACGCTACTGGTCTTCGGCGAACGCCTGCGCACCCTTCGTGCCCAAGAGCCCAGCCGGTGGCAAATCACCTCCCCCGACGATGCCTCCTACGGCCGTCAGCGCCCAAAGGCCGTCTGGCGGAAGTCGAAACCCATGAATACAAACCACGACCTGCAGAGTGAGCTGGACCACTGGCTTTTTCTCCAGTTGCCGCGCCCCATGCAGCAAGGCCACACTTACACCGTGAGCCTACCGCGCGACATCGGTGCCGACCAACGCTCGGCCACTGTCCGCTTCGATGCATGGAACGCTGTATCGGAGGCGCTGCACGTCAACATCATTGGCTACAGCCCCAACGAGGCCATACATGCCGCCGACCTCTACATGTGGATGGGCGACGGAGGCGGACGCAACTATCGTGATTGGGAGGGGCACACCGTCTGGCTCTATCAACCTGACACCGGGCAAAGGCAACAGGTGGGAAAGGTGACATTCTGGAAACACAACAGCGATGCCTCCCACGAAGCCGGAGGAAAGAACCTGGTGGGCACGGACGTCTGGAACATCGACTTCGAGGCAAGCCGCCCAGGTCGCTACAGGCTCGTGGTGGAGGGCATCGGATGCTCAATGGACTTCGTCGTAGCTGACAGCATATACTTCCAACCCTACAGATACAGCGTCCGGGGCTACTACTACATGCGCATCGGCGAACCTGCCGACCCAGCCAAGGTCTCCCCTGTTCCCCGCCAGCCTCGGTTTATCCCAGGGCTCGACCCTAAAGAGCTGGTCATCTACAAGACCGACCTGCATCCCTGGCACCCCGACTGGAAGAAACTGCGAGGCGACGTCTGGGACGAACCGCACTCGCGCATGCCCCAGGAGTCGGCCTTCTGGCAGCACCGTCTGAGCGGCAATCCAACTAATCCCAACGTGCGCGGCGGACACTCCGATGCCTTCGACTGGGACCGCCACCTGGCACACATCTCCAACATCTACGACATGCTCCTACCCTGCATTCTCTCGGGCGGCAAGCTGGACGAAGACAACCTGGGCATACGTGAGAGTGGCAACGGCCTGCCCGACCTCATCGACGAAGCCCGCAACGAGGTCGACTTCTTCCTGAGCATACGCGATGGCGAAGCCTATTCGCAAGGCGTTACGAACCCGAGTTCGAACTGGAGGGTGATGTTCCAAGCCGGATGCACCACCATAGCCGCATGGGCCAATGCTGCGAACTGTGCCATGCTGGCCGAGGCACTGCGTCTGCAGGGGAATACCGCCCTGCGCCGCTACTATACCGACGAGGCCATACGTGCCTTCCGTTTCGCCAGTCGACAGTTGGACCAGCAACTCGACATCGTCCAGGACATGGGCACTATGGGCATGCGGGGGCGCGACCTGCGGCAGATGGCAGCTGCATACCTATACAACCTGACGGCCGACCGCCAGTGGGAACGCATCATGGCCGAGGAGAGCATGATCAAATCGCCCACCTCTCCCCTCTTCAATCACTCCTGGGGGCAGTCCACACCGCGTTTCAGTCAGGGCTGGGCCACTGCTGCCTACCTGACTTGTCCGCACAGGCGCCACTACCCCACACTCTACCAGAACATGCATGCCAGTGTACGCTGGCATGCCCGCGAGCATCACCTCCGGCACATCGACCTGCGTCCCTCGCGTCGAGCAGCCAACGACAGCCGATGGCATACGGCCGAGAATGTGCAACTGCTGATGCTGGCCCACCACATCGAAACGGACACCACCATGCGCCGCCAGTTGGAACACGCCCTACACACCGAAGCCGGTTGGTGCATGGGGCGCAATCCGGGCAACATCGTAGAGATGACAGGCCTGGGGCAACGCCACATCACCGACGCCTACACCACAGGGCGCAACGACGGAGTGCCCGGCGTGCATCCCGGACAGACGCCCTTCAACGGCACCGAGACATGGTCGAAGGGCAACGGTGGGGACGCACGTCTGCTGCTGGACCGGTGCTACCCATCGTGGGACACGGGCGGCTGGCCCCGACAGGAGTCATACTTCAACCAGCGGTATCTGTGGGTCAACAGCGAGTTCACGCCACGCGAGACGATGCGCGGAAAGATGGCGTTGTTGGCCTATCTGCATGCGATAAGGAAGGGTTAAAAGGTTAAAAGGTTAAAAGGTTAAAAGGTTAAAAGGTTCTTGTTCTGCGATGCTACGCAAGCGAACAAGTTTGAGCGAAAAAAGTTATAAAGTTAAAAGAAAAATGAAACGTATCATCTCCGTCTGCCTGCTGGCAGCAGTATGTGCCCTCGGCATGAGCGCACAGGACATCTACACATTCAACGTGAAGAACGACATGGGCAACGACGTTTCCTTGTCTGACTACAAGGGCAAGGTATTGCTCATCGTGAACACCGCCACACGCTGTGGCTTCACGCCCCAGTACAAGGAACTGGAAGCACTGTACGAGAAGTACCGCCACGAGGGCTTCGAGATTCTGGACTTCCCCTGCAACCAGTTCGGGCAGCAGGCTCCTGGCTCCATCCGCGAGATTCACCAGTTCTGCACGGCCAACTTCGACATCCAATTCCCGCAGTTCGACAAAGTGGAGGTCAACGGCCCCAACGCACATCCGCTCTTCGCCTACCTGAAGTCGAAGCGTACATTTGGCGGTTTCGACCAGAACGAGAAGCTCGGGCAGGTGCTCCACCAAATGATGAGCAAGCAGGACCCCGACTATGCCAAGTCGGCCGACATCAAGTGGAACTTCACCAAGTTCCTCGTCTCGCGCGACGGACGCGTCGTTCGCCGCTACGAGCCTACCGACAAGATGTCGGACATCGAGGCCGACCTCAGTCTGGAACTCAACCCCACGCTCTCCACCATCATGTCGCGCCGTTCGGTGCGCAAGTATCAGGAGCGCCCCGTGGAGCACGAGAAGCTCGCCCTCATAGCCCGCTGCGGCATCAATGCGCCCAGTGGCATGAACCGCCAGCCCTGGCAGGTGCGCATCGTGGAGGAGCAGAAGCTGATAGCCGACATCACGGAGGTGTACAAACGCGAGAATGCAGAGCAGGTGGCACGCGACCGCGACTTCCGCAACATGTTCCGCAATGCTCCCAACCTCATCTGCGTCTGCACGCCCAAGTCGGGTGCAGGACAACTGGATGCCGGCATGCTGGGACAGAACATGATGCTGGCCGCACAAGCCCTGGGATTGGGTACATGTTGCCTGGGCGGCCCAGTGCGTTGGCTCAACAGTAGCGAGGCTGCACAATTCTTTCTCCAACGCCTCAACATACCAGCCGACTACCAGTTGCTCTACATCCTGGCCGTAGGCTACCCCGACGAGCAACCTGATGCCCGTCAGCGTGACGCCTCGAAGGTGGAATTTATAAAGTGAGGACGCGCAGCTTGTCGCCCGACAGGTCGACAGGCAGGAAGTGAGGCGTGCGGATGTAGCGCCCCTGGGCATCCACGCGGTGGCTGTGGACAGACATCATCCAGCGACCGTCGAAAGTGCGGAAGAGCATCGAATGACCGAAGTTGGGCGGTGTGATGGGTTCCGGTTCCTGAATCCAGGGCCCTTCCAGCGTGCCACTTGCGCTGTAGGCCACGCCCTGCGTGTAGTCCTTGTATACCCACGACGTCCACAGCATGCCCAAGCGACCCGTACCAGTGCGGAACAGCCAGGGACCGTCGGTGACCTTGTTGAACGTCACCTCGCCGTCCTCAATCTCGCGGCTCCAGGGCGAATCGCTGGCGCGGAAGAGCACCTTAGGCTCCCCCACCACGCCGCTCAAGTCAGGTTTCAGTTCGATGCACTCCATCGTCCCGTTCCAGTTGGCCAACCATTCGCCACAGAATACCATGTAGGGCCGTCCGTCAGTGTCTACCCAGAAGGTGCCGTCCAGCGTGGGGCGGTCGGCAGGCAGGTAGGCAGCATCGCCAAACTGGCGGTAAGGTCCTGCAGCACTGTCGGCCACCAGCACCTGCGAGGCACGGCGCTCAACCTTGCGTCCGCGATATTCACACGAGACGGCATTGCGGTTGGTGAACGTGGCAAAATAGTAGTAGCGGCCTTTGTACTTGTGCAGCTCGGCGGCCCATATCATCGGGCGAGGCCCCATCCAGCCCTCGGGGTCGGTCTCGGCCACACGGAAGGGCCCGTCCCAGAACTTCAGGTCGCGACTCTTCCACATCATGCCGCCCGTACCGGTCATGTAGTACGTCTGCGTAACCTCATCGGCAAGCACGGCAGGATCGGACAGCCGGATGCTGTCCAGGGGCACATGGCGGCGCTGGGCAACGGACGGGAGGATGAGAAACTGGGTAAATGCAAAGATGAGAAGGCAGAAGCGTTTCATAGTTCACCAGAATTTATTGTCTTTTACACTATATTCGAAGCCGACCTCCGCAAGTTGCCGTTCCAGCTGGCGGCGGTCGACATCGAGGTCGTCACAGAGTTCGTCCAGCGAGTTATAGCGGTCGCGTAGCATCATGTTCACGGCCGAATACAGCATCATGGGGTCTTGAGGGAGAGAGGACATTGAAGGTTAAAAGGTTAAAAGGTTAAAAGGTTATTCATTGCAAAGATAGTGAAATAATCTCAAATCGCGAATGAATGATAAGAAAAAAGACCTTAATGACCCTAAAGGCCTTAGGGACCTTAGGGGCATTAGAAAAGAAAATGGGGCAGCCGTCGCGACGGCCACCCCATTTTGAAGGTCACTGATGTTCTGGCCTCAGCAGGTCGCAGACAGTCTTGACGGGGTTGAAGGTCTGCAGAGGCACTTCGACGAAGACGGTGGACCAGTCGCTCATGGCGCCGTTCCAGAGACCGGGCAGTTCCAGGGCCTTCAGCTCGCGGCCGTTCTTTGACTTCTGGGAAATGAAGCCCGTCTGGGGGTCTACGTAGCGGGGAAGGTCGAAGGGCTGGCCCTGATAGTCGCGAATGCCGCAGACGAGGTCGACGGGATTGAAGTGAGTGCCTTCAGCAAACATGCGCACGCTCTCGGGGTCGCCTTTGTCTATCTGGCTGCTCTCCAGTATCTGGGGCGATATGGTGCCGTCGGGGTTGTAGGCCAGGAAGGGGCCGCCGCCGGGCTCGCCGACGTTCTTCACCACGCCGCAGACGCGCATGGGGCGGTTGAGCTTGCGACGCAGGTAGGCCACGAGTTCGGCATCCTCGAGGTCGCGAAGTCCGGGCACATCGGTGCAGAGACGATGGCGCACGAAGTGTATCATCTCCTGAATCTGGGCGTGGGTATAGTGGCCGGTGTCCAGAAGGCGCAGGTAGTCGAAGGCCTGTTGCTGGGTCTGCACCAGGAGACCAGCGATGACCTGCTTCCAGGTGACGGTCTCGGGCTTGAGGCGGTCGGGGACTACGTTGTCGATATTCTTGATGAAGACGATGTCGCTGGACAGGTCGCTGAGATTGCGGATGAGGGCACCGTGGCCTCCCGGACGGAAGAGAAGCGAGCCGTCGGCCTGCCGGAAGGGGGTGTTGTCGAGGTTGGCAGCGACGGTGTCGGTGGAGGGTTTCTGCTCGGAGAAGGTGACGTGGTAGTGGATACCGAAGCGCTGCTCGTAGTCGGGCAGCAGGCGGTCGACAAGAGCCTGGAAGAGGTCGCGGTGTTCGGCGCTTACGGTGAAGTGGACGTCGGCCTCTCCGCGCGACTGGGCATAGAGGGCGGCCTCGACGAGGTGTTCCTCCAGGGGCGTGCGCACTTCGTCGGGGTAGGCATGGAACTGAAGCAGGCCCTTAGGCAGCTGACCATAGTTGAGCCCGTCGGCATCGAGCATGTTGGCCACGACGCTCTTGTAGTCGCCTTCGTCGATGAGGGCGTCGACGCCTCGGCCCTCGTTGACCTGGCAGGAGTCGTCGAGTGCCTGGAAGAAGGCAAAGTCGTGAATGCCCTGGAAGAACTGCTGTTCGGCAGGCTTGGTGGGCTGGTCGTAGTCGGCGTCAAGGAATTCGAACATGTCCTTGAACATGCGGCTGGCGGCGCCTGAGGCGGGGACGAACTTTGTGATGTGGTGGCCTTCGGCCTTGTATTGTTCCCAGGCCTGGATGCTGGCCTGCTGAGCCTCGGCGTCGAGGGCCAGGATGCCATGCCCTATGGCTGCCGGGGCGGCCAGCCGGAGATAGGGGAATCCGGTTTGGAAGTCGTGTAACTGTTGTTCGATCTGTGCCTCGCTGATGCCTTTAGCCTCGAGCTGGGCCTTGTCCTGTGCGGTAATCATGTTTTCGGTATGTTTTAGTGTTTTCGATGCCCAAATGTACAAAAAAAATGTTAAACTGGCTCGTCTTTCACACTTTATTTGTAACTTTACATAAAATTTTGTGCAGAATGGATATAGAGAAGACTCGCAGAACGGACGTTGGGGCAACGGACAAGGCCCCGAGGGAGGTCACCTGGGAACTGCTGGCGGCCATGGTGGGCGGCGCAGAGGTGCGCGACAAGATGTTTGCCGACGAGGCGACGCTGAAGGCCGGCGTGGAACGGTTAGAGGCACTGCTGGACGAGGTACCGCGTACGGCACTGGGCACGGAGAACTTCCACTCGCTCTTCATCACCACGGCAGGAGACATGCGCCTGATACTGCTCATGACGGCGCGGTGCCTGACGGCCATGCGAGCCTACGACACCGAGCATCCGCAGCCCGAACTGGTGGAGGAAGCCGCCAGCCTGTATGCGCCGCTGGCCCACAAACTTGGCCTCTACCAGGTGAAGACGGAGCTGGAGGACCTGAGCCTGAAATACTCGGAGCACGACGTGTACTACCACATTGCCCACGAACTGAACCAGAAGAAACGCGAGCGCGACGCATACATAGAGAAATTTGTGCAGAGCATCGACGAACGCCTGCGCCAGACGCCACTCCAATATCACATCAAGCAGCGCACGAAGTCTATACACTCCATCTGGCAGAAGATGCAGAAGCAGCATGTCGACGTAGGCGGCGTCTATGACCTGTTTGCCCTGCGCATCATCCTGGACTCGCCCCACGACCGCGAGCATGCCGACTGCTGGCAGGTGTTCTCCATCATCACCGACATGTACCAGTCGAACCCGAAGCGCATGCGCGACTGGCTCTCGAAGCCTAAGCAGAACGGCTACGAGAGTCTGCACATCACGGTGCTGGGACCCGACGACAGATGGGTGGAGGTGCAGATACGCACGGAACGCATGGACGACATCGCCGAGCACGGCCTGGCGGCCCACTGGCGATACAAGGGCATCAAGAGCACCGAAGGGGGCATAGAGGCGTGGCTCTCGAACGTGCGCTCAGCGCTGGAGACAGGCGAACAGGAGCCGGTGACAGGTCTGGTGGAGGACGAGGTGTTCGTGTTCACGCCACGAGGCGACCTGTTCCGACTGCCCATGGGGGCCACGGTGCTGGACTTTGCCTACGCCATCCACACGCAGGTGGGAAACCACTGCACAGGCGGAAAAATAGGTAGCAAGAACGTGCCCCTGCGCCACAAGTTGCAGAGCGGCGACCACGTGGAGATACAGACGGCCAACAACCAGTCGCCCAAGCAGGGATGGCTGGGCATGGTCACCACGGGACGCGCCCGCAGCAAGATACGCCAGAGCTTGAAGGAGGCCGAGGCAGGACAGACCACCCTGGCCAAGGAACTGCTGGAAAGGAAGATGAAAAACCGAAAGCTGGAATACTCCGAACCGACCCTGATGCACACCATCAAGCGATTGGGATACAAGGTGGTGACGGACTTCTACAGGGCCATTGCCGAAGAGAAACTGGACGTGAACCAGGTGCTGGAGGCCTACCAGACGCAGCAACGGCACGAGCGCGGCGAGGAGGAGGTGGTGACCAGGTCGGCCAGCGACTTCGTGATGCAGGACCCCAACTCGCAGTTCTCCACACTGCACTCGCAGCTTGCCTCGGGCAAGGACGACATACTGGTCATCGACCAGAACCTGAAGGGCATCGACTTCCAGCTGGCCAAGTGCTGCCACCCTATCTACGGCGACGACGTCTTCGGCTTCGTCTCGGCCTCGGGCGGCATACGCATCCACCGCACCGACTGCCCCAACGCCCGACAGATGCTCAGCCGATACCCCTATCGGTTCGTGCGTGCACGGTGGGCATCGAAGCGAGGCAGCCAGTACAGCATCACGCTGCACATCGTGGGCCAGGACGACATGGGCATCGTCAACAACATCACCAGCATCATCTCGAAGGAGGAGAAAATGCTCATGCGCAGCATCAACATCGACTCTAACGACGGACTCTTCTCGGGCCACTTGACCGTGATGCTGGAGGATACCGACCGCCTGCAGAGCCTCATCCGCAAGCTGAAAACCATCAAGGGCGTGAAAAACGTGACGCGCGTATAGCTGGAAATGTGCCTGCTGAGGGCCAGATGCAATAAAATATAGGTAGAAAGGTGAAAAATTTCAGCGCTCGACTTTCTACTTTCAACTTTATTTCGTAACTTTGCACCCGCAAAATGGGAAAGTCCCGTACGGCATGCTCCCTCGGAATCCCCCAGGGCTTGACCGCAGCAAGGGTACTTGGTTGTAGCGGCGCGATGCGGTCAGCTTTCCCACCCGCCTCTTTAGCTCAGTTGGCCAGAGCACGTGATTTGTAATCT
>CAMOUQ010000027.1 GCA_946626595.1 uncultured Prevotellaceae bacterium | reverse complement strand
CGAGCAGGATGGAGAGCACCTGGAAGTGGTAGTTCTGCTCGTTGCCCACGACGTATATCATCTTGTCGATGGGATAGTCCTGGAAGCGCAGTTTGGCCGTGCCGATGTCCTGCGTCATGTACACGCTGGTGCCGTCGGAGCGCAGCAGCAGTTTCTCGTCCAGGCCCTCCTTCGTGAGGTCGGCCCACACGCTTCCGTCCGGGCGGCGATAGAAGAATCCCTTCTGCAGGCCTTCCTCCACCTTCTCCTTACCCTCCAGATAGGTGTCGCTTTCGTAGTAAATCTTGTCGAACGAGACGCCCAGCGCCTTGTAGGTCTGGTCGAATCCGGCATACACCCACTCGTTCATCCTGCGCCAGAGGCTGCGCACCTCGGGGTCGTTCTGCTCCCACTTCACCAACATCTCGTGGGCCTCGCGGATGAGCGGAGCCTCCTGCTTGGCCTTCTCCTCGGCCTCTTCGTCGGCCATGCCTTCGGCCACGAACTGTGCCTTCAGGGCCTTCACCTCCTCGCGGTAGTGCTTGTCGAAGGCCACGTAATAGTCGCCGATGAGGTGGTCGCCCTTCTTGCCCGATGACTCGGGGGTCTCGCCGTTGCCCCATTTCAGCCAGGCCAGCATCGACTTGCAGATGTGTATGCCGCGGTCGTTCACGATGTTGGTCTTCACGACGCGGTTGCCATTGGCCTCCATCACCTGTGCCAGGGCCCATCCGAGCAGGTTGTTGCGCACGTGGCCCAGGTGCAGGGGTTTGTTGGTGTTGGGGCTGGAGTATTCTATCATCACCAGCGGACTGTCCTCCGTGACGGGACGGAAGCCGAAGCGCTCCTGGTTGCGTATCTCCTGCAGGAGCAGAATCCACTGGGCGGGAGCGATGACCAGGTTGAGGAAACCCTTCACTACATTGAACTTGGCCACCACCTCGGGAACCGTCTGCAGCAGATGTTCTCCGAGTTGCTGCGCCGTCTCCTCGGGGCGCTTGCGGCTCATCTTGAGGTAGGGGAAGACGACGAGCGTCACGTTGCCCTCAAATTCGGGGCGCGTCTCCTGCAACTGAACGCTCTCGGCACTGACTTCCTGCCCATACAGGTCCCTGATGCCGGCCACCACGGCCTGGCATATCTTGTTCGTTATCTCCATAGTTTTGTGTCGGTTTTTGTCTTTATCTATTATTATTAGTGGGCGCAAAGATACAATATTTTTTTGACATGGCCAAACACAAAACGGCGAAGTCGCAAGCTATTCTTTACGACCTCGCCGGAGAAAGTTCCGCCATCGGCGGCGTCCGTACATCCATCGACGGTGTCCGTACATTCATCGTCGATGAACGTACATCCATCGGCGATGGCGGAACTTTTCGTCACGTGCCTTGCAAAGTGTCTGCAATTTTGTCGGCATTCATGCTTCGTGCGGAGGCATCAAATATCTCCTTGTAGAGGCCTCCCTGGCGGTAGACATCGTCGGGCGTGCCGTTGGGATAGGTGAAGTCGACGTCGCGCAGCAGTCCCCAGATGTTCATCTTCAGGTCGGGCTGTTCGGGATTATTCATTGTTAGGAAAGAAAAAAAGAGGAGGACGCCACAATGTCGTCCTCCTCTTGCATGGTTTGTACCTGTAAAGAATTACTTAACAGCCTCAGCCAGTTCAGAACCAACCTTCACCTTAACCACCTTCTTAGCGGGGATGGTGATAGCCTGCTTCGTAGCGGGGTTGATACCCTTGCGGGCGTCACGCTTTTCAACAGCCAGGGTGATGATACCGGGAACCTGTACTTTCTCACCCTTCTTCAGGGCTGCTACGGTAGCCTCAACGGCAGCGTCAAGAGCCTTCTTGGCATCAACTTTGCTCAGGCCAGCGCCTTCAGCAATCTTTGCAATAAGTTCTGTCTTGTTCATAGTTTTGGGTTAATAAGTTAATAAATAGGGTTTTTCTAATCCTCTTTGCGAGCAAATTTAGGCAAACTTACGTTATTAGCAAAGAAAAAACGTGAAAAATTATAATTTTTTTGTAAAAAAGTCATCATTAGCCCCGTTTTGTGCTGTAGTTCCGCTTAAAATGCGTATTTTTGCACCCTGAAAACAAAGAAATAGAAGGATATGGGATTCAACATGCCACCAATAACCAAAAATCTGCTCATCATCAACATACTGATGTACCTGGCCAGCTTCGTGCTGCTGCGCTACGGCATCGACCTGAACGCGCTGCTCGGCCTGCACTTCTTCAAGGCCAGCGGCTTCCGGCTCGACCAGATTTTCACCTACCTGTTCATGCACGGCAGCTTCGAGCACCTGTTCTTCAACATGTTTGCCCTGTGGATGTTCGGACGCATCATAGAGCAGGTGATGGGCCCCAAGCGCTTCCTCACCTACTACCTGGTGTGCGGCATCGGTGCCGGACTGATGCAGGAACTGGTGCAGTACATCCATTACCTGAGCATACTGCCCGAACTGCCCCCCGTCTCCGGCGACCAGCTGGCCGACGCCCTGAACGGATGGAACACGGTGGGAGCCTCGGGTGCCATATACGGCATCCTGCTGGCCTTCGGCATGACGTTCCCCGACGAACGCATGTTCATCATCCCCATCCCCGTCCCCATCAAGGCCAAATACTTCGTGGTGGGATATGCCGTGGTGGAACTGCTGTCGGCCATGCTGCGCTCGGGCGACGGAGTGGCCCACATGGCCCATCTGGGTGGCATGCTGTTCGGTCTGCTCCTGCTGCTGCACTGGCGCCGACCGGGCGGATTGCAGAAGCGCATCAAGGACTGGTGGAACAAAAAAAGGGCCCCGAAGACGGGAACTTTCCACTACCAGAAAAATACGAAATTCTCCGATGAAATGGACTATAATCAACGTCGGAACGCCAATCAGCAGGAGATAGACCGCATACTGGATAAGGTGAAGGCGCACGGCTATGGCAGTCTGACCGAGGAGGAAAAACGCAAACTCTTTGACGCAAGCGGCAGGTGATGGCAGAGCAGAAGAAGAAACGGTCGGCCTCCCTGTTGCAAAGCTTCCTGGTGAATGTCTTCCTGGGAGCCAACATTGCCACGCTGGTCCTGCTGTGGGCCTGCTGCGGCACGACGTGGATCGACCCCTCGCTGCATCCGCGCGTTTCGGTCATCGGTCTGCTGTTTCCCGTCATTCTGCTCCTCAACCTCCTGTTCGTCCCCTTCTGGCTCGTCTACAAGCCGCGCATGCTGGTAGTGCCCCTGCTGGGCATGGCCGTGTGCAGCAGCTACATCCTCGACTATTTCCCCATCCACATGGGCGACAAGAGCAGCGAAGAGGCCGACCTGGTGGTCTTCACCTGGAACAGCCACTACCTGACCAACTGCCCACTGGACAGCGTGGACTTCCTGACCGACTACCTGCTGGAGCACGAGGTCGACGTGGCCTGCCTGCAGGAAGCCCTGTCGTCGGCCAAGTACGACTCGGTGTTCGAACCCCTGCGCCGACACGGCTACCACATCGAACGCAACTCGGCGTCCTCGATGATCATCGCCTCGCGCTACCCCATCCTGAAGTGCGAAACGCTGCCCATGGAATCCAAAAGCACCAACACGGCCACCTATGCCGACATACTGGTGGACGAGGACACGGTGAGCGTCTTCAACGTGCACCTGGAGAGCAATTCGTTGTCGGCCGAGGAAAAGGCAGAATACGGCGAGGCCCTCACCGACCCCGAAAGCGACAAGGTGAAGAGCGAAGCCCTCTTCCTGACGGGCAAGATATCAGCAGCGGCTCATTATCGCGGCCTCCAGATAGGCCATCTGGCCCATCGCATCGACAGTCTGCCCGAGGGGCGCCGCATCCTGTTCTGCGGCGACTTCAACGACACTCCCATCTCGTACGTCTACCAGCACATCGGCCGACGCCTGCAGAACGCATACCGAAGGGGCGGAAACGGCGTGGGCGTGTCCTTCAACGAGACGTTCTTCCCCGTCCGCATCGACAATATTTTCTATTCCGCACACTGGGAATGCCTGGATGCCAAAGTAGAGTCATCCATAACCGTATCAGACCATTATCCCATCCTTGCCAGACTGAAATGCAAGGAAAAATAAGGGTCTAAGGCATATTTTTTGATTTTTAATTTTTAATTCTTAATTTATTTATGTACCTTTGTACGCTCTTTGCGCGTATATGCGTATGATTGCGTGAAAAATTAAGTAAATAAACCAAAATAATTAAAAACATGCAAAACAAAGGATTCGTAAAACTGATTGCAGTCCTGCTGGCACTTATCTGCCTGTTCTACATGAGCTTTAGTTGGGTTGCCAACTACCACGAGAACAAGGCAGAGAAGATTGCCGCCCTGAGTGGTGAAGAGGCAGGACAGAATTATCTGGACTCTGTACAGAACAAGAAAGTGTACATGAACGTCTGGACGTTGAAACAATGTCGCGAGATGGGCCTGGGCCTCGGTCTGGACCTGAAGGGTGGCATGAATGTGATTTTGGAAGTGAGCGTGGCCGACGTGGTCAAGGCCCTCAGCGATCACAAGGAAGGCACCAACCCCAACTTCGCCAAGGCCGTAGAGACCGCCCAGAAGGCTGCCAACAAGGGCCAGGGCGACTTCATCACGCTCTTCATCCGCGAGTACAAGCAGTTGGCTCCCGAAAGCCAGTTGCGCGAACTCTTCGCCACTCAGCAGCTGCGCGACAAGGTGAGCACCACCAGCACAGACGCACAGGTGGAGAAGGTGCTGCGCCAGGAGGTGAAGGCCGCCATCCAGAACTCGTACAACGTGCTGCGCACCCGTATCGACCGCTTCGGTGTCGTTCAGCCCAACATCCAGGCCCTCGAGGGTCAGGAAGGCCGCATCATGGTGGAAATGCCTGGTGTGAAGGAGCCCGAACGTGTCCGCAAGCTGTTGCAGGGTAGTGCCAACCTGGAGTTCTGGGAGACCTACAATGCAGAAGAAATCTACCAGACACTCTACGACCTCGACACCCGTCTGGCTGCCGCCAACGTGGGTGGCGAAAAGGCTGACACCACGGCCGTTGCCGACAGCACAGCCGTAGCCGAGAACAAAGAAGCAGCCGTAGCCGACAGCGCAAAGAGCGAGAAGAAGACCGACCTGGCCGCTGCCATGAACAAGGACAACACGGCCGAGGCCGCCAGTCCCGCCGACATGGAGAAGGCCCTGAAGGAGCACCCCCTGCTGGCCCGCCTGCAGGTGCAGCCCACGATGGGTTGCGTCGTAGGTATCGCCCACAAGCGTAACCTGGAGGCCATCAGCGCCCTGTTCGAGACTCCCGAAGCCAAGGCTGCCCTGCCCTCTGACCTCCGCCTGAAGTGGGGTGTGAAGGGTATCAACGACGGCGACGGTGCCGACTACTACTACCTCTACGCCATCCGCGTCACCGAGCGCGACGGACGTGCTCCGCTGGAGGGCGACGTCATCACCGATGCCTCGGACGCCTTCGACCAGTACGGCCGTCCCTGCGTAAACATGAAGATGAACATCGAAGGTGCTCGCCGCTGGGCTCAGCTCACGAAGCTGAACGTGAAGCGCTGCATCGCCATCGTGCTGGACGACAACGTCTACAGCGCTCCCACCGTGCAGAACGAGATTACGGGTGGCAGCTCCGAAATCACCGGCAGCTTCACCGCCGAGGAGACCAAGGACTTGGCCAACGTGCTGCAGTCGGGTAAGATGCCCGCTCCCGCACACATCGTCAGTGAGGAAATCGTAGGTCCCACGCTGGGTGCCGAATCTATCCGCATGGGCGTCTACAGCTGTATCCTGGCCTTCGTCATCCTGATGTTCTACATGATTGCCATGTACGGCTTCATCCCCGGCATGGTGGCCAACTGCGCCCTGCTGCTGAACCTGTTCTTCACCGTAGGTATCCTGACCTCGTTCCAGGCAGCCCTGACCATGAGCGGTATCGCCGGTATGGTGCTGACGCTGGGTATGGCCGTCGACGCTAACGTGCTCATCTACGAGCGTACGAAGGAAGAAATGAAGGCCGGCAAGCACGTCCGCGAGGCCCTGGCCGCCGGTTACAGCAACGCCTTCAGCGCCATCTTCGACTCTAACCTGACCTCCATCATCACCGGTATCATCCTCTACTACTTCGGTACCGGCCCAATCCGCGGCTTCGCCACGACGCTGATCATCGGTATCCTCGTATCGTTCTTCACCGCCGTATTCCTGACCCGCGTCGTTTACACCGAGATGCACAACCGCGACAAGTGGCTGCACCTGACCTTCAAGACCAGCCTGGGCAACCGCATGTCGTTCAAGGAGCCCGTCTTCAAGTTCATGCAGAACTACAAGAAGAGCTTCGCCCTCTTCGGCGCACTGGTCATCATCTCTCTGGGCTTCGTCTTCGGCCGTGGCTTCAGCAAGAGTATCGACTTCACGGGTGGCCGCAACTTCGTCGTTACCTTCGACAAGCAGGTACAGCCCGAACAGGTGCGTGGTCTGCTGAGCGAGGCCTTCCCCGAGAGCAACACATCGGCCATCGCCATCGGTACTGATGGTCAGACCATTCGTATCTCCACCAACTATCGCATCGACGAGGACGGCCTCGAGGTGGACAGCGAACTGGAGGAGAAACTCTTCCACACCCTGCAGGATGCAGGTCTGCTGGCCAGCGACCTGGAGCTGGAGACCTTCATCAACCGCGACGTGCGCGATGGCGGCTCCATCATCTCGAGCCAGAAGGTAGGTCCCTCGGTGGCTGAGGACATCACCAACGGTGCCATGATTGCCGTAGGCCTGTCGTTCATCGCCATCTTCCTCTACATTCTGCTGCGCTTCCGCAACTGGGCATTCTCTATCGGTGCCATCACGGCTCTGGTGGTCGACATCATCGTCATCCTGGGTGCTTACGCCATGCTGTGGGGCCTGGTTCCCTTCTCTCTGGAAATCGACCAGACCTTCATCGGCGCCATCCTGACGGCTATCGGTTACTCCATCAACGATAAGGTGGTAGTCTTCGACCGTATCCGTGAGAACCTGGGTCTCTATCCCAAGCGCGACCGTCAGCTTCTGTTCAACCAGTCGTTGAACTCTACGCTGAACCGTACCGTCAACACCTCCGTCAGCACCTTCATCGTACTGGCCGTCATCTTCGTGATTGGCTTGTTCTTCAAGGGCGCCGACAGCATCATCTCGTTCTCATTCGCCATGATTCTGGGTGTTGTCTGCGGTACGTTCACCTCTATGTTCGTGGCTGCCCCCGTTGCCTATCTGGTCATGGGTCGCAAGATCGAAGAGGAAGAAGCTAAATAATACGTAAGTATATAAACAAAAAAAGGCACCGCGAAGTCTGAACTTTCGCGGTGCCTTTGTATAGTATAAAGTCGAATGCAATACCGATTTACGGCCCATACTTAGTAATCTTGCAAAGTTTAACATTATTTAACGCATTGGGACGAGTAAAAAAACACTGTTTTTTGTAACTTTGAATCGATATGGACGCAAAAAAATGCCTTGCGCGCAAATCCTTATAATATATGCGTGCGCGTGGCACAGTGACGGAAAATAAGATAAACAACATTATTAACTAACCAATTTTATTAATCAATGAAAAGAAAATTACTTCTCAGTCTTGCCGTGTCGCTATTGAGCACGGTGGGCGCTTGGGCGCAGACAGACGTGACCAGCACGTATCTGACAAACGCCGATTTCTCAGCAACCACTCCCATTGACAACCATCTGTGTGGCTATGGTAAGGACATGGCCAAAAACAACACCACTTATTATGGGTTCCAGGCAGTTGACGGATGGACACCAGTAGTCCTTAGTTCTGCTTCTGACGAAGGTTACGAAGGTTCGGCTTTGGGCGGTGCCGTTTTTTCATACGGCTCAGAATGGGAGATGAAGGGTAACAACAAAACTGCCCCTGCTACCGCACCTGACGGCGCTGTTGTAGGCCAGTGCTTTGGCTTCTTTGCCGTTTGGGAGCGTGGCGGTTACTACTATCAGGATGTGACCTTCCCCGCTGGTAAGTACACCTTGACCTTCCCCATCTACAACCAGAGTGGCACGCAGGCCAATACGACCTATACGGGTTTCTTCCCCACAAGTGGAACGAACCGCACTGTCGCCATCAACACCACCGTGGGCGAATGGGTGAACCAGACCGTCACCTTCACGCTTGCAGAGGAGACTGAGGGCCAGATTCGCATTGGCTACAATTCTACAGGCGGTGGTTCGGGCGCTAATCCTCATATCTTTATCGATTGCGTGAAGATAGAGTACACTGCAGCTGTTGTGAAGGATGCATTGGAGATTGCCTTGAATAAAGCCAATAAAATTAATGCCATTTTGGATAATAGCGACTTGGCTGCAGCCATCGCAACAGCACAGGGCATTTATGACAACGCCGATGCTACGCAGGAACAGGTAAACGCCGCTGTCCCAACACTGAATGCTGCGGTTGAGGCTGCTAAATATGCTTCCATTCCTGAGGAAACTGGCGACATAACATTTATGATCGACAATGCTGATTTAAGTTCTCTTGAAGGTTGGGCAGTCAGTGCTTCAAGTCAATACAACGATAAGGGTTACGGCTTGATTGGCGAATATCAGGTTCGCTTCAGCCCTGCCACTGTTGACGAAACTCACTTGGCTACCGAATACTGCTTTGGCTTTGAGTGCCGCTGGCAAACGAACTTTGCTTCTTACTATCAGACAACTGCCGAACTTCCTGCAGGTGGCTACAAACTGGTCTACGATATAGAGAATGTTAATGCCAGCACTACAAAGGCCGCTTACGAGGATATGTGCTACATCCAGGTTGGTGACACTAAATATAAGTCTGATGCTACCGAGTGGATGGAAGGCAAGAGCAGTTGGACCACTCATACCATTTCAGCAACCCTCAATGAGACTGCTCCGCTGACCATTAGTTTTGGATATGGCACGGGAAGCAATAACATTGGTGCAGATAACACACCGGCTATCTACATTAGCCACGTTAAATTAATCTACCAGAGCCCCCTCGTTGCTGCCAAGGCTGCTTACACCGAAGCTAAGGCTGCCGCAGAGGCTGCTCTTGCTAACGAAGACTATGCTGCCGTAACGGGTGATGAGAAGACCGCCCTGGAGAATGCCATCAACGCTGCCGAGCCCACCACGAAGGAAGGCTATGAGGCTGCTGCCACCACGCTGAACGAGGCCGCTGCTGCCTTCAAGGCTGCCAAGGCTGCCTACGAAGGTCTGGCCAACATCAACGATGTTGCCACAGCCGTTGGTCTGGATGCCGCTGCCGCTGCAACCTCTGCTGCCGACGCCATTGCCAAGACCCAGGCTCAGAACGTAGCTATCTACAACCAGACACCCAAGGCCTATCCCTACGCTGCCAACATCGGCGACTGGACAAAGACGGGTAAGACCGAGGAGAGAAAGGGCCAGCACTGGAATGGCATTGCCGAGTCTACCTATCTGCAACCCAACCAGTGGGATGCATCATCTGTTAGCTGGAAGCTGACGCAGGAGAAGGTGCTGCCCGCCGGTAAGTATATCCTGATGGCTACGGGCCGCAGCTCTAATGATCTTGCGTTAGAAATGTCTGTTCTGAATGGTTCCGAAGTTCTGGGTTCTGTAGCTGAATTCCCCAAGCAGGATAAGGGCCGTGGTGTAGATGTCAACGGCGATGCCAACTTTGCTGAGGAAGGCACCTACGTCAACTACAGCGCCGACGACAACGCCGGCTGCGGTTGGGAGTGGCGCTATGTGCCCTTCACCGTCGCTTCCGAATCCACCATCACGCTTCAGGTAACCGCCACCTCTGGCACTACTCATCAGTGGGCCAGTATCACGGAGTTCCGTCTGCTGTCTGCCAAGGAGGTGAACGAGCACAAACTGGCCCTCATCAAGGCCATCAACGATGCACAGGATGTTTGCGACAATGCCACCAATGTAGGTGACGAGGTATTCCAGATTCCTTCGTCTGCCCGGAACAACCTGGACGGCGCCATTTCCAAAGCCGCTGAGGTCCGTGACGACTTTGAGGCTACCGACGACGAGGCCGATGCTGCCAAGGCTGCCGTTGAAGCCGCAGTAGAGGCATTCAAGAACACCACACTGAATGCTCCTGCCGAAGGTCAGTTGTTCAATGTCATCCTGACTGCCACCGAGGCTGGTTGGGCACAGGAGAACAAGGCTATGACCTATCTCGCCAACGCCCGCACGAACCAAGGTCTCTACAACATCCAGTATAAGGAAGAGCCCAACACGAACCTGGCACAGGCCTTCACCTTCACTCAGGTTGAGGGTAACAACTACAAGCTTAGCCAGATTGACGCCGACGGCGTTGCACGCTACCTCTGCACCGGTAAGCCTTATGGTGGCAACGACAACCAGATTCGTACGACCACCGAGGTCGAACAGGCCATGCTGGTTAAGATTATTCCCAGCGCCACCGAAGGCGTTTACAACCTGCTCAACGTGGCTGCCAACAATTACATCGGTTCTCAGGACGCTGGTGTGTACACAGTGGCCAGGAACATCAACTTCCTCCTCGTGGAGGCTAAGAAGCCCTCTATAACGGTCAACACCACCGAGGCCGGTTGGGGTACCGTCATGTTCCCCTTCGCCGTGGCTGAACTGCCCGAAGGCGTGAAGGCTTACACCTGCGACGCTGTCGAGGGTTCTACCCTGACGCTCACCGAGGTTGACGCCCTGGAGGCCAACAAGCCCTACATCGTGGAGGGTGCCTGGAATGCTACCCTGACGGGCGACGCCCAGGGTACGGCCCTGACCAACACGGTAGGTCTGCTGACCGGTGTATATGCCGACACTCAGGCTCCCGTAGCCAGCTATGTACTGCAGAACCAGGGTGGCAACGTTGCCTTCTACCTGGTAGAGGACGGTGCTCAGCCCACCGCTGGTGCCAACCATGCTTACCTGACTGTTGCCAGCGGCGTGAAGGCATTCTTCCTGGGTGAAGTGGAGACTGCTATCCAGAGCCTGCAGGCTGCCGGCGAGGCTCGCGCTATCTACAACCTCAGCGGTCAGCGCGTTCAGAAGGCTCAGCGTGGCGTATACGTAGTGAACGGCAAGAAGGTCGTTGTGAAGTAATCGGCCAGGTGTATTGCCAAAAGTAATGTTCAATGATTAACTAAACACTGAAAGATTATGAAAAAGACATATATCATGCCCCAGACAGAGGTTGAAGTGATGGAACTTGAGGACGGCCTCATGCTGGAGATTTCCACTACAGGCGCTGAATCGGATTTGGATGTACTGGCTCCCGAGGATGAGAACCTCAATATCTGGAGCGACGACGACATCAGCCTCTGACTCAATTCGTAATTTCGCCTTTCAGGCATCATAAATGCTTCGGCGCGGACCCACTGGGGGTTCGCGCCGATTTGGCATAATTGATTAATTATTCTTAAAGTTTCGGACACGATGTTTGCCGAATGAATTATTCTTCATAACTTTGCAGAAGGTAAGGGGGCATACCCCTTACTATTTTGATTACGAGAATAACCATTCACTAAATATAGATTATTATGGCAAAGATTTATGACTTCAAGGCTCTGACGAGCAAAGGCAAGGAGATAGACTTCTCCGAGTTCCAGGGTAAGGTATTGCTGATTGTCAATACGGCCAGCAAGTGTGGTTTCACTCCGCAGTTTGCCGGACTGGAGGAACTGAACAAAAAATACAGAGACCGCGGGCTGGTCATCATCGGTTTCCCCTGCAACCAGTTCAAGGAGCAGGACCCCGGAAGCGACGGCCAGATTGAGGAGTTCTGCCAACTGAACTACGGCGTCACCTTCCAGATCATGAAGAAGACCGACGTGAACGGTCCGGCCGCAGAGCCCATCTTCGAATACCTCAAGACTCAGGCTCCCACCGAGGAATATCACGGACTGAAGGCCAAGGCCGCAAAGGCCCTCTTCAAGACCATCAGCACGAGTGTGGAGAAGGACAGCGACATCAAGTGGAACTTCACGAAGTTCCTGATTTCGAAGGACGGGGAAACCATCAAGCGCTATGCGCCCACCACAGAGCCGAAGGACTTTGAGAAGGACGTAGAGGCGATGCTCGGATAAGGGAAGACTAAGATATGCACAGTTTCCTGCTGTCGCTGCTGAACGTGGTCTGCGAGATGGCTCCCTACCTCTTGTTGGGATTCCTCATCGCTGGCATTCTGCACGTCTACGTTCCTCAGAATTTCTATCGACGGTACCTGTCGAAGGACAACCGATGGTCTGCCGTCTGGGCCGCCCTGCTGGGCGTGCCCCTGCCCTTGTGTTCGTGCGGAGTCATACCCACGGCCATCGGGCTGAAGAACGAGAAGGCTTCGAAGGGAGCCATTGCCTCGTTTCTCATCGCCACGCCGCAGACAGGCATTGATTCCATACTGGCTACCTTCTCGCTCATGGGACTGGGCTTCGCCATCATCCGCCCGGCAGTGGCACTCGTCACAGGCATTTGCGGCGGACTGTTGGTAAACCGCTTTGTGCGCGACGACGAAGCCGTGGCCGATGTCGCCAGTTCGTGTCAGGTGGAGCGCGGAAAGCGTCCCTGGCGCGTACTGAAGTATGCCTACTTCGACATGATTCGCGACATCGGTCTGCGCCTGCTCATCGGCCTCGTCGTGGCCGCCCTGATTCAGGTGGCCGTGCCCGACGAGTTTTTCCTCAGTTTCGGCAATCAGCCTTTGCTGCAGATGCTGGCCGTACTGGTCATTGCCGTGCCCATGTACATCTGCTCGACGGGCAGCATCCCCGTGGCTGCGGCCTTGATGATGAAAGGTCTGTCGCCGGGCGCTGCACTGGTGATGCTGATGGCCGGTCCGGCTGTCAACCTGGCCTCCATACTGGTTGTGGATAAGGCCATGGGCCGCCGCTTCACCAGCATCTACCTGCTCACCATCGTTGTTGCCGCCGTTCTCTTCGGAATGTTGCTCAATGCCAGCGGACTCGAATTCTACTCCGCAAGCAGCCGAGAGGCCTGTTGCGCAGGTGCCGCAGCCCTGCCCAGCGCCTTCAAGATTGTGTGCGCCACCGTTCTGACCCTGCTAATCTGTTATGCACTGACGATGAAATTCCTCAGTCGCTTTGCCGCTAAGCCCTCGGCCCCCGACACGGTCGTCTACAGGGTTGAGGACATGCACTGCAGTCATTGCGAGGCTGCCGTAGTGCGCGCCGTGGAGCGTGTGCCGGGCGTTCAGTCTGCCACGGCCAGTGCCCCAGCCAACACCCTCACCATCCAAGGTACAGCCTCAGAAGAGGCCATCCGAACGGCGGTGGAAGACGCAGGTTACACCTTCAAAGGTCGCTAATCCGCTGCTCCAAGCATGGTTTTACACCCATCCAGGCACGGGTTTATACTCAATTTTGATTAACGAAACACTTTTCTGCCCCATCGGTGCAGTACCTAACACTAAATTTTAGGTATTGCACCGTTTTTCTTTTTGCCGTAACTTTGCACCCGGAAATTGAAAAGTGTACAAAATATGAAGGCAATATTACTCACTACGGCGTTTCTTCTGACGAGCCTCAGCACGATGGCCCAGGGGACAGGAAACCGCGAAGTGGATGGCATGACGGGAGCTTCGCCCCAGGCCGAAAAGTGCGAGGCAACGAAGAAAGACACCGTGCAGACGGAAGGCTATAAGAAGTATCGCATCGGCGGCTACGGCGAGATGGTGGCCCAGTTCAAGAACTACGGCATCAACCGCTTCAGCGGCACGTCGACCGGCAACTCCGACTTCAAGCGCAACACCATCAGCATTCCGCGTTTCGTCCTGGCCGGTGACTATCGCTTCAACCGCCACTGGAACCTTGGCGTGGAAGTGGAGTTCGAGGCCGGAGGCACAGGCACGGCCTACGAGATAGAGAACACCGAGAACGGAGAATACGAAACCGAGGTGGAGAAGGGTGGAGAGGTAGCCCTCGAACAGTTCCACCTGACTTATACCTTGAATCGCGCATTCAGCGTGCGCGTGGGCCACATGATAGTACCCGTGGGACTGACCAACACACACCACGAACCGGTCAACTTCTTCGGCACCGTGCGTCCCGAAGGCGAGACCTCCATACTGCCCAGCACCTGGCACGAGACCGGTCTGGCCGTCATGGGCGAGTTTGGCAGCAAGTGGACTGCGTTCGACTACGAGGCCATGGTGGTGGCCGGGCTGAATGCCAACGGATTCGACCGCAACACTTGGGTGGCCAACGGCAAGCAGGGATTCTTCGAGGTGGACAACTTCACGTCGCCCGCCTACGTGGGACGCCTCAACTATAAGGGTGTGCCGGGCCTGCGACTGGGGGCATCGTTCTACTATCTGAACAATGCCGCCGCCAACAGCGACAAACCTCACACCTACACCTTCCGGGTGCCGGTGCGCATCTGGTCGGTGGATGCTCAGTACCAGCATCGCTACTTCACGGTACGCGGAAACCTGCTGGGCGGCCATGTCGGCAACAGCAGTCAGCTGACAGCCAAGAACAACCGCCTGAGCAGCAAGTCGCCCTACACGCGACTGGCTCCGATAGCCGAAAGGGCCGTGAGCTATGGCATCGAGGCAGGTCTCAACCTGCAGGGCATGGTGCGCAATCCCAAGATGCCCGACCTCGTCCCCTTCGCCCGATACGAATACTACAACCCGCAGGAAAAGGTCATCGTGGATGCCAACAACCTAAAGGGAGCCGACCTCAGGCTGAAGACCTCGATGTGGGTGGCTGGTCTGAACTACCGTCCCCTGCCCTACCTGGTCGTAAAGGCCGACTACACCAAGCGTCGCATCGGCGACGGACAGTACAAATCGGAGAACGAGTTTGCACTGGGCGTGGCCTTCGTGGGATGGTTTGTGCAGGACAACAAGTTTGCCCGCCTGCGCAGAGCTAAGAAGAACAAATAATACATTTATAATACAAAAAACAAGAACTATGAAGAAGCAACTTTTCCTGATTGGAATGTTGGCCCTGAGTCTGGGATTCACAGCCTGTGACAGTGAGGATGACAACGAAGTCAAGAAGACCATCCCCGAAGGCACATCTGAGGTGGACATCAACGTGAACAACATCGACGTAACTGCCCAGAATGTGGCCACCTGGACACAATATGCCACGGCCGTAGCCAACCTGCTGGCCAAGGACGCCAGTGACCTGAACGAGGCATGGAGCGAGAGTTACAACGGCGGCGAGCCCTACGCCCTGACCTTCAAGAACTTCGGCGGCGAATACCAGAGTGCTGCAGCCTGCGTACAGCAGATTGTCGACGGCTGCATCGACATCGCCAGCGAAGTGGGTACTGCCAAGATTGGCGAGCCCCGCGACCTGTGGGAGGCCGGCAAGTACACCGAGGCCGTCTATGCCGTAGAGTCGTGGTACAGCTGGCACTCTATCGACGACTACTCTAACAACATTCTGAGCATCCGCAACGCCTTCAACGGCTCTCGCGACAACAAGGAAGCCAAGCACTCGCTGGCCTCGTTCACCAAGAGCACCGATGCCGCTCTGTATAATAATGTAAAGGGCAAGATTGACGCTGCCTACAACGCCATCAAGAGCATGAACGCCCCCTTCCGCAGCCACATCGGCAGCAACAGCGTAGTCGTGGCCATGAATGCCTGCGCCGACTTGGTGGAGGTTCTGGAGAACGACCTGACCCGCTTTGTCAGCAACAATGCCGACAACGACGAACTGAAGTCCATCGTCAGTTCCTACGTCGACTATGTGGTATTGCCCACCTACAGCAGCCTTGTCAGCAGCACCGAAGCCCTGCGCCAGTCCATCCTGGCCCTGAGCAACCAGCCCTCTACGGCCAACTTCAAGGCAGCCGCCGACCTCTGGATTGAGGCCCGCGAACCCTGGGAGACCAGCGAAGCCTTCCTCTTCGGTCCTGTGGCCGACCTGGGTCTGGACCCCAACATGGACTCTTGGCCCCTCGACGTCGATGCCATCAAGGACGTCATGCAGAGTGGCAAGATTGAGGAACTGATCAAGTGGGAAGGCGAATACGACGAAGAAAACGAAGACATCGAAGCCGTGCAGAACGTACGCGGTTTCCACACCCTGGAGTTCTTGCTGTTCAAGGACGGTAAGGCCCGCACATACTGATAAATAAAGAATGCGACACATCGGAGATAAATTTCTTTCATATACATTTTGGTGCATCGTTCTCACAGCCTTTTGGGGTTGTGAGAATGATGGCGCTATGGAGGTTCGCGACATTCAGGTGCCCGACGGATTTGCCCTTTCGGCCGGCACGAGCACGGTTTTCAAGAACTCTTCCTATGCCTACGACACCGATGCCGACTGGGTGGCCAGCATACCGGCCAATTCCAAGCGATTCACCCACGGCGACCGCCTCTACGACAATCCCATGAACTCCGGCAACGGACTGGGACCCGTCTATGCAGGCTACTCCTGCGGTTCGTGCCATCGCAATGCCGGACGCACCAAACCCGCCCTGTGGATACAGACAGGCACCGACCCCGACGGCACTCCCGTCTACGGCAGCGGACAATACGGATTCTCGTCCATGCTGGTCTATGTCACCCGCAAGAACGGGGCCTTCTTCCAGGACTACGGCCGTGTCATCCACGACCAGAGCATCATGGGCGTCACCGCCGAAGGCAAATTGGAATGCCGCTGGCACGCCCAGCAGTTCCTCTTCCCCGACGGCGAACCCTACGAACTGGTATACCCCGAGTACACCATCACCAACTGGTATAAGCCCAACTACCGCGACACCGACGAACCCATCCGCCCCGAAGACCTCTTCTGCACGGTGCGCATACCTTTGCGCCACGTGGGCATGGGCCAGATGATGGCCCTCGACCCCAACGAGATAGAGCAGTTGGCCGCACGCTCCAACTATCCCGAATACGGCATCTCGGGCCGCGCCAACTACATCATGGAGCGCGGACAGTTGCGCCTGGGCATCTCGGGCAACAAGGCACAACATGCCGACCTGACCGTCGAACTGGGCTTCTCCAGCGACATGGGCGTCACCAACAGCCGCTACCCCGAGGAGATTTGCGAGGGACAGAGCCAGATGCAGGGCGGTTCGATGATGGGCCTGCTCTACGACCGGCTGGACATCGGCACCGAGGACATGGAGGACGTCGACTACTACCTCCACGGACTGGGCGTACCGGCCCGCCGACTGGGTTCCGCCACCACCATGGTCACCTACAAGGGTCGCCAGATTTCGGAGCGCCAGCACATCGCCATCGGCGAACAGAAGTTCTACGAGGCCAAGTGCCATCTGTGCCACGTCACCACGCTCCACACCAAACCTCGCGGTGCCAAGCTGCTCAACGGCACCGAACTGCCCTGGCTGGGCAACCAGACCATCCACCCCTACAGCGACTACCTGCTCCACGACATGGGCTCGGAAATCATGGGTGTGGGCCTCAACGACAACTACGTCAGCGGACTGGCCCGCGGCAACGAGTGGCGCACCACGCCGCTCTGGGGCATCGGTCTGCAGGAGAAGGTGAACGCCCACACCTACTTCCTCCACGACGGCCGCGCCCGCAACCTCCAGGAGGCCATCCTCTGGCACGGCGGCGAGGGCGAGGCATCGAAGAATCTCTACACCCGCATGGAGCGCGACGACCGCCAGGCCCTGCTGCGATTCCTCGAAAGCCTATGATGACTAAAACAACCTGTTAACGACAAACATAAAAAGATGAAAAGAATACTCACAACAATGTTACTCACTGCCACGCTGCTGCCAGCCGTGGCCGAGGAGAACAGCGACATGCTGGCAGACGAGGCACCGGCCCAGGGACGCATCGACATGGAGAACGGCGTGCTGGGCATTGCCGACGACCGCGGCTTCACCCTCCAGTCGAAGAACGGCAAGTTCGTCTTCAAGCCCTACCTGATGCTGCAGACACGCGGACAGCTGAACTACTACGACGACGAAGGCCTCGACAAAGCCTACAACCAGGACAACGTGGCCAACTCCGGCTTTGCCATGCCCTACGCCATCCTGGGCTTCACGGGCAAGACCTTTGGCAAGCTGGACTACAACCTCAGTATCAATGCCGCCGCCAAGGGGGCCGACATCCTGCAGCAGGCCTGGCTCGACTATGCCCTCTCGCCCGCCGCACGCTTCCGTGTCGGTAAGTTCAAGACACCCTTCACCCACGCCTACCTCACCACCCTGGGCGAAACCCTCTTCCCCGTGCTGCCCACGTCGCTCACCTCCGCCACCATCATGCCCCATGTCCTGAACGCCGTCACCCCCAACATCGGCACAGGCTTCGACATCGGCGTCGAGTTCCATGGTGCCGCCCGGCTCAACCAAAAGCCCAAGAGCTGGCTCATGGGCTACGAAGTGGGCCTGTGGAACGGAAGCGGTTCGGGCATCAACACAGCCTCTAAGACCTTCTCCGACGATTGGCACATCCCCTCCCTGCTCTACGCCGGCCGCATCACCTTCATGCCCTGGGGCCAGATGCCCATGACGCAGGGCAACGCCCGCATGCTCCGTGGCCGCCACATGCTGTTCGGCATCAGCGGCGGACTCAACGTAGAGAGCGAAAGCGAGAGCACCAACGATGCCCGCCTGGGTGCCGAATTCTCCATGCTCCTCAATCGGTGGTACGTCGGGGCCGAGGCCTACTGGATGCACGTGGGCTTCACCAAGCGGCAGAAGATCAGCGACAAGTTCAACTACTGGGGAGCCTACGCCCAAGTCGGATATTTCGTCATCCCCACGGTGCAGCTGGGTCTGCGCTACGACTTCATGGACCGCAACAGTTCCTCGAAGGACGGATTCCTCAACATGCCCGCCGTCGTCTGCAACTACTACATCCCCAAGGTCCACCTCAAGCTCTCGGCCATGTACCAGTTCACGGGCCGCTACGGCCACGACACCCAGCTCGACCGCGACAACGACGACCTGGGCATCTCCACCCACTACGCTTCGCTGCAAGCCCAATTCAGTTTCTAACCCCCTCTGATGTTTACGACGATGACTCTTAAGAATATATCGTTCCTCCTCGTCTCCCTGCTGTGCCTTTCGGCCTGCGACTCGGGCGACATCCTGAATCAGGAACTCTCCACCTCCGACCTCGGCCGCACCGTGAAGCTGACAGCCACCATGTCCGGCGTCGACTCGTGGGACAGCAAGTACGCCGTCTCCCTGGCCGGTTTCGTGCCGGGCGACAACTATGCCCACGTGGTGCGCACGCTGCCCGCCACCACGGCCGACGGCAGTCAGGTGGAACTGGTGCTGTCGAACATCGACGACGAGGTGAAGACGGTCGAACTGGCCATCACCAACCGTCTGCGCGAACGCATCATCACCCTGGCCCGCGTGAACTTAGAGGACTATGCCGACAACCCCGACACCATCCGCATGGACCTTGGCCACCTCGACGTCAGCCGCTTCGGAGCCCTGCAGATGGGCCTCTTCGACATGGCCTGCATCCAGTGCCACGGAGGCAACGGCCGCAGTGCCGCCGGTCTCAACCTCACCGCCGGACAGTCCCTCGGTCACTTGGTGGACATGCCCAGCACCAGCAAGTCCGACGCCCAGCGTGTGGTCAGCGGCGATGCCGAAGGCTCCCTCCTCCACCAGATTCTCAACGAGGGCGGCGAGGACATCCTCCACTACAACCACACAGAAGTCGTCTCCAGCCAATTCAAGGAAAACCTCCTCGAAGTATTGCAACTCATCGACGACTGGATAAATAAATTGTAACTCAAAGACAGAAAGTTCGCAATTATTTCGTAAATTTGCACGATGAAACTAAAAACACTATATCTCGACGACCTTGGAGTCCAGGCCCAGATGGCCTCCTTCCAGCCCGAAAGCGGCACCCGGGAGTGGCACGTGATGCTGCACGTCAGTCCGCGCGGCGAAGGCTTCGAGGCCCAGTTGCGCCGCATCTATGAGGCCGAGGACCTCCTGCCCCAGCAGCCCGGTTTCGAGGGCGCACGCTACATCCTCAAGCGCTACTTCCTCTCCGACAGCACCAACCAGCAACCCCTCATGCGGCAGGAGGCCGACGTGGCGCTCTCCTTCATCCAGCAACAGCCGCTCGACGGTTCCAAGGTGGCCGTATGGCTCTACCTGACCAGCGGTCAGCACATCACCACCCAGCACGGAGCCGTGGTGGCCGAGAGCAACGGCTACCGCCACATCTGGCGCATGGGCTACACCAGCAGCGAAGGTGACAGCGCGCGGCAGACCGAAGTCATCCTGGAACAGTACGAACAGATGCTGCAGCAGTTCGGAGCCACGCTGGCCGACAACTGCATCCGCACGTGGTTCTTCGTCCGCGACGTCGACACACAGTACGCCGGACTGGTACGCGCCCGCCGCGAAAACTTCTTGCGCGAGGGCCTCACCCCCCAGACCCACTACATTGCCTCCACAGGCATCGGAGGCGGTCCGGCCGAGACCCGCGCCCTGGTGCAGATGGGCACCTATGCCCTCACCGGCTTCCAGCCCCAGCAGCAGCGCTACCTCTATGCCAAGACCCACCTCAATCCGACCTACGAATACGGCGTCACCTTCGAGCGCGGCACACGCCTCGAGTACGGCGACCGCTCCCACATCCTCATCTCCGGCACCGCCAGCATCAACAACCGCGGCGAGGTGCTCTACGTCGGCGACATCCGCCGCCAGACCCTCCGCATGTGGGAGAACGTGGAGATGCTGCTCCGCGAGGGCGACATGGACTTCCACGATGTCATGCACCTGGTGGTCTATCTGCGCGACACCGGCGACTACGAAGTGGTGAGCCAGATGTTCCGCGAGCGCTTCCCCGACATCCCCACCGTCATCACCCTGGCCCCCGTCTGCCGCCCCACCTGGCTCATCGAGATGGAGTGCATAGCCGTCCGCGAGAACCATAACCCACAATACCCCTCATTCTGATGTCAGCCCCCTCCCTTCGCCTCCGTCTGTTCCCGTTCCTCTGTCTGGGTCTGGTGGCCATCGTCATTGCCGCAGCCACGTTCGCCGAGGACCGCCTCGGCACCCACTATGCCCACAGCCACATCTACGGAGCCTGGTGGTTCATCGCTCTCTGGCTGCTGACGGCCCTGGGCGCCTGCTGGCTGCTCATCCGGCGCAAGATGTGGCGCCGTCCCGCCGTCATGCTGCTCCACGTCAGCCTGCTCGTCATCCTGGCCGGGGCACTCACCACCCACCTCACCAGCCACCGGGGCATGACACACCTGCGCCAGGGCGAAGCCACCCGCACCTGCTGGGTGCAGGACGAACGCGGAGCCTACACCCTCACCCGGGAACTCCCCTTCTACCTGGCACTGCGCCAGTTCCGCGTGCTCTACGACCCCGACGGCACCACGCCCAGCGACTACGTCAGCCACGTCGTCATAGCCACCGCCGACGGCGAGGACTCCACCACCATCAGCATGAACAACATCGGGCGCACCCAGGGCTACCGCATCTATCAGACCTCCTTCGACGACGACCTCCAGGGCAGCACCTTCACCATCAGCTACGACCCCTGGGGCACGGCCGTCACCTACATCGGCTACCTGCTCCTGGCCGTCAGCATGGTGTGGCTCAGCCTGACCCGCAGCCGCAGCCCCTCCGTCCAGTCTCGGTCCGCCTCGTGGTTCCCCACCCTCCTGCTGGGCATCTGCGGCACCGTCATGGCCTCCTACATGGTCGTAGCCATCTCCATGCGCCCCCTGGTGCCCATCTTGCGTTCGCCCTTCCTCTTCTTCCACGTCGGCACCATTCTGCTCTCCTACATCCTGCTGGTCGTCAGCATCGTGCGCCGCAGCCTCCTGCGCCCCGCCGTGTTCCTGCTGGCCACCGGCATCTTCCTCGGCGCCGTCTGGGCCAACGTCTCCTGGGGCACCTACTGGTCCTGGGACCCCAAGGAAGCCTGGGCCCTCGTCACACTCATCATCTACAGCCTGCCCCTCCACCAGGAGAGCCTCCCCTGGTTCCGTTCCGACCGCAACTATCGGCTCTACTCCCTCCTGGCCCTGGCCACGCTGCTCATGACCTACTTCGGCGTCAACTTCCTCCTCGGCGGCCTCCACAGCTACGCCTGAGCCCCCGACGCCCACATCGAAGACCACTAACACGCTCACACTCATGAAGAACCTCAAGATGTACGAACCCGGTGACAAGATGATCACCCTCATCAAGGACAACTACAGCGTACTGCAGGCCCTGGGCTCCTTCGGCATCAACCTCGGCTTCGGCGACAAGACCGTCAGCGAGACCTGCCAGATGAACGACGTAGACACCTACACCTTCCTGGCCGTCGTCAACTTCACCATCAACGACCAGGCCGACTTCCAGGACGACGACCGCATCAGCGTCCCCACCCTCCTCCACTACCTCAAGGCCAGCCACACCTACTACCTCGACTTCCAGCTCCCCTTCATCCGTCGCGAACTGGAGGAAAGCATCCGCCCCGGCGATGCACTGGGCGGCCTCATCATGCGCCTCTACGAGGAATACTCCCAGGAGATACGCCGCCACATGAAGTACGAGGAGAAGACCCTCTTCCCCTACGTCGAGTCGCTGCTCGAGGGCCGTCCCGTCAGCAACTACAACATCGAGACCTTCTCCAAACACCACGAGCAGACCGACAAGACGCTGCGCGAGCTCAAGCTCATGATTATCAAGTACCTCCCCACCGACGCCCTCCACAACAACCAGCTCACGGCCACCCTCTACGACATCTACAACAACGAGGAATGGCTGCGCCAGCACGCCCAGGTCGAGGACCACATCTTCACCCCCGCCATCATGCGTCTGGAGCGACTGACCCGTCAGGACGACCTCTCGAAAAACATCTCTCAGATGGTCTTCCGAGGCGGACAGGACAACGGCGAATCGCTCAGCGAGCGCGAGAAGGAGGTCATCATCGGCGTCGTCCAGGGCCTGCAGAACAAGGAGATAGCCGAACGGCTCTGCATCTCCGTCAACACCGTCATCACCCACCGGCGCAACATCGCCCGCAAGCTGCAGATCCACTCCCCCGCCGGGCTCACCATCTACGCCATCGTCAACGAACTCGTAGACATCTCATCCGTCAAGCTCTGACCCTCCGCACAGAGCGAACCAGAGCCTGGGACTATATCTCCAAGAGCCAGCGGTCGGCCTCGGCACTGCTCTCTGGGTTCCTTTTGTTTACCTTTTTGAAGAACCTATTCATCACCATGGATATGGAGTTTGATTCGTGCGACGTCAAGGTGGCAATCTCTGCTTTTGTCATTCCCATACGCATGAGCAGGAAGACTTTGAACTCCATATCCGTGGCCATAGGGGCAGCAGCATAGAAGCGGTCCACCAATCCGACATCCTTCTTTTGCAGGAAGGTCAGCATATCTGCATAGTCTTGCTCCGTAGCATTTTGCCCCTCCTTCGACTTTCGAAGCAACGTTCGGAAAAGGGGCTCGTAAAACTGGCGTTGGCGCAGATCCTTCTTCGTCAGTCTCACCCTACGACGAAGTTCATCCAGATATTCTTGCCTGTCTAAGACTCGTTTCCGCTGCAAGGCACTTTCCTCCTCAGCCTGTTGCATCTCCTTTTCCAATTCAGCCCTTTCCTCATCGCTATTTGCGAGACCCAACTTTTTCTGCAGTTCCAACAGCCGATATTCAGCCTCCTCATGCTCGTTTGCGGCCTTTTCCAGTTCCAGTTCTGCCCGTGCAATTTTCTTCTCATAACGCGCATGCAAGTAATAGAACACGAACAATGCCACTAACAATACAAAGACCAATGTCCATCGTATACGCACCATCCTCTGGTGTTCCTGCTCCAATTGCATCGACTTCTGATGATTTTCTTTCTCTGCACGGCTATAATCATAAAGTTCATGCAGATTCTGCAGGTGAGTCGTCACCATAGTCTGATAGTCGCTGTCGACAGCCTCGCATTGCATTTTTGCATATTTGTATGCGGAATCCATTATTCCCCCTTTACGAAACACCTGATGCAAACCACGATAGGCTGACTGGCGATTATTCCAGTCGTTTGCTTCCAATTCTTTACGAAAGAACAATTCTGCCGAATCCAAACTATTCTCAGCCAACAGCAAACGTCCCTTGGCATAATAATAGATAGGGAAAACACTGAAATGAGTTACAATATCCACATGTCCGCTATATTTCTCATACACATCTATCAGTTCACGTGCTTTTCCTATCTGATCAATCTCCAAATTTGCAAGAACACAAGGTATTAATTGAGCAGCGGCATATTCAAGCATCCCCCATTCCTTGCTCTTTTCCAATAGAGCATTACACTCGGCGGATGCCGTCCTATAGTCTTTGAGCAGATACAGCGTTCCCAACCTACTCCAAAGTGCGGACAACGCAATAACGGAGTCCTGGCCCATCATGGCATAATGGTACGCCTTCCTGTCTTCTTCTGCAGCCTGTCTATAAAGTCTTTGTTTATCCATCAGTTCTGCCTTCTGGGTATAAAGTTTGGCCAGCATACGATAATTGCAGTCCTGGGCTAACGTATCAGCCACACTTATTCCTTCAAGAAACGCCTGCATCGCCTTCGGGGCTTCATGCAAGTCACGATAGACACTGCCCAACAGATAGTAGGCCTCCATCAGGTTGCTGCTCGTTCCGTATTCCTTGTAATATTCCACAACCTGTCGCATCAGCGTGTCATCTTTTTCTGTCAGCGGTATGTATCTTTGGTTCCTTTCCGAAATCTCCTGCATTATCATTTGGACTTCTTCCTCCGACAGAGAGGAACAATCTGGCCGATTAGCACAAGAGAATAAAAGAAGTGCGTAAAGCAGAAATGCAACGTTTTTTATCATATCTATGCTGTTTTGTTGCCACAAAGATAGCAAATAAAGTTTAAACATGCAACATCAAAAGCCCGATGAAACGGGAAAAATTGGAATGTGAACAAAATTGTGAACTTTTTTGTGAACTTTTTCTTGCATGTAGTGAAGAAAAATAGGCATAACTTTGCAGCCGAATTCAAAAAATGTCATGATAAGATTCAGTTACTAACAAATCAAAAAAAATTACTATGAAACAAATTTTATTATCATTCGGGTTATTTGTCACGCTGATGACAAACGCCCTTCCCATACAAGCATGGGAGCCTCTGGAAAATGTCATTCATTTGGGACTTACGGACACTTATCCAAAGCAAGACCGCCCTCGCACCCCCGTCTACATCCCGCAGGTTGGCCAGGAAGGTTACACCCTGTACTTCCATGACGAGACTGACTTCACTGTCAACCTCTACTCTGTGGACGAGGATGGCGAGCGCACCTTGGAGTACACCACCTTCGTACCTGCTACCACCGAGAGCATCACACT
>CAMOUQ010000026.1 GCA_946626595.1 uncultured Prevotellaceae bacterium | reverse complement strand
GCTGCCAAGAAGGGCATCGTCATCGAGAACGGTCGCAAGGTCGTGATTAAGTGAGAATAAAGCGGAGCTTGCTCATGCTTTATCGAACGGGAACGAGCTAGGACAAAGTCCAAGGTCGTGATTAAGTGAGAATAAACGAGGCAAAAAAAAGCGAGGCTGTGTCAGGGACCCTGACACAGCCTCGCCTTTTTATTGTACGCCTGATAAGACTCGAACTTACACGCCCTAAGGCACCAGATCCTAAGTCTGGCGTGTCTACCAATTCCACCACAAGCGCAGAACTTGCTGCAAAATTACGAAATAATTGTGAATTATCCATTAACAATGGGCATTTATTTTGCGGCACGCCCTGCCGGGCAGCATTTCCACTGCCAAAATTTGGCCGTATCGGGCCAAATACGTATTTTTGCGAGTGAGAACACTAACACACCGCCTATATGCAGAAGATGAACCTACACCTGATGGCGCTGAGCATGATGCTGATGTGCACGGCTCTGGCGTCGGCCCAAATCAGCCTGAGCGACTACAAGTTGGTCTACTCCTCGGAGACGCCGGAGCGCGCGGCATCGCTGCTCAAACTCTCGGACAGCGAACTGGCCAACTGCACGGGCGACTTCACATCGACCGAAGCCATGGAGCGCCACTGGGCTTACAGCCGCAAGGCCTCGTCGACCTGGAACAAGCGCATGGGTACCACCGCCCAGGAGCATGCCCTGGTGCACAAGGTGGCCGACGGGCACCTGCGCATGCTGGCCGTGAGCAAGGACGGGACGGCAGGCGGATTCATTACCAGCGGCGTGAACATGAAACAGGGATACATGTACGGCATCTTCGAGATTAAGGCCAAGTGTGTGCCGCACCAGTCGAACTTCCCGGCCATCTGGATGATGCCCGTGGACCAGAAGGACGGATGGCCCAACTGTGGCGAGATAGACATCATGGAACAGATAGGCAACAGCAGCACCGTCTGGAGCACCGTGCACCTGGGTGCCCGATACGACAAAACCGTCGGCAAGAGCTACACCTACTCCGGCAACATGGCCTTCTCGGACGACTGGCACGTCTACATGCTGCGCTGGGACGAGACGTCGCTGACCTTCTACTGCGACCGCCGACTGGTGTTCCGCTACCGCAAGGATGCCACACTGGACCTCGCGGCGCACCCCGACTACGAGAAGTGGCAGTTCCCGTACAACAAACCCTTCTACATCATCCTCGACCAGGCCCTGGGGAAGAACTCGTGGTGGGGCAGCGAAGAGCCCGACCCGGAGTTTACCTACGAGATGGACGTGGAATACGTGCGCATCTGGCAGAAGCCCGACGGCAGCGACGGCCTCATCGCCCCGCTCGCGGAGGAGGAGGCACAGGCCGGGACGAGCCCACGCAAACTGTGTCGCGACGGGCGAATCGTAATATCAAGGGGGGACGGGGAATACAGCCTCGTGGGCACGCGAATCCGGTGATTCACAGTTCGCCACGCTCCTGCGCCATCCGCTCGAAGTCCTTGTCGCGGAGCACGAAGCTGTTGGTCAGGTATTTGGCACGGACGATGGGGTTGGAGGCCAGCTCTTGCGGTGTGCCGTGGAAGAGGATCTGTCCCTCGAAGAGCATATAGGCGCGGTCGGTGATGCAAAGGGTGTCCTCGACGTTGTGGTCGGTGATGAGCACGCCGATGTTCTTGCGACGCAACTTCCAGACGATGAACTGAATGTCCTCGACGGCAATGGGGTCGACGCCAGCAAAGGGTTCGTCGAGCATGATGAACTTGGGGTTGATGGCCAGACAGCGGGCTATCTCGGTGCGTCGGCGCTCGCCACCCGAGCACTGGTCGCCCAGGTTGCGGCGAATCTTCTGCAGGTTGAACTCGTCGAGCAGCGACTCCAGTTTCCAGCGCCGGTATTCGTTGGGCGTGCCCTCGAAGTCGTCGGGCTTGGGGCGCATCTCCAGCACGGACATGATGTTGTCCTCGACCGTCATCTTGCGGAAGACGCTGGGCTCCTGCGCCAGGTATCCGATGCCCAGACGGGCCCGCTGATAGACGGGCAACTTGGTGATCTCGCGCCCGTCGAGATAGATGTGTCCCTCGTTGGGAATGACCAGTCCGGTGGTCATGTAGAACGACGTCGTCTTGCCGGCTCCGTTGGGGCCCAGCAATCCCACGATTTCGCCCTGCGAGACGTCGAACGAGACGTTGTTCACCACGGTGCGTTTGCCATAAACCTTCACCAGATTTTCGCTGCGGAGCGTCAGATGTACCTTCTCTTCATCCATTTCGGATGCAAATTTACGAAAAGATTAGGGATTAAGGATTAGAGATTAGGGATTTTTTTGTATTTTTGCAGAAAGAAAACTGTAGAATCATGTTTATAGTAAAGTATATCACCGCTTTTGGCAAGTATCTCGACCTCATGGGCCGCACATTTTCCATCCCCGAGCGGATGCGCATGTTCCTGAAGCAGTACCTGAAGGAGATGGAGCAACTGGGCGTGGACTCGATAGGCATCGTGCTGCTCATCTCGTTCTTCATCGGTGCCGTCATCTGCATCCAGATCAAGCTGAACATACAGAGCCCCTGGATGCCGGCCTTCACCACGGGCTACACCACGCGCGAAATCATGGTGCTGGAGTTCTCCTCCTCCATCATGTGCCTGATTCTGGCCGGCAAGGTGGGGTCGAACATCGCCTCGGAAATCGGCACCATGCGCGTCACTCAGCAGATTGACGCACTGGAGATTATGGGCGTCAACTCGGCCTCGTTCCTGATTCTTCCGAAGATACTCGGACTGATGACAATGATTCCCTTCCTGGTCGTCTTCAGCATTGCAGCGGGCTTCATCGGCGCCTATGCCACGGCCTACGCCGGCATCCTGACGCCCGACGACCTGACCATCGGCCTGCTCCACTCGTTCGTGCCCTGGTTCGTATGGATGAGCATCATCAAGAGCATCTTCTTTGCCTTCATCATTGCCAGCGTGTCGTCGTACTACGGCTACAACGTGCAGGGCGGCTCGTTCGACGTGGGCAAGGCTTCCACCAATGCCGTCGTCTCCAGCAGCATGCTCATCCTGTTTGCCGACATCTTCCTAACGCAGTTACTCTCATGATAGAAATAAAACACCTGTACAAGTCTTTCGAAGACAAAGACGTACTGAAGGACATCAACGCCACCTTCGAGGATGGCAAGACGAACCTCATCATCGGCCAGAGCGGCAGCGGCAAGACGGTGCTGATGAAGAACATCGTGGGACTGTTCGAGCCCACTAAGGGAGAAATCCTGTACGACGGACGCGACTTCGTCCGCATGTCGAAGCGCGAGCGCGTGATGCTGCGCCGCGAGATGGGCATGATATTCCAGTCGGCAGCTCTCTTCGACTCGATGACCGTGCTGGAGAACGTGATGTTCCCCCTCGACATGTTCTCGGACATGAACGAGGCCGACCGCATCCGACGGGCCGAATTCTGCCTGGACCGCGTCAACCTGCAGGGGGCCGGACAGAAGATGCCGGGCGAAATCTCAGGCGGCATGCAGAAGCGCGTGGCCATAGCCCGTGCCATAGCCCTGAACCCGAAATACCTCTTCTGCGACGAACCTAACTCGGGACTGGACCCGAAGACGTCGCTCGTCATCGACGAACTCATCCACAGCATCACCCACGAGTACGACATGACCACCATCATGAACACCCACGACATGAACTCCGTCATGGGCATCGGCGAGAACATCATCTACATCCACGAGGGCACACTGGGCTGGACGGGCACGAAGGACGAAATCATGACCTCGACCAACGAAAAGCTCAACTCCTTCATCTTCGCCAGCGACCTGTTCAAGAAGATCAAGGACGCCAACGCCGGAGCCTCGCATTCCTGAGGCCGGCATCCTACTATCCTGCGACAAAAACGTCGCGAGGCTTTGCCTGACGGACAACGGTGTGTCACGGGCAAAGCCTCGCGTGTATGCGCGTATATAAATAGGTAATAGGGTCAGAAGCGGAAGTAGGCTTGTGCCCAAAGCTGGTGGTAGCAGTTGTCGGTGGTGGTGCCCTCCTGGTGGAGATTATACTGGACCTGCAACATCAGGTTCTTATGGGGCTGCAGGTTGGTCGAGAGGGAGTAGATGGTGTGCATGGAGTTCCAGGTGGCATATTCGCGATAGGCATCGTACTTGGCATAGATCTTCACCCAGCGCCACACGGGAATGCCGACGGTCATGTACCAGGCGTCGGCCTTGTTGCCACCGGTCCAGCGGAACGACTGGCTGCCGCTGCCGGGCTCATAGTCGGAGGCCTTGTGACCGATGCTGCGGACGTACTCGGCGCGGGCGCTCCAGTTATTCTCGCGGCTCTCGTATTTCACACCGAAGCCGTAACGGTTGCGGTCGACGGTGACGTCATCGGGACTTACCCAGTTGCCCAGCCAGCCGAAGGCCCCTATCCAGAGGTCGCGGACGGGGCTCCACTGGAGGTTGCCGATGAAGTCCTTGTGGCGGTTCTTGTCGCGCGTGTTGATGCCCTGACCATTGTAGACGCCCAGTGCGTAGTGCAACTGCGTATGTCCGTCGCGCGGACTGCTGAACGCATCGCCCTGCACCTGCAGGCCCAGGTCGCGGCCGCCCGTGGAAGCCTCTCCTACGCGGTCGCCATAGCCGGCAAACTTACGGGTCAGCTGGCTGTAGTCGCCCGTACCGACGTCCCAGGGATTCATGGGATTCTCGAAGGTGAAGCAGCGCTTGAACTCACCGACCTTCACCTCCAGCTCCTTCCAGTGGCTCCAAGCCACGAAGGCATCCTTGATGTGGGGCGAACCGGCGAATTCGAGTTGCAGACGATACTTGAAGTCGCGCATGATGGTGCCGTCGACATAGAGGCGGGCATGGCGCAGGCCGAAGCCGTCGCCCCCGTGCTCGCTGCTGCGACTGTCGTACTTATACGTGCCCACCACGAAGCCGCCTATCTTGGGCACGCTGGCCACCTCGCTACGCTTCCACTGAGCGTGGGGCAGGATGACGTCCTGAAGGCTCTTGTACGTGGTGTCGAGAAATGCCTCGTCGGACGTGGTCTCGGCGCGGCTGCTGCCTATTGAAACGATGCAAAAGGCAACGAATAAAAGGGTTATCTTCTTCATAGTGGCTGCAAAGTTAGTAAAAAAAAGTTGGCGGACATTAAACTTATGCAAAATTCTTGCGTCATAGTATGCGGAAATACTCCAAAAAACGATAATCAAAACATAATGAAACGAAAAATAATCGGTTTACTCTGCCTCATGATGGCATATTCGACTGCTGAAGCCCAAGTGACAGCAGTAACGGTGACCTCCGCGGGAGGCTCCACACAGACCACGACACAACAGCGCCAGAGGGCCACAGTGACCGGCACCATCATGGACGGCGGACTGAACGAGCCCCTGCCGGGAGCTGCCGTCGTACTGCTCAATCCAAAGGACAGCACACAGGTGACCGGCGTCGTGAGCGACGTGAACGGCCGCGTGAACATGCCCGTATCGAAGTACGGACAGTATCTGCTGCGCATCTCATACATGGGATACGTGACTCAGTATCAGAATATAACCCTCTCCCGACAGAAGAAGACCCTCGACCTGGGCACCGTCACCCTGCAGGAGGATGCCAAGATGATGAAGGAGGCCACCGTGTCGGCCCAACTGGCACAGGTGGAGATGAAGGAGGACACGTTCATCTTCAACGCCGGGGCCTTCCGCGTGCCCGAGGGCTCGAACCTGGAGGAACTGGTGAAGAAACTGCCCGGTGCCGAGGTGGGCGACGACGGAACCATCAAGATCAACGGCAAGACGGTGTCGAAAATCATGGTGGACGGCAAGGAATTCTTTGCCAACGACACGAAGATGGCCATGAAGAACATCCCGACAAAGATGGTGGAGAAACTGAAGTCGTACGAAAAGAAGAGCGACTACAGCCGCATCACCGGCATCGACGACGGCGAGGAGGAGACCGTACTGGACCTGACCGTCAAGAAGGGCATGAAGGAGGGATGGCTCATCAATGCCGACGTAGGCTACGGTACGGAGGACCGATACACGGCCAAGGCTAACATCAGCCGATACACCGACCACATGCAGTTCACCCTCATCGGCAGCCGCAACAACGTGAACGACCGCAGCTTCCCCGGCGGTGGCGGCCGCGGATGGTGGGGTGGCGGCGGCCAAGGCATCACCACGAGCGACATGTACGGAGCCAACGTGGCCTGGGACAACAACAAGAAGGAGTCGGAGGCCGGATACCTGGAGGTGGGCGGTAACGTGCGCTACAGCCACAACAAAAACGACGTGGAGACACGCACGAACAGCGAAATGTTCCTGGACGGAACGCAGAGCACATTCTCCAACTCCAACAGCAACAGCCTGAACAAGAACGGTAGCGTGAATGCCGACTTCCGATTCGAATGGATGATAGACTCGATGACGAACCTGACCATACGCCCGGCCTTCTCACACTCGTGGAACAACGGACACAGCCTGAGCCAGAACGCCACCTTCAACCAGGACCCCTACGACTACTTCACCGACCCGCTGAAGCAATATAATCTGGCCGAGAACCAGACCGTTCGCGACCAGATAACGGTGAACGACAACAACCGCAGCTCGAAGAGCGAAGGCAACTCCACCAACGCCAACGGCAACCTGCAGCTGAACCGCCGGCTGGGCAAGCCCGGACGCAACATGACGCTGAACCTGGGCGGCAACTACTCGAACTCGGACAACACCTCGTTCAGCCGCTCGATGATTAACTACTATCAGCAGAACCGCAACACCTTCAACAACCAGTACAACCTCTCGCCCTCGAAGTCGTACGACGGACGTGGACGCCTTTCATACACCGAACCCATCACGAAGAACCTCAACCTGCAGGCTTCCTATCAGTTCCAGTATAGATACTCCGACCGCGACCGCTCGATGTACAGCATCGACTCGCTCCTGACAAAGCCCGAATATGCCGGATTCTACACGGCCGAACAGCTCTACCTGGGCTACCTGCCCGCACTGGACACACTGAACTATCTGAGGAACATCGAGAACTCGCAGTACGCTACCTACAAGGAATATAACCACGAGGCCAACGTGATGGCGCGATACAACACGAAGTTCGAGAACGGACAGGAACTCCGACTGAATGCCGGCGTCAACTTCCAACCTCAAACCACGCACATGGACTACATAAAGAACCAACTCGACACCACCGTCGTGCGGCACACCTTCAACTGGGCTCCACGCGTAGACCTGCGATGGAAAATCTCGAACACCAGCCAGTTGCGCCTGCGCTACAATGCCCGCATGTCGCAGCCCTCGATGACCAACCTGCTCGAGGTGGTGGACTCCAGCGACCCGCTGAACATATCCACCGGTAACGCCGGACTGCGCTCGTCGTGGAACAACAACTTCTTTGCCTTCTACAATGGCTACAACGTCGACAAACAGCGCGGATGGTCGATGAACCTGAGCTACAACAACACCAAGAACAGCATATCCACGGCCACCATCTACGATACCCAGTCGGGTACGCGATACACACGGCCCATGAACATCAGCGGCAACTGGAACTCGGGCGCCTTCGTCATGTTCAACACGGCACTGGACCGCGAGAAGCACCTGAACCTGATGAATTTCGTCAACGTAAACTATGCCAACAACGTGGGCTACCTCTCCAGCAACTCGGACGGCAGCACCTGGGGCGACATCTATCGCGACGACAATCCATCGGTGGTGGACATGGACAAGGTCTTCAGCAACGTGCGTCTGCAGAAGGCGACCACGCGCAACACGAACATCAACGAGAACCTGCGCATGAACTATCGCTACGACTTCCTTGAGACGGGTACTTTCGAGATCGGACTGAATGCCGGATTCAACTACCAGCACGCCCGCAACAAGTTGCAGACCAACGCCAACATCGACAGTTGGACCTACAACTACGGCGGCAACTTCAACATTACGTTCCCCTTCAACCTGTCATTCGCCACCGACATCAGTCAGCAGAGCCGTCGCGGATACTCCGACGAAGCCATGAACACCAACGAACTCATCTGGAACGCACAGGTGAGCCAGAACCTGAAGAAATGGTTGAAGGGCCACGAACTGACCGTCATGGTGCAGTGGTACGACATCCTGCAGCAGCGCTCCAACATCAGCCGCAACATCACGGCCACCATGCGCAGCGACTCATGGAGCAATGCCATCAACTCGTACGTCATGGTTCACCTGGTGTACAGCCTCAACCTGCTGGGTAACAAGGAAGCACGCAGTGGCATGGGCTTCGGCGGTCCCGGCGGATGGGGAGGCCCCGGCGGTGGCGGACGTGGCGGTCGCGGTGGCGGTGGACGCCCCTTCTAAGGCCCCTAAAGACTCTAAAGCCCCTAAGGCCCTTAAGGTCCCTAAAGCCCTTAAAGCCCTTAAAGCCCTCTAATAATCACTGAAAGAAAGAGAAATTCACACTGCCATAGGCACGGTGCTCGACGAAACGGGGATGACTCTCGAAGTTATCCCTTTTTCCGTGCTCCAGCACAAAGACACCATCCGGCAACAACAGGTCGCGACCCAGCACCAAGTCGGGCAGGTCGGGAATGTTGGGCAGCGTGTATGGGGGATCGGCAAAGATGATGTCGTATTGTTCGCGCGCATTCTTCAGGAACTTGAATACATCTCCCCGTACAGGCAGGGCAGCAGGGTCGCCAAGACGGTTGATGAACTCGGTGATGACACGATAGTGCAGCGGGTCGCGCTCCACACTGACCACACGGCTGCAGCCGCGCGAAAGGAGTTCGAGGGTGATGCTGCCCGTACCCGCAAAAAGGTCGAGAGCCCGGGCATCCTCGAAGTCAGTATAGCCACGAAGCACATTGAAGAGATTCTCCTTGGCAAAGTCCGTAGTGGGGCGAGCCTTGAATTCGCGAGGCACTTCGAAGTGCCGTCCTTTGTATTTTCCTGTGATTACACGCATTGTATATTAAGAATGTATTTCCTGAGTTCGTCCCTCAGGTCCGGGTCGTCGCCGATGATGACGCATTCGTCCTTGCGCTGTCGCATGCCGAGCTGCTTCCAGACGTAGAGCAGGAAGTAGACCTCGTTGTTGAGGTTATTGGTCTCGAAAGAGTTGGCGAAGGACAAGCGCCCCTTGTCGTAAGAAAAGACGAAGAGCTGGCGCCCGTTGAAGTGGGCATAGAGCCGACGCACTTCGTCGTTGTGGCGCTTTTCGAAGGCAAACATGCGGTTCATCAGTTGCCCGAAGTAGCAGTGGATGGAGGCGTGTGGATAGTGGCGCAGGATGAGTTCCTCAATCTGAGCATCGATGACGAAGACCTCGATTACCTCCAGGGCGGGCAGCATCTCGTAGTGCATGTTCATGCCCGTGAGGCTGTCCTCGCCGAATGTTAGGCAATAGAGGGAGCGTGCCTCCTCGCTTCGGAACTCGTCGAGAGGGATGCGCGTGGAAGGATAGTCGGCGTAGATGTTCACTTCGTCGTAGTCGGGACGCAGCAGGGCACTCTGCTTGAAGGCTTCCTCCAGCGCCTCGACCAACGACTCGTCCCTCCGCGCCGTGACTTCCTTGCTACTGCCCGGCGTGGAAAAAGAAAATCCATCCGAATAAATCCGGATGGATAATTCTTGTTCCGTCAGTTTCTTACTCCCAATTACCTGCATTATTATTCCAGTTCAGACCGGCTTCACCAATCTTCAGACCGGGATAGTTACCCATGCCTTCGGCAACCTCGCGACGGTTGGCAGCTTCGCGCGTCCACAGTTTGCTGTCGCCACAGATGTAGGACTCAACCTCGGCGCCACACTCCATAACGGGGATGATGGCATCCGACTTCGTCTTAATCCACACGGCAATCAGGTCAAACTCCTTCTTCTCGCCGCCATTGGCATCGGAGTTGGGGATGTAGCGGATGTCCTCGACTTTGTAGTCGGCAGGATAGAGCGAGTCGAGCAGAGACACCCATGTGGTGTCGCGACGGAATCCCGTCAGGCCGTTGGCAGCAATCTCGGCAGCATTGCCACGGTTGACGATGGCTGCAGCCTTTGCCTCGGTCAGACCTTTCTCCATCTGTTCCTCAGTCAGCACGCCCTGCTTGACAACGATGGGCAACTTACCCTCCTTGATGAAGGTGATGAGCGAATCCCAAGTGCCACAGTACTCGCCGTGCTGTTCCTTATAGGCTTCCTCAGCCTTACGGATTTCGATGAGACGCGTCTTCACGTCGATCTCACGCTGCTTGACTTCGGCTTCGAAGTCCTGCTGGTCTGCAATACTGCGATAGCAAATGAACAACATTGCCAATGCAGCAATACCCAAAACTACGTTAATTAGCTTTTTCATGATGTTATTTTAGTATTTATTTTGTATTTTACTATCTTATTCGTACCTTTAGCCTTGCAAAAATAGAAAGAATAAATGGAATATGCAAATAAAAGATGAATTAATAGTTTTAATACTCGAAAAGTTCGGCATGGAACCCACTGCAGAGCAGGCAGAGACCGTCGCAAAGTGGGCCGACTTCCTGCTTTCCGGCAATCGCGACGAGGTGTTTCTGCTCCAAGGCTATGCAGGCACGGGCAAGACCAGTCTCGTGGGGGCTTTGGTGCGGAGCCTGAAGGCCCTGGGGCGGTCGGTCGTACTGCTGGCACCGACAGGGCGCGCCGCCAAAGTCTTCTCGCTCTATGCCGGCCATCCCGCATATACCATACACCGAAAGATATACCGGCAGAGGACCTTTTCGGCCGACATGGTGGACTTCGACCAGAACATCAACAACCACCGCAACACCTTGTTTATCGTCGACGAGGCTTCGATGATCAGCAACGAGGGCATCTCCGGCAAAGGCTTCGGCACGGGGCGTCTGCTCGACGACCTCATGCACTTTGTCTATGCAGGCGATGGCTGTCGGCTGATGCTTGTGGGCGACTCGGCCCAGTTGCCCCCCGTCGGCGAGGAACTGAGTCCGGCGCTCAGTCCCTTGGCCTTGGAAGGCTACGACATGACGGTGCGACAAAGCATGCTGACCCAGGTGGTGCGACAGATTGGCGACTCGGGCATATTGTGGAATGCCACCATGCTGCGGAAGTTGATAAACGACGATGAAATGGGCGTTTTTCCGCAATTGCGCATCCATGGATTCCCCGATGTGCGCATCGTTCCGGGCGACGAACTCATCGAGGAACTGGAGACCAGCTACAGCCGCTGCGGCACCGACCAGACCATCGTGGTCACACGTTCCAACCGACGCGCCAACCTCTTCAACAACGGCATCCGAGGGCGCATACTGATGTGTGAGGACGAAATGGGATCGGGCGACCAACTGATAGTGGTGAAGAACAATTACTACTGGCTGAAGGACAACGCCGAGCAGGAACAAAGCGACAAGGAGCTGGGCACGGAGAGCCACGGCAGAGACAGCCGCAGCCAGCAACAGACGGCCTTCCTGGCCAACGGCGACGTGTGCGTGGTGCGACGTTTGAGGAACGTGCGCGAGATGTATGGGTTCCGCTTTGCCGATGCCACCTTGCAATTTCCCGACTTCGACGACATGGAGGTGGACGTCACGCTGCTGCTCGACACGTTGCAAAGCCAGGCGCCGGCCCTGACTCAGGAGCAGCAACGTGCCCTGTTCGATGCCGTTTGTGCCGACTATCCGGAGATACGCAACCGGCGCGACCTGCTGCAGAAAGTGAAGGAAGACCCCTACTACAACGCCCTGCAGGTGAAGTATGCCTATGCCGTCACCTGCCACAAGGCGCAGGGCGGACAATGGCAGCACGTCTACATCGACCAGGGATATGTGACCGAGGACATGCTCACGCCCGACTATTTCCGGTGGCTCTATACGGCACTGACCCGTGCCACGGAGCGTGTGTACCTTATCAACTGGCCCGCTGAACAGATAAAAAAGGAAGACAGCTGAGAGGCATATAAAAAAAAAGAGAGGCCTGCGGAGCTTTCCGCAGGCCTCTCTTTTTTTTATTACAAAGATTAGTACATGGCAACGATAGCCTCGTAGAGCTCCTGCTTACCGCTGGTCTGCTTGGGCTCACCGATTTTCTTGCCGTACTCGTAAGCCTCCTCGAGGGTCATCTTACCCTCTTCGAACTTCTTACCCTCGCCCTGGTCGAACGATGCGTAGCGCTCCTTCAGCATAGCGCAGATGGGGCTCTTCTCAATCAGTTCAGCAGCGCTGAGCAGGGCCTTGGCCATGGCATCCATGCCGCTGATGTGGGCAATGAAGATGTCCTCCAGGTCGGTAGAGTTGCGGCGAGTCTTGGCATCGAAGTTGGTACCGCCCGTCTGGAAGCCGCCGTTGCGGATAATCTGCATCATGGCCTGCACGAGTTCGTAGTGGTCGATGGGGAACTGGTCGGTGTCCCAACCGTTCTGGTAGTCACCACGGTTGGCATCGATGCTGCCCAGCATGCCAGCGTCGACAGCGCAAGCCAGTTCGTGCTCGAAGGTGTGTCCGGCCAGTGTGGCGTGGTTCACCTCGATGTTCACCTTGAAGTCCTTGTCCAGGCCGTGGGCACGGAGGAAGCCGATGACGGTCTCTGTGTCGACGTCGTACTGGTGCTTGGAGGGCTCCATGGGTTTGGGCTCGATAAGGAAGGTGCCCTTGAATCCCTTGGCACGAGCATAGTCGCGAGCCATGCGGAGCATGGTGGCCATGTGTTCCTTCTCACGCTTCATGTCGGTGTTCAGGAGGCTCATGTAGCCCTCGCGGCCGCCCCAGAAGACGTAGTTCTCGCCGCCCAGTTCGATGGTGGCATCGATGGCATTCTTAATCTGCACGATGGCGCGAGCCACAACGTCGAAGTCGGGGTTGGTGGAGGCACCGTTCATGTAACGCTTGTTACCGAACACATTAGCTGTACCCCAGAGCAACTTGATGCCAGTCTCCTGCTGCTTCTGCTTCAGGTAGGCAACCACTTCCTTCAGATTCTTCTCGTACTCCTCGACGGTAGCAGCCTCCGTGCAGAGGTCTACATCGTGGAAGCAGTAGAAGGGGATGCCCATCTTCTGCATGAACTCGAAGCCGGCGTCCACCTTGTGCTTGGCAGCCTCAACGGGGTCGGCAGAGTCGTTCCAGGGGAAAGTCTTCGTGCCAGGGCCAAACTGGTCGCCGCCCTCGGCGCACAGGGTGTGCCACCAGGCCATGGCGAAGCGCAGCCAGTCCTTCATCTTCTTACCCATCACCACGCGCTCGGGCTCGTAGTAGTGGAATGCCATAGGGTTCTTACTCTCAGCTCCCTCGAAGGGAATCTTTCCGATGTTTGCAAAATACTCTTTCATAGTTGTTTATAATTTATTAAGGTTAAAAAGAAATTGGTTTCATGACAGATAGCCCTTCCATGCCTCGTAGGCCTGGCGATAAGCCGCGGTGTCGCGGGGCGCGATGGTGTCCACGATGCGCAGGGTGCTGAGTGCCTCGTCGGCATCCTTGTAGATGCCGGCTCCGATGCCTGCACCGCGGGCAGCACCAGCAGCGCCGTCGGTGTCGCAGAGTTCGATGGTGGCTCCGGTGACGTCGGCTAGTGCCTGACGGAACAGCGGACTGAGGAAGAGGTTGGCCTGTCCGGCACGTATCTTCGATATGTCCATGCCCATCTCACGCATCACCTCCATGCCGTAGGCAAAGGCAAAGGCGATGCCCTCCTGCTCGGCGCGGAGCAGATGGGCCTGTGTGTGGACGTTGAAGTTCAGTCCGTGGATGCTGCAGCCCGGGGCGCGGTTTTCCAGCACACGCTCGCTGCCGTTGCCGAAGGGCAGTACGCACAAACCCTCGGCACCGATGGGCGCAGTCATGGCCAGTTCGTTCATCTCGCTGTACGACAGTGCAGTGCTGACGTTACGGTGCATCCAACTATTCAGGCAGCCCGTACCATTGATGCAGAGCAGGACACCCAGACGCGGGTCCTCGGCATAGTGATTGACATGGGCAAAGGTATTGACACGGCTCTTGGGGTCATAGTTAATCTTGTCCAGGATGCCATAGACCACGCCACTCGTTCCGGCCGTAGCAGCCACCTCGCCGGGGTTCAGCACGCCCAGCGAGAGGGCGTTGTTGGGCTGGTCGCCGCCGCGATAGGTGACGGGCGTTCCAGCCTTCAGTCCCAGTTCGCGGGCCACGTCGTCGCGCACCATGCCCTGATGTCCGAAGGTGTTCACCAGGTCGCAGGGCGTAGTGGGGTCGATGCCATAGTAACGGATGAGTTCGTTGGCAATGCTGTTCTCCTTGAAGTCCCACAGCATGCCCTCCGACAGACCGCTCAGCGTGGTGCGCATCTCACCGGTCAGGCGCATGGCGATGTAGTCGCCGGGCAGCATGAATCGGAACACCTTGGCAAAGGTCTCGGGCTCGTTCTCACGCACCCACGCCAACTTAGAAGCGGTGAAGTTGCCGGGACTGTTCAGCAGATGGCCGAGGCAATAGTCGCTGCCCAGGTCGCGCATGGCGCGTTCGCCGTAGGGCACGGCGCGGCTGTCGCACCAGATGATGGCAGGGCGCAGAGGCTGTCCGGCCTTGTCCACCAGGACCAGTCCATGCATCTGGTAACTGATGCCTATGGCCTCAACATCTTCGGGGCGGGCGCCGGTCTGGCTCATGACGTCGGCCGAGGCCAACTTCAGATTTTCCCACCACATGTCGGGGTCCTGTTCGGCCCACCCAGCCTTGGGGGCAGCGATGGGCATCTCGTGTTTGGGATAGAAGGCCGATGCGGCTATACGCCCGGTCTGGGTCTCCACTAATGCAGCCTTGACGGAGCTGCTGCCGATGTCGTAACCAAGTAAGTACATAGTCGTGTATTTATGTCAGTTTTGACACAAAGTTATGAAATAATCTTCAATCTTTATCCTCAAATCTTTAATCTTTTTGTACCTTTGCAACATCTTTGCGTGAAAATTGAGACAATAAGAACAATTAAAACATAAAAACATGATGACATTATTGCAAGCAGCACCCGTAGACAGTGCAACAGTAGAGAAAGTAGTAGACTCAACCAAGGAGGCCATGACGGGGCTGGCTCACGGCGACGTGAGCTACCTGACCCAGTTCCTGCAGCAGAGCCTGACGTTCTGCATCGAAGCCGGCAAGACCATCCTGGTGGCCGTGCTCATCTACGTCGTAGGACGCTTCATCGTCTCTATAATTAATAAAGTAGTAGGCAACACGCTGGACCGTCGCAACCTGGACCCCTCCATCAAGAGTTTCGCTAAGTCGTTCGTCAACATCACGCTCACCGTGCTGCTGCTCATAGCCGTGGTCAGCGCGCTGGGTGTCAACACCACCTCGTTTGCCGCCCTGCTGGCATCGTTCGGTGTGGCTGCCGGTATGGCGCTGAGCGGCAATCTGTCGAACTTTGCCGGCGGACTGCTCATCCTGCTGCTCAAACCCTTCAAGGTGGGCGACTACATCTCGGCCCAGGGCTTTGAGGGCACGGTGAAGGAGATACAGATCTTCAACACCATACTGACCACCGTGGACAACAAGGTCATCTACCTGCCCAACGGCGCCCTTTCGAGTGGCACCATCACCAACTTCAGCAAGCTGGACAAGCGCCGCGTCGACCTCACAGTCTGCGTGGAGTATGGCCAGGACCTGGAAGAGGCCAAGAAGGTGCTCTTCGAGCTCTTTGCCCAGGACAAGCGCATACTGAACGACCCCGCCGCCCCCTTCGTGGCACTGGTGAAGATGGCCGACAGCAGCATAGACCTGACCGTGCGTCTCTGGACCAACGTTGCCGACTACTGGGGCGTGTTCTTCGACACGCAGGAGCGCATCTACGCCGAGTTCAACAAGCGCGGCATATCGTTCCCCTACCCGCACCTCACCATCAACCAGATTCCCTAATCCTTTTAATTCTCATATAACATGGAAAAGACATGGCGTTGGTTTGGACCTAACGATAAAATCACACTCGAGATGCTCCGGCAAATCGGAGTGGAGGGCATCGTCACCGCCCTCCACCACATCCCCAACGGCGAGGTGTGGACACTGGAAGAAGTGACAAAAATGCGCGATTTCATCGCAAAAAGCGGCCTTCGCTGGAGCGTCGTGGAGAGCCTGCCCGTAAGCGAAAGCATCAAGTACGGCGGCGCCGACCGCGACCGCCTCATCGAGAACTATATCGTGAGCCTCGAGAACCTGGGACGCGCCGGAGTGAAGACCGTGTGCTACAACTTCATGCCCGTGCTCGACTGGGCCCGCACCACACTCGAATATCCCAACCCCGACGGGACGAGCAGCCTCTACTTCAACCTGGCCGAGTTTGCCTACTTCGACATCTATATCCTGAAGCGCGAACATGCAGCCGACGACTACAACGCCGAGACCCTGGAGCGCGTGGCCGAACTGCGCAAGAAGATGGACACCGCAGGCGAGCACCGGCTGGTGGACAACATCATCGTGAAGACTCAGGGCTTCGTCAACGGAAACATCACGGCGGACGACAAAGCGCCCGTGGAGAAGTTCCGCCAACTGCTGGCCCTCTACGAAGGCATCGACGCCACGAAGCTCCGCGCCAATATGAAGTACTTCCTGGAGGCCATCATGCCCGTCTGCAACAAGTGGGACATCAAGATGTGCGTGCATCCCGACGACCCACCCTTGCAGATTCTGGGACTGCCGCGCATCGTCACCTGCGATACCGACATACAGGCCTTCCTGGACATGGTGCCCGACCCGCACAACGGACTGACCTTCTGCGCCGGCAGCCTGAGCGCCGGAGCGCACAACGACGTTCCGGCATTGGCCCGGAAGTATGCCGACAGAACGTGGTTCGTGCATCTGCGTTCGTGCGACGTACTGCCCAACGGCGACTTCCACGAGGCCAGTCATCTGGCCGGTCGTGCCGACCTCATCTCGCTCGTACGCACCTTCGAGCGGGTGAACCCCTCACTGCCCATGCGCGTCGACCATGCCCCCCTGATGCTGGGCGACGAGAAGATGGGCTACAACGCCGGCTACTCGTTCCACGGCCGCATGTTGGCCCTGGGCCAGATGGAGGGCGTCATGGCTGTAGTACGCAGAGAGATAGAAGAAAACGCTTAGATTAATCCTAGGATATCATAGGAATGCCTGGGAGTACCTGGGAATGCCTAAGAATATCTAAGAATACCTATAAAACAACAATAAAACTATGAAAAACTTATTTTCTGTTAAAGACAAAGTCGTAGTCATCACGGGCGGAACGGGCGTGCTGGGCCGCTGCATAGCAGAGCACCTGGCCGAAGAGGGCGCCCACGTAGTCATACTGGGCCGCAACGCCCAGCTGGGCGAGAGCATCGCCGAGAAGATTCGCAAGGAGGGCGGCGATGCATTGTTCCTGGAGTCGGACGTCATGAACCAGCAGATGGTGGAGCAGAACTGTGCCGACGTGCTGAGCCGCTACGGCCGCGTCGATGCCCTGCTGAATGCCGCCGGAGGCAACATGCCCGGAGCCACCATACCCCCCACCGGCAACTTCTTCGGCGTGAAGATAGAGGACTTCCAGCGCGTGCTGAACCTGAACCTGACGGGCACCGTCATCCCCACGCAAGTCTTCCTGCGCCCCATGGTGGAACAGGGCGAGGGCGCCATCGTCAACTTCTCGTCGATGGCAGCGTTCCGCCCCATGACCCGTGTGCTGGGCTATGCCGCCGCCAAGGCCGGCATCAGCAACTTCACGGCCTTCCTGGCCAACGAGGTAGCCACGAAGTTCACGTCTAAGATTCGTGTCAACGCCATTGCCCCGGGCTTCTTCCTGACCACTCAGAACAAGGACCTCCTGACCAATCCCGACGGCTCGCTGACCGAGCGCGGCCAGGACGTCATCCGTCAGACCCCCTTCAAGCGCTTCGGGCGCCCCGAGGAACTGTGCGGCACCATCCAGTACCTCATCAGCGAGGCCTCGTCGTTTGTCACCGGCACGGTGGCCGTCGTGGATGGTGGCTTCAACGCCTTTGCCATGTAGCGCACGGGCAGCAACGTCCGGGAGATTCCCTCAGGGCCCTATTATTCCTTCAAACGAAAGAATAATATTGCCCGGGTTTCAACAATAGTATTGTCTGGGCTCCAACAATAGTATTGTCTAAGCTCCAACAATAGTATTGTCTGAGCTCCGACGATAGTATTGTCTGAACTCCATCGACGCGTCGTTTCGCTGGAAGGAATAATAGGTCCCCGAGGAAACCTCCAATGAATTGTGCCCCGAAGGCACGAAAAAGAGCCGCAAGTTTGGCATTTCCCACACTTATTTGTACCTTTGTGTCGCAAAAACCCAAATAATACACATATAAGTATGCAAAAGAACTTCAAACGCACCACCGTGACGTCGGCTCTGCCGTATGCCAACGGACCCGTCCACATCGGCCACCTGGCAGGCGTCTACGTGCCGGCCGACATCTACGTGCGCTACCTGCGCCTCAAGGGACGCGACGTCTTGTTCATCGGCGGAAGCGACGAACATGGCGTGCCCGTCACCATACGAGCCCGCAAGGAGGGCATCACCGTGCAACAGGTGGTCGACCGCTACCACACGCTCATCAAGGACTCCTTCGAGCGCTTCGGCATTTCGTTCGACATCTACAGCCGCACCACATCAGAGACGCATCATAAGCTGGCCAGCGACTTCTTCCGCAAGCTCTACGACGAGGGCAAGTTCGAGGAGAAGGTGACCGAACAGTTCTACGACCCCGAGACCGGGCACTTCCTGACCGACCGCAACATCCGCGGCGAATGCCCCCGCTGCCATGCCCAGGACGCCTATGGCGACCAGTGCGAGCACTGCGGTGCAACGCTCTCGCCCGAGGAACTCATCAATCCCTACAACGCCGAGACGGGCAACCCGCTGGTGAAGAAGGAGACGAAACACTGGTACCTGCCGCTGGACAAAGACCAGCCCTGGCTGGAAAAGTGGATTCTGGAGGACCACAAGGAATGGCGCCCGAACGTCTACGGACAGTGCAAGTCGTGGCTCGACGGAGGCCTGCATCCGCGTGCCGTCACCCGCGACCTCGACTGGGGCATCCCCGTGCCCATCGAAGGGGCTGAGGGCAAGGTGCTCTACGTATGGTTCGACGCCCCCATCGGATACATCTCCAACACCAAGGAACTCTGCGACCAGCATCCCGAACTGGGCTCGTGGGAGACGTGGTGGAAGGACCCCGAGACGCGACTCGTGCACTTCATCGGCAAGGACAACATCGTCTTCCACTGCATCGTCTTCCCCGCCATGCTGAAGGCACACGGCGAATACATCCTGCCCGACAACGTTCCCTCCAACGAGTTCCTGAACCTCGAGGGCAACAAGATTTCCACATCGAAGAACTATGCCGTCTGGCTCAACGAATACCTCGACGAACTGCCCGGCCGACAGGACGAGCTGCGCTACGTGCTGACAGCCAACGCGCCGGAGACAAAGGACAACGACTTCACGTGGGCCGACTTCCAGGCACGCTGCAACAACGAACTGGTGGCCGTCTACGGCAACTTCGTCAACCGCGCACTGCAACTGACACAGAAATACTACGAAGGCCGCGTGCCCGAATGCGGCGAACTGCAGGACTACGACCGCGAGACGCTCAGCGAGTTCCAGGGCGTGAAGGAACGCCTGGAGCAGCTGCTCGAGAACTTCAAGTTCCGCGATGCTCAGAAGGAGGCCATGAACCTGGCCCGCATCGGCAACAAGTACATCGCCGACTGCGAGCCCTGGAAGGTCATCAAGACCGACCCCGAGCGCGTCAAGACCGTCATCAACATCTCCCTCCAACTCACGGCCAACCTGGCCATAGCCTTCGAGCCCTTCCTGCCCTTCAGCAGCAAGCGACTGCGCGACATGCTGGCCATGGACCAGTTCCAGTGGGACTGGCTGGGTCGCACCGACCTGTTGCCCGTGGGCAAGCAACTGCCTAAGCCCTCGCTGCTGTTCTCAAAAATCGAGGACGACGTCATCGCCTTCCAGCAGCAGAAGCTGGCCGACACCATCAAGCAGAACGAAGCCGCCAACTACAAGGCCGAACCCATCAAGGAGACCATCTCGTTCGACGACTTCCAGAAGCTGGACATCCGCGTCGGCACCGTGCTGGAGTGCGAACGCGTGCCCAAGATGAAGAAACTCCTGAAGTTCAAGATTGCCGACGGACTGCAGAACCGCACCATCGTGAGCGGCATCAGCCAGTGGTACGAGCCCGAACAGCTCATCGGCAAGCAGGTGCTCTTCGTGGCCAACCTGGCTCCGCGCGAGTTCAAGAATGGACTCGTCAGCGAGGGCATGATACTCTCTGCCGAGAACTACGACGGCACCATCTCCGTCACCACCACGGAGCACGAGGTGAAGCCCGGCAGCAAGATAAGTTAATCATTCACAAACCCATATACAAAAAACGCCGTGAAGCCCGATGGCTTCACGGCGTCTGAAGTTTATAATATATAATATATGTATAGCCTTAAATACAAAGTTACCACCAGCGCCTGCGACAGCGACGGGCGACTGAAACTCTATTCGGCCCTCCAGATGATGCAGGACTGCTCGGAAATGTGGATAGACACGGAGCCGGGTGTGAAGCAGTTCTTTACAGAACAGAACATGGCCCAACTGTTGGCCTCGCGCCAGGTGGAGGTCGTCCGCGTGCCCGACTTCAAGGAAGAACTGACGGTGACCACCTCCGTCTACGGCATGAAGCCGATGTTCGGATTCCGCAACACCTTCATCTACGACGCCGAGGGCAAGCCCTGCTACAGGACATGGAGCATGGGTGCCTTCGTGGACAAATCCAACGGTAAGCTGAAGCGGGTGGACGATGCCACCATGGCATCCATGACCCTGGAGCCCCAATTGGAGATGAACTATGGCGACCGCCGCATTGCCGTGCCCAAGGAAGGCGGACAGGTGCTGCCGCCCATCCCCGTGATGAAGGCCGACATCGACTACAATCGCCACGTCAACAATGCCAACTACATACGCATGGCCATGGAATTCCTGGCCGAGGGCTTCCAGGTCGCAGGCCTCAGGGTGGAGTATCGGGTGGCAGCCAAACTGGGCGACACACTACTGCCCACGCTCTACCGCCTGACAGAGGACACCATACTGGTAACCCTTTCCATCGGCAACGAGGTGAGCGCAATTGCAGAATTCACGGCAGCCCGATAGCAGCCCCTCTACCCCATCACCACGTCGAGCACCATCATCAGCACGAAGCCGATGGCAAAACCTATGGTGCTGAGGTTGGAGTGCTTCCCCTCCGAAGCCTCGGGGATGAGTTCCTCCACCACTACGTAGAACATGGCACCGGCAGCAAAGGCCAGCATGTAGGGCAGAACGGGGATGAGCAGCGACGCCAGCAGCACTACGGCCAATCCGCCCACAGGCTCCACGGCACCGCTCAGACTGCCGATGAGGAACGAACGCCAGCGCGAGTTGCCCTCCGCACGCATGGGCATGGAGATGATGGCCCCTTCGGGCACGTTCTGTATGGCTATGCCCAACGATACGGCCACATAGAGGTTGCTACTTCGACACAATGTTCAGGGTAGCCGTGGGCAGCGAACTCTTGACACGAATCTGCGCCTTACCCCGCTTGTCGGTACTGCGAACCACAATCATGGCACGGCCCTTCCAGGTGGTAACTCGCGGAGAGGTCGAGGGCTCACGATCCTTGAGGTCGGCCGAGGCGGCAGCCATAAGGCAGGCCTGACCGCTGACGCCGACCTCGCACTGCACAGCGGCATCGGGACACAGGCGCCCGGCCTTGTCCACGACCTCCAAGATGACGAATGCCAACGACTGGCCTCCCACCTTCAGGGTACGCTTGTCGGTGGTCAGTCGCAGGCGGGCCGGACTGCCTGCCGTGGCCAGGGTGACATGCTTATTCCCAGCCTCTGCTCGCAGGGTGCCAGCCTCGTAGGGGACGCTGAATGTGGCCTTGAATTCGGTGTCGCGACCCACTTTCTTCGTGGCAATGAGTTTATCGTTCAGATACAGACTCACCTCGGGCTCTTTGGTATAGACCTCAACATCCAGCGGTTTACCTTCCCATCCGGGCCAGGTCCACGATTCCCAGGTCGGCCATACGCTCCACATCGTCTCCCGAATGGTGCCGCGGTAGCCATTGGGCTCCTTGACAGCCATATACAAACAGGGTTCGTCGTTCCACAGCATGGCCCTGTAGTGGCTGATGGGTTTGCGCCATCCAGTCACGTCCACGTCGCCGCAATAGGCTCCGTGCCAGTCGGGCTGTCCACCCGGAGCAAAACTCTCGCCCGGGCGCTCACCTTCGTAGTAGTAGCGACCGATGCCCGACTCGCCCATGTAGTCGAGACCCGTCCACACGATGTCGCCCACGATGTAGGGATAGTCGTAGCAGAGGGCCCAGTTGCGGAAGGCATCGCGCGGATAGCTCTCCGTCTGCCACATCACACGTTTGGGGTCGCGCTGGTGGTCGGTGGCGTGTTTGAATATCATATAGTTATAGCCCACCACGTCGAGCACCTCGGCATGCGGGTCATAGATTTCCCAGTCGCGGTCCCAGGCGCAGAGGGCCTCGGTGACGGGGCGCGTAGGGTCGCACTCCAGCACGGCAGCCTTCAGTTGGCGGGCCGTGGTGATGACACGTATCTCCTTGCGCTCAATCACCTCGTTACCGATGCTCCAGGATATGATGCTCGGATGGTTGCGGTCGCGCAGCACCATGGCATGCACATCCTCGCGATAGCATGAGTCGATGAGGGTGGAATAGTCGTGCGGATTCTTCTGTGAGCGCCATCCGTCAAAGGCCTCACCGATGACCATCATGCCCAACGAGTCGCAGGCATCCAGGAAGGCCCTTGTCGTGGGATTGTGCGAGGTGCGGATGAGGTTGAATCCGGCCTCCTTCATCTGCTTTACCTTTCGGATTTCGGCATCGTCGTAGGCCATGGCTCCCAGGATGCCATCATCGTGATGCACGCAGGCACCGTTGATGAGCAGCGGCTGCCCGTTGAGCACGAAACCCTTTTCGGCATCGAATGAGAAGGAGCGTACGCCGTAGCGCACCTGCCTACTATCCACGGGCTTGCCTGCCGCCCTCAGTTCCACTTCAGCGGTGTAGAGGTGTGGTGTGTCGGGCGACCACAGCCGGGGTTGGCTGAGGGTGAAGGTCGTGGTGACCGTCTTTTTCCCGTGGGCGGGCACTGTCACCATCATCTGCCTGCTGCCCACCACCACGGTTGCGCTGCGCTCCTCGTCTGATTCGTTCTCCACCGTTGCCTCCACCATCACCGTGGCGCGCTCTGACTTCACATCGGGCGTGGTGACGAACACACCGTCCTGTGCAATGTGCAGGGCTGGCATGGTCTGCAGCCACACATGTCGGTAAATGCCCGAACCCGAGTACCAACGGCAGTTGGGCTGGTCGCTGTTGTTCACCTTCACCACCACTTCGTTGAGACTGGAGTCCTCGGCTCGTTTCAGCCAGGGTGTTATGTCCACAGTGAACGGAGTGTAGCCATAGCCATGCTGTCCGGCCTTATGTCCGTTCACCAGCACCTCGGCCCGCTGGTACACGCCTTCAAAGTGCAGCCGGACACGCTCGCCCAAGGGCGTCGGGAATGTCTTCCGGTACTCGCCCCGTCCGCCTTGGAACCATCCGCCGCCCGTTCCCGTGCGGCCTGTTGCAGGGTCGGGAGCATCGTAGATGTCCCAGTCGTGGGGCAGGTTTACGTTTATGGTTTTCCCGTCGCGGCTGAACTGCCAGTCGCTGTCAAACAGCTTTTGGTTGTACTGTGCTTGGACTTCGGTCCACAAACTTGCGGAGAGAAGTATTGCTGCCATGAGGCTAATCGATTTTTTCATCGTATATGCTTTTTATGGGTTAATCTTTATTCTTATTTAATATCGAAGAAGTCCGCAGATTTAATATCGGAGCAGCCCGCAGGCACTGCAAGGGACTGCCTTTCCGCTATAGGATGTAGTCGACCTTGATGACCAAGACGCGTAACTTCTGACTTTGTTCCGCAGTCTTCACCTTGGCTATGTGCCAGTCACAGGGGAACATGATGTTGAATGTGGCTGGGATAGAGGTGAACTGCTGCAGGCGATCGTACTCGAATTTGTATTCCAGGCGGTCGGGCTTATAATCGGCAAGAGGGTGGGATGTATCATGGTCGAGACGACAGAATCCCTCGGTGCCACTCACCACATACATGAAGTCTATCTTCTGCCGATGGCTCTCGCTGCCCTTCCCCTGCCGCAAGTCGGCCTGCGAGCACCAGTTTTCGCCATCCTCTACACTGACCGTAAGCGTTGTGCCAGGGATGGGGATGCGTCCGGAGGGTATGGCCAGCAAGTCTGTCGCCTGCAACCATTCGAAGAGGGCCTTCCACTGGGCAGGATTGCGGTGATACTGGATGTAGAACTCCACCAGATTGACGGTGGGAGCGGGCGAAGCCTTAGTGAAACCGTTGCGCCACTCTCCTTTCTTGGCCCATCGCTGTGCCAGGCGCGTCAGTTCCTTGGGGTAATGGTTGGTGAAGGTCTGTGCATTTGCCACCACGGAGAGCATGAGGGCGATGGCTGTGATAAGATTTCTCATGATTATGTATTTTTAGGATTATCAATGTATTTTCAGAATCCACGTTCTGCCCAGTCGCCTCTATCTAAGTTTCGATAGCCGATGGCCTCGGCGATGTGCATCGACTCCACCCTCTCGCTTCCTTCGAGGTCGGCGATGGTGCGGGCCACCTTGAGGATGCGGCTGTAGGCACGGGCACTGAGTTGCAGCCGTTCCATGGCCATGCGTAGCATGTCGAGGCTCTTGGCGTCGGGCTCGGCAAACTCATGCAGCATGCGCTCGGTCATCTGGGCGTTAGAATGAACCCCCTTGAAGGACTTGAAACGCTCGGTCTGGATTTGACGGGCCTTGATAACACGCTCACGGATGGCGGCCGACGGTTCGCCGGGCTGCATCTGGCTCAGTTGAGCGAAAGGCACGGCTTGTATCTCGCAATGTATGTCGATACTGCTGGGGATTATAGAGCCCGCTTTTCGTTTGTTAATTCCTACTTTCATTCCTTCTTTCTGCCACGTTTTGCTCTCTTTTCAATGCCTTTAATGCTTTCCAAATAAGCCTGTTCAACTGACGAGAGTGTCTTCACTTGGTACTTGCGGTATTCTGCTACAGCCTTCTCCATTGCCTCTTCGTGACTGATAGTGCCGCCATCAGCCAAAAGATCTTCTCCGATAGAAGTGATGTTGTTGTCAAGTTGGCGAACATAATCTTCCATATACATTGGACGATGTTTCAATGCCTGGATTTCAGCAAAGTCGAAATATCCAGACACGAGGTTATTCAAAATCT
>CAMOUQ010000025.1 GCA_946626595.1 uncultured Prevotellaceae bacterium | reverse complement strand
CAGTTGGTAGCGTACCACGTTCGGGACGTGGGGGTCGGGAGTTCGAGTCTCCTCTGTCCGACACCATGAACATCATGTAGTCGAGCCGCACCCGCAGGGACTTCATCGCCGACCGCTTCGACTGCCGACTCGACTAAATGTCATCACTCAAAGACAAAACAGCCAAGGGCCTCCTCTGGGGTATGGTAAACAACGGCACAACGCAGTTGCTGAATGCCCTATTTGCCATTCTCTACCTGCGTCGGCTCATGCCCGAGGACTATGGCAAGATAGCCATGCTCATGGTCTTCGCCAACATTGCCAGCGCCCTGCAGGAGAGCGGGTTCACGGCCGCCCTGTGCAACCTGAAGTCCCCCACCCACCGCGACTATAATGCCGTCTTCTGGTTCAACATCGGCGTCTCGGCCCTCCTCTACATCGTGCTGTTCCTGGGGGCTCCGCTCATCGTGGTCTTCTATCACAATCCCCAACTGCTGTGGCTCTCCCGCTTCCTGTTCCTGGGCTTCCTCATCTCCAGTTTCGGCACCGTGCAGCGTGCCTACCTCTTCATCCACCTCATGAACAAGCAGACGGCCATCATCGCCGTCGTGGCCCTGCTCGTGTCGGGCACCGTGGGCGTGACCATGGTCTACAGCGGACTGGCCTACTGGGGACTGGCCACGCAGAATGTGCTCTTCATCCTCATCGTGGCCCTCATGAACTGGTACTATTCGCCCTGGCGGCCCAGCCTCGACATCGACCTGCGGCCGGCCTGGCGCATGTTCGGGTTCAGCAGCAAACTGCTCCTGCAGAACCTCTTCAACAACCTCAATGCCCATGCCTTCGGAGTGCTGCTGGGCCGCTTCTACGGCGACCATGCGGCAGGCGTCTATTCCAATGCCCGCAACTGGGACGACAAGGGCATCAACACCATCAACGGCATGGTCACGGGCGTGGCCCAGCCCGTCCTCTCCCGAGTCCGCGACGACCAGGGCCGCTACCGGAACGTCTTCCGCAAGATGCTCCGCTTCGTCTCCTTCGTCTCCTTCCCTGCCATGCTGGGCCTGGGACTGGTGGCTCGCGAGTTCCTGCTGCTGGTCGGTGGCGAACGGTGGCTGGAGAGTGCCACGCTGCTGAGTATGCTCGCCCTGTACGGGGCTTTCTTCCCCATCACCACGCTCTATTCCAACATGACCATCAGCCAGGGACGTTCCGACATCAACCTCTGGACCACCGTCGTCCTCTGTCTGCTTGTCTGGGCAGGCCTCATCGTCCTGCATCCCTACGGACTGCGCCCCATGGTCATCTTCTTCATCGCCCTCAACATCGCCTGGCTCGGCGTATGGCAATGGTTTGCCCGCAGGCTCATCGGTCTGCGCCTCGTGGACGCACTGCGCGACGTGGTGCCCTTCCTGCTGTTCACGCTGCTCGTCATGGGCCTCACCTGGTGGCTGACCCGCAGCATCACCAACCTCTGGCTTCTGCTCATTTCGAAGATACTCATCGCCGCCACGCTCTATGCCGGCATCATGTGGCTGAGCGGGGCCAAGATTATGCGAGAATCTGTTCAATACATATTGCACAAGAAGAATGACTAAGCGACTTGAATGGCTCGATGCCATGCGAGGCCTGACGATGATTCTCGTCGTGGCCTACCACATAGCCCAGATGTCCTTCGGCGTCGACGAACGGACAAGCACGTCACTGCCCTTTCTGGTACTGTTTCGCATGCCTTTGTTCTTCTTCGTCAGCGGTTTCCTGGCCTACAAGGCCAACTTCGACTGGACATGGCCCAACGCCCTGCGGCTCACCTGGAAGAAGACGAAGATACAGGTCCTGCCCACCGTGGTCTTCATGTGCGTGTTCATCATCCTGCGCCGCCCCGAGTTCTGGGGCGCTCTGGAGTATTGCCTGAAGAGCCCCACCAAGGGAGGCTACTGGTTCACGTGGGTGCTCCTGCACATGTTCGTCATCTACTATCTGGCCTGCCTGCTCCAGCAATGGATAAGTGCCAAATGGCTGAATGGCAAAGGGCAGCATGCAGTCATTTGGGCATTATTTGTCCTCAGCCTTCTCGTCTACGAGTCGCTCTATCTGCCCTCAGTCACCTACCACAAGGACCTCTTTTTCCGCTACTCCAGCCTCATCAAGACCATGAACTTCCTGCCCTTCTTCCTCTTCGGCAATCTGGTGCACCGCTATTGGGACCAGGCGCAAAAAGTGGCGGATTCATCGTGGTTTTACCCCATCCTGACGCTGGTGGCCTTCGTAGCCTGCGCCGACGTTTTCCGCTGGCACGCCTGCCGCATGGAGTGGGCCAACCTGCCGCGCACCGTGGCCATGTTCTCGCTACTCACGATGGTGGTGGTCTTCTTCCGCAACTACGCGGAATGGTTCACCCACGACAAGCCCATCGGCCGATGGCTGCAGTATATCGGCGTACGCACGCTCGACATCTACCTCCTCCACTACCTGCTGCTGCCCAAGATTCCCGAAGTGGGCAAGTGGCTCAATGCCCATCACCCCAACTTCGTGGTGGAGGTGGTGGTCACCTTCGCCTCTGCCCTCGTGGTCATCGCCTTCTGCCTGCTCGTGAGCCAGGTGCTGCGCGTAAGCCCCTTGTTCCGTCAGTATCTGTTTGGACGCAAGTAAAATCCATCCTTAACCCTTATTACGCAACCCATGAACATAGCCTACCTAATCTCAGCGCATACCGACGCACCGCAACTGGCCCGCCTCATCCGGGCACTGCACGCCGACGCAGAGTTCTTCATCCACATCGACAAGAAGTCGGACATACGCCCCTTCGAGGAGACCATAACGGCAAAAAACGTCCATTTCATCGAGAAAAGGATAGATGTCCGCTGGGGCACGCTCATTGAGGTGGAGTATCAGATGGCGCTCATCCGTGCTGCCGTACAGCACCCGCGGCACTTCGACCACATCTTCTTCCTCTCCGGCATGGACTATCCGCTGTGGAGCAACGAGCACATCACCCGCTGGCTGGAGGAACAGGGCGACCGCGAGACGCTGCAGGGGATATGCATGGATACGGAATACATACAAGGCCAGCAGCGCGAACTGTACACACGGAGCCGACCGCTGTTCCGGCTGTTCGGCAACAAGTGGGACCAGAGGCTTTCTATCCTCTGCCGCAAGGCTTTGGGCATCGTGGGCTATCGCAAGCGGCTGTCGTTCCGAATCGGACTGGACACCTGGCACCTCTATAAGGGCTCGGCATGGTGGTGCATCAGCGAGGAACTGGCCCGATATGTGCTGGAGACGTACCAGCAGTGCCCCGAAGTGAAGCGATACTTCCGCGACAGCTTCGGCCAGGCAGAGACAATCATTCAGACCATCGCCTTCAACTCGCACCAGTGGGCACCCAAGTGCATACGCTCCGAAGGCCCCTACCCCGGACTGGATGCACTCACTCCCCTGCACTTCATCATCTACGAACCTGTCATCAAGGTGATGGACGAGACCGACTACCCGGCCCTCGTGGCCAGCGGCAAGATGTTTGCCCGTAAGTTCCGAAGCGGACAGAGTGAAAAAATCATAGATTTGCTAAACGAAAAGCGTAAAAAATATTAAAAAAATAATTGAGTTTGTACAATTTTACTTATCTTTGCAAAAAATTTAGCTATATGGGAATACGAAACATGGCCAATCAGAAGTTTTTTTGGGTCATTTTGACTACTTTGTTGACATTCACCGCCTGCAAGGACGAAGAAGCTCTTCCCCGCGAATCCTGTGACTTTGGCAAGTTCCAGAAAGTCACCTACAGCGAAATGATTTCTCCCGATGAGTTTTACAAGAGTATATTGTCCGCTGAATCGTTCGACAAAGAGATTTTGAAGACACTGCGCCCAGCCTTCGACCCTATCTTCCGCAGGATGATGAAGAATCAGTTGGAGGAACTGGACACCGACTTCAAATCGGAAGTAGGCACGGACGGCAGTGGCCAACGCCGGTGGCACATCGAACACTTTGAGTTCAACTACCGCAGCAAGTCGGCACGCGGGCAGGACGTCATCCTCACCGGCCACGTTACCTTTCCCAACAATACCGTGGAGGGCGTGACTCATGAGCTGAGGTCGCTTTCCCTGGTCTCCCGCGGTGCTAAAGACCTCACAACCACAAGTACACACTCCCTGTCAGCCTCGGAGATGCACACACTCTTCAACTCCGCAATCATCATCCCCGAGTTTCAGGGAGGTGGGGTGAACACTGGGAAGGATGTCTATTGTGCCATATCGTCCAAGGTGCTGGCACAACAAATGGCCGACTGCACGTTGGCCGCCCTGGAACTGATGAAGCGACGCGGCGTGGTGCTGGCAGAAGATGGCTTTACCAACACCTTCGGCATTTCCTTAGGTGCGACTGTCTCGCTGGCTTTTGCAAAGTACTACGAGACACAGGCACCTGAATGGTTCCGCAATACCATCAGGCTGAAATCGACCATTGCCTCAAATGGCCCTTTGGACTTTGCCGGAACGTTTTGGTACATGAGCGAGCACCCCGAATTCAATGCCACGCTCACCAAGTCGCTGGCCGTTTCGCTGGCCGCCCTCGACAAGTCGCAGCTCGGAGGCTACGACCCGAAATCGTTCATGGCCGACGTGTTCCACAATACGATGGTGGAGGTCAACGGGCAGCAGCGCACCTACTACGACGCCCTGCTCTACGACTCGTACAACGTGTTGGGTACCGAAAAGTCCGTTCCGAAGTCATACAACCTGAGCGACGTGCTGGCCGCCGACATGCTGACCGCCACGGGTAAACTGAACTCCAACAGTCCCAAGTTGCAGACCTTCATGCGCGTGATAACCGAGCAGAACGACATCTTCGGATGGTCGCCCACACTGCCTGTATATATCATCCATTGTCCTGATGACAACGCCATCCCCTACGAACAGGCACGCAACTACTACAACATACTCAGTTCCAACGGCAGCAACACCAACGTGCACTGGGGCGACGTAGAATTCCCCTCGCTCTTGAAGGCTGCACTCTCGCGCATGGACGGCGGCATACACGCGGCGAGTGCGATATACAGTACCTGGAAATGGGCTGTCGTTGAGGATCCCAAAGAATTTGTTGATGGCCTGACGGATTGAAAACGAAACGACAAAACCACCTAATTATGAATAAATCAACCATATTGATGAGTCTCTTGGCTGTAGTCCTGCTCATGGGCTCGTGCAAGGAGGATGACAACAATCAGCCCGTGCGGCCCGACAACAGGGAAACGTCCGAGAAAAGTCCCCTGGTCGAGGTGCTGACAAGCAAGATTGACGACCCGGGGCTGTACCTCGAGTTCGCAGGCGGCGAACCGCTGGAAAGAAGAGTTGAACAAGCACTGCCTGGCATGGGGGGCAACCTTGTACGCGCGTTAGTCAAGACCATCGCAAGTCATCATATTCCTAAGATGGACTCCCTCTTTGCCAAAGAAGTGGGCACCGGTGAAAACGGCGAACGACGCTGGAAGATGGAAAGTTACGTCTACACCTACAAGTCGGTGGCGGCCGACGGCCAGGACATCCTGCTCTCAGCCCGCATCACCTTCCCCAACAACACGCTGGACAGGATAGACCACGAGGTGCAGACCCTCGCGCTCAACATCCACGCCTACCTCTGGAACGATTGGGTTCCCTTTGAGTGCCCGCTGCTGGCTCCCCTCAGGTGCTATCGCAACGCCGCGGTCATCGACCCTGACTTCCAGGGATTCGGCATAGATGAGGGAAAGCACATACATTGCGGCCTTTCGGCCAACACACTGGCACGCCAACTGGCCGATGCCACCACGGCCGGACTGGAGCTGATGCGCAGCAGAGGGGTGCAGCTGGCCGAAGACGGTCACAGCAATGTGTGGGCCTGCTCGCTGGGGTCGCCCGTACCCATCGCCTTTGCCAAGTACGTCGAGACGGAGGCTCCGAAACAGTTCCGAGATGCCGTCAAACTGGGTTCGGTGTTCTGCGGTGGTGGTCCCATCGACTTTGTGCTGATGAATAAGAACTTCGACCAGAGTCGTGTGCTGAAGCCCGGCGTGTACAAGATATTGTTCCGATTCATCAACTGCCTGTCGACGGAGCAACTGGGCGGGTACAAGCCCACCGACTTCGCTGCCGACTACTTCAACGACGTTCGCATTACCATCGACGGCAAAGAATACACCTACTTCGAGGCAAATGCGTTGGAACTGATAGATAACAACGTCCACTACGAGGGCGTGCCGGTGATAGAATCCTACCGTGAGGTGTTTGCACCCGACATGCTCACCCCCGAAGGGCGCCTGGACATGGACAGCCCGAAGACAAAGGCACTCGTGAAAATGCTGGCCGAACAGGACAACATCCTCTACGGCTGGCGCCCCACCATACCTATCTATATGTCACACTACCAGAAAGACGACTATATCCCCTACGACCAAGCCAAGGAGGCATACGAAATACTCAGCGAGAACGGCAAAAACCCAGCCGTACACTGGCACGACATGCGCTTTTCCGATGCCCTCATCAGGATAACCGGCGAGGGTACGCACCAAGCCTCGTGTGCCATCTTACTCCTGGGCTGCGCCAGTGTGGAGGAACCGGAGGACATGTACAGATTGTGGGAATAAGAAAAAGGAAAATTGGAAAACTGAAGAATTATGAATTACCGATTGATTTGGGTGGCACTGGCCACGATACTGGCGATGGCTTCGTGCAAGGACTCTGCCGAAGACAACCAACTTCCCTACCACGGCGGCGAATACAACGGCTCGCGGAACAGTACGCTGGCAAGCGTCACCCGCAGCGAGAGCTATACGCCAGAGGATTTCACCAAACAGGTGATGCCCGGCAAGGCTTTTGAGAACATTCTTTCCGTAAGGGGCTTTAACCTCGGTGCGCTCGTAGACCCTTTGCTCAGCAGGAAAGCCAAGAAGCTGACGCAACGGCTGGACACCCTGTTCCAGCGCGAGGTGGGGACGGACAAGAACGGACAACGCCGCTGGCAGGTGGAGAGCTACGTGTTCAACTACACAACGCTGGCCTCCACGGGCGAGAGGGTGCAATTGTCGGGAAGAGTAACCTTCCCCAACAATACGGTAAGCGGCACTGCACACGAGGTACAGACACTGTCGCTCTGTTCGCACATGGCAGTGTGGGACTCGACAAACGTGCCGACGAACAAACTGGGCATCACGCCCATGCGAGCCCTGCATAACTCGGCCGTCATAGAACCCGACTTTCAGGGCTTCGGCGTAGACGAGGGCAAGCACATCTTCGGTTGCTGCTTGGCCGAGCCTTTGCAACGCCAGATGACGGACTGCACGCTGGCCGCACTGGAAGTGATGCGCAAACACGACGTCCGGCTGGCCGACGACGGCTACTCGACATGCTGGGGAGCATCGTTGGGCATATTGGCACCACTGGCTTTCAGCAAATACTACGAGACCCAGGCACCGGCAAGCGTGCGCAAGGCCATAAGACTGCGCTCCACCTTCGCCGGAGGCGGACCTACCGACAGCTGGGATTATTTGGCATTGTACCAGGATGACTTTTATGTCCTGCCAGCACAATATTATTTTACCATAGTTGCCCTTGCCTCACTTCCGCCCAACCAACTGAAAGGCTACAAGGCCAGCGACTTCCTGGCCGACCGCTACATGACGGACTCCATCATGTGCAAGGGTAAAAACATGCTGTACTACGACTTCGTACACTATACGACGGGCAGCTATTACAGTCGCTCAATGCTGGGAAAAATTAATGTAACAAGCCTGGACTCGCTGCTTCCAGCCGACATGCTGACGGCAGACGGCAAGAGCCTTGACATGAACAGTCCCAAGACGAAAGCACTGAAACAGATACTTGAAGAACAAGGCAATCTCTACGGCTATTCGCCCTCGCTGCCTTTATACTTGGCGCACTGCAAGTACGACGAATGCCAACCCTACGACATTGCACGCAAGTTCTACAACAAAATCAGCGCACATCACACCAACCCCAACGTACACTGGGCAGACATACCCTATCCCAAGGTGCTGGCCAGCTTAACAAAGAATATACATATGCCCGCGAACCATCTGCTAAGTTCACTTTTCCTGACAATGGACATGGCCGTCGCAGAGGATCCAGAAGATATGTACAAACAGTGGGAAGACTGAAGAAGTTGAAAGAAAAATAGAGGATTTAATAATTGAAGACTGAAGATGAAGAAAGAAAACAGCACGAAACCGTCGGAGGAAATGCGCTGGACGCAGTTCTACGCTGAGGGGTATGACCAGATTCTGGCTAAGACCTTCCCGCGGGAAACGCTGTGGAAATTCATAGAACGCGGCATTTTGGAGGATAATGACCGCCACGATGCCTTGGTCTATTTTGGACGCCACATAAGGCGCAGCCAGTTCATAGAACAGGTACAACAGTGGGGACGCGTGCTGAAGGGAATGGGACTGAAGCCTGGCGACGAAATGCTGATTTTCTGCCCCACCATCCCGGAATCCATCTACGTGCTGCTGGCTGCCAACATGGTGGGCGTGGTGGCCGTGTTGCCCAATCTGTCCGCCTCGCCCCAAGCACTGGCCGAATGCATGAGCCAATGCCAGGTGGCCTTCGTCTACGACGGTTTGGAACACCTGATAGCGGAACCCCTTAGCCGGAACCAGTTCCGCCACGTAGTGTTGATGGACGTGACACGTTCGATGGCCATGCCACTCAGAATGGTGGCCGGCACACTAAACTGGCTGAAGACACGAAAAGTGCGCCACCGTCAAACCAAATACATGAGCATGGACGAAGCCGTCAGTCGCTTTGGCCACTACGAGGGCGAGCTGGAGGCTCCCAATGTCGAAGGACAGACGGTAATGGTATTCTCCTCGGGCGGAACCACCGTGCAAGGCAAGGCCAAGCAGATAGGCATGAGCAACGAAGCTATGATAAACATGTTCCGCTGCGCACTGGCCTTCAACCTCACGGGCAACCCCTTCCGCGAGGGGACTATTGCCTACTGCCCGCTGCCTCTTTTCGTTTGTACGGGATTCTTCGTCCTGGTACTGGCTCCGCTGTTCAGAGGCATGACTACACATTTGGATCCACGCCTGAACCAAAAGCAATTCACCAAGTCCATCATGAGCATACGCCCGCAGATTACATTGGTGCCGGGACGCTTCTGGCAGGGATTCTTCCACCACGTAGAAGAACTCAAGGCCAAAGGTAAACGCCCCGACCTGAGTTTCTTCCGGTTCCCCATCATGGGCGGTGAAGGCTGCACGCCGGAGGCCCTGAAACACATAAACGACCTGATGCGCGACTGCTGCAGCCCCATTGCCCTGACATCGGGCTACGGATTGAGCGAGACCTTCTCAGTGGCTACCGTCGACTATCAGCTGAACAAATACGACAAGGTATATAGCAAGCGGGCCATCAGCGTGGGCTATCCTTTCCCAGGAGTCAGGGTGGGAATCTTTGACGAACAAGGCAACGAACTGGGATACGGCCAGCGCGGAGAGATACGCATTCTGACCCCTGCCTTGACATCGGGCTATCTGAACAATGACGAACTGACCCGGAAATTGATACACGACGGATGGGTGCACAGTGGCGACTATGGAGAAATGGACGAAGACGGTCTGGTGTACGTATATGGCCGCATGGAGTATCATGTGGTGGGCAAGGACGGGACCAAGGCTTACCTCTTCGACATTGCCAACGAACTGCGACAGGATGCTGCCATCAAGGAGAGTGTAGTATGTTCCATCAAGGGCGACTTTGAACATCCGCACATCGTGGCTCACCTGCTGGTACAAGACGAGAACGAGGAGACAGAAGAAGAGATTATCTGCCGCCTGGACAAACACATGACGGAGTGGCTGCCCGAAGGGGTACGCATAGAGGGCTACATGTTGCACCACGGGCTCTTTGAGGTGAGCATTGTGGGCAAGGTGGATCGCAACCTATACCGAAAGATTATGACCGGCTATCGCATACCTCGCGACGGCCAGTTGCTGGAGGTTTCTTTTAGTAAAAATTAACTCGATAATTAATAACTATTAATTCTTACGCAATATGAAAAAGAGACTTTTATCTTTGTTCCTTGCTTCGGCAATGATAACAGGAACACTCGTAATGACTTCGTGTGCCAGTGACAACGAACTTGCAGCACCCAACGAGTCTGAACAAAGTGAAGAGGCTACGCAACTGAAGAATCAGTTCAACGAGGCCATGGACAAACTGAATCAGGAAATGGCCGGACTGGACTTCCAGCGTCTGGCTCCTGCATTGGAGGCTATCGAAGAAGATGCCAGCAAACAAGAGGAAGGCAGCGAGCAAAAGTCGTTTAACGAGATGCTGAAACAGCTGCTTGCCTATCTCACTCGCGACTTTAACCACACCCGTCCCTACGGCTATGTCCTGAGTTTACAGGATATACAACAGACTTTGTCGTTAGCATGGCAACTTTCCGGCGAGAATGGAATAGCCCGACAGAATGGCAAGTGGGCCACTACGGATGAGGACACGAACAGCTTTTCCGTCTCTTACGCAAAGGACGCAGACAGCATTTATACCGTAAGGTTGCAAAGAAGTGTTGAAGAGGAGAAGATGGACGGAACGGTTTCAAAGGTCCGCCAGCGTAGTTTAACCTTAGACCTGAATGGCGAACCGATTCTTTACATCGTGACCGAGAAAGAGAGCGAAAAGCCTATCTTCACCTTACTGCCCCCTACGGAAGTGAACTTCACGGGAGAAATCATATACGACAAATACGACATCGCTCTCGAGATGCTGCACGACACGCCTCACCAGCGTGACATAAACCTGACATACAAGAACGCCGAAACAGGCAGTCCCATTGCGAAACTGAAGAGTCAGGTGACCGACAATCTCAGTCTGTCCACACTGCTTTCGCACGACATGAACCTCAGCAGCAAATACGAGCTGGGCATAATGGAAGACCTGATTGTGATACGGGGCGAGATGAAGAGTCTGAATCAACTGATTGCCAATTTCGCACAGATAGCTGCTATCAGGAAGTTAGGAACTACCCTGGAGAAGTGTAACAAAATCACAGCTGACTTTAACACGAACGTTGACATCGAAATGATCATTGTCGGTACGAACGTAGGCAAATTAAATCTGACGCCCAAGCTCGACCCCAACGTAGAAATGTACAAACCTACGATGATCATCGACTCTCCCCTCTTTGGCGATGAACCTATGGACATATTTGATATGTTAGCTTCATTCGGTCTGTCCATAGATAGCATCATGGAAAAAATTGGTTTGTAACTATTTTTATATCACATCTCTACTATGAATGCAAGGTACAATCTATGGATGGTTCTGCTATGTGCAGGCCTCCTCTCGCTGACTTTTGCCGCTTGTTCCAACGACTCTGACGAGGAGAACAAAAAGGGACAGACAAACGAGACCGGCACATTAACAAGCGTCCAGGAAGAGAAGGAAATCTCTTTCGATGAGATGGTAGATATAGCCGAAAGCTTTGATTCCGAAACGGCGCTGCCGGAGGACCTGGATGCTCAGGCCGAAAACATAAATGGCCTAATAGCAGCCAGTCAGGAACTTGCCGAAACCTATAGCGGAGCCAACGGGACATACCAAAAGAATGTCACCTTCAAGGTGGTGACCTTAAACTATCAGAGCGTAGACGGCGAGGGGAAGCCCATCACCCTCTCCGGAAAACTTACCCTGCCCCTCGTGAATGGAAAGTACGTGACAATTGAGGATATTGTGCTGAGTTGTCATGCTACCAGCATCCCCAAAGACAATAAGGGAGTCTATAGTGATACATTCAAGGACATGGCTGCCTACAGCTTTGCCATCATCGACCCCGACTACATCGGCTTCGGCATCACCTACGGACAGCCGCAGACTTATCTCTGCCAGAAGCTCATAGCCCGCAACTGCGTGGACATGGAGCTGGCCGCACTGGAATACATGAAGCAAGAAGGTGTAAAACTTAAAAATGGCTACGGCACCTACGTAACCGGATTTTCTCAGGGAGGTGGCAACGCCCTGGCCGTTGGACGTCACCTCCAGGAAACGCCCGAAGGCCGTGAAGCCAACAAGAGCGTCAACGTGAAGGGGCTCTACTGCGGCGATGGTCCCTACAGCCCCATCGGCACGTTCAACCATTGGTTAAAGACCGACAGCCTCTGCCTATCCGCCGTGCTTTCCATGGTCATCAAGGGACAGCAGGTTGGCCACCCCGACATCATGCGCGGCATATCACTCACGAGCTACTTCTCCGAGGAGTATCTGAAGAGCGGCATACCCCAGGCATTTGACAGCAACGATACCAACAATGGCTTTGGCTTGCTGTTAGGCGATGCCAGTCTGGTAAACATCAGATGGCCAGAGCCCGAAACTATGGATGCCTACGAGACTCTGATAAGTCTGACTACGCCCTGGATGCAGTTCAGCAAGATTATGAGTCCTGAGTTCGCCGACCCCAACTCGCACATCCGCACTGCCCTCCTACAGTGTCTTGAGGAAGAACGCGTAGACGATTGGGTTCCACGAAACATGGCAGTCGAAATCTACACAGCTCCGCGCGACAACGTCATTCCCGTTGAACCTAATGCACGCGCCGTGTATGAGAAATTCCGTAGCGAAGGAGCCAATGTCACTTACAAAGAGGCCGGAGCACTGGCCAATCACATTACGGCGACTTGTGCTTGGGTAACCCATGTCAAGAAAGAACTGAGAAAACTGTAAATAGCAAGATTATATATAAAAACCATTTCGTGAAGAAACAAATCATTTGGTTTCTCATTCTCATCCTGATTGCCAGTAGTCCTTCGGGACTATTGGCACAACAGGTTTTTAGTCTGGACAGCTGCATCAGCATGGCCCTCCAGACAAATAAGGACATACTGGCCGCACAGCACCAACAGAAGAAGTACGAATACGAAAAGCGTGCCTTGCGGGGCTACTATTTCCCTGAAATCAATGTTCAAGCCACCGACATCTACAGCACGCTCGACGGTGGCGTGCTAATCGACATTGCCTCCCCCATCGGTACGCTCGTGGCGCAGCAAATGAACGAAAGGGTGCCCTGGCTCATCAACAAAAACATGCAACAACGCATAGCCAACAGTCTCACCAATCGTCTGAGCCCGTTTAACCCGGTTATTGATTACAAAATTGGCAATGTTCTCATCACGGGCATACACCTTACACAACCGCTCTACATGGGCGGAAAGATAAGGGCAGGCCACCGCATGGGTACACTCGGCGTAAAGATGGCGGCCCTGAACGAGACCCTTACTTCCGAGCAAACCGTAGTGGCCGTGCATGAAGCCTACAACCTGCTTGTCAAGGCCAAGGAGATGAGACTGGTGGCACTGAAGTACGACTCCCTCTTGGTACAACTCACCAAAGACGTGCAAAGCGCATTGCGCAACGGCATGGTGAGCCACAACGAAGAGATGAAAGTCATGGTCAAGAAAAGCGAAGCCGAACTGAAGTTGCGTCAGGCAGAAAACGGCATTCGCCTGGCACGCATGAACCTGTGCCAAATTATCGGGCTGCCCACCAACACAGCAATTGATGTCGAAACAGATAACAATGACTTCATTGAAAACATACCCTACAGCCAGAAAGACTCCATAATGGGGCGAACCGAATACCAACTGCTGGAACTGAAAAGCCAGTTGGCCGAACAACAAGTAAAACTGGAAACCTCCAACTTTTTGCCTCAATTAGGTCTGGTGGCTAATGGTGCTTTGATTGATGGCTTGGGTATTGATGGTAAAAAAGTGTTGCATTTCAAGCCCGCGTTCAACGTGGGAGTTTCGCTGAAAATTCCCATCACACACGGCAACCAAGCCCGCAACAAGATACGTGCGGCAAAAGAAGAAGCGGCTCGGCAACGTCTGGAACAGGCCAGTCTGAACGAGAAGATGGCCCTCGAACTGCAACAGCAGACCAACAATGTAGAAGAAGCTCAACTGGAGTTGGCTATGCGACAGCGTAACCTGGAACAATGCGACGAGAACCTTCGCGTCAGCCGCAAGGCATACTCCGTAGGCTACGAGACGCTGTCCGAACTCCTTACGGCCCAGCTCCTCTGGCAACAGGCTTATGCCGAACTGGTAGAAAGCAGATACCAGTTAAAAAGCAAAGTGGTGAAATGGCGTAAGGCTGCAGGCAGACTGTTTTATTAAGGTAGTATTATAATATATAGCATATAAAAAGATAAATATGTCAAAGCAAATAAGTGTTGCAATGAGTTTGGCCTTAGCCCTGTTGCTGACAGGCTGTAAACAACCATCGAGCAAGTCCGACATACTCCTTGTCGATATAGTCGAGGTCGAAGGCAACACATCCCACCTTCATGCCCAGTACCCCGGACAGACCGAGGCAAAAGAAAACACGGACCTATCCTTCAAGGTGGCAGGAATCATTGAGCACGTATACGTCAAGCAGGGCGACTACGTGAAGCAAGGCCAAGTGCTCGCCCGCTTAGACAGCCGCGACTATGAGACCCAACTTTCGGCAACCGAGTCGGAATATCGCCAGGTGAAGGCCGAGTGTGAGCGCATTATTGCCATGCACGCCGAGCACGCCGTATCGGACAACAACTACGACAAGGCCCGCTCAGGTCTGGAGCGCATCAGTGCCAAACTGAAGAACCACCGCGACCAACTGTCCGACTGCGTCATCCTCGCGCCCTATTCGGGCTACGTCAGTACCGTCTATCGCACCGACAAGGAGGCTGCCGGCCCTGGCCTGCCCGTCATGGGTCTGTTCTCGTCGGCCACGGCAGAGGTGGTCATCAACGTCCCCGAAGACGAATACCTGCGCAGCAAGGATGCTGTCTGCACGGCTACATTCGCCATACGGCCCGACCAAACTTTCCCGCTAACGATTAAGAGCATCACGCAGAAGGCCAACGCCAACCAACTCTTCCAGATGCGACTGAGCCTGGGCAAAGAGGCCAAGGACATAACGCCGGGCATGAGTGTCATGGTCAGCATCACGCACGAATCAACGGCCTCCGACAGTCAGGTCACAGTGCCCAACGGAGCCATTGGCCACAAGGGAAACGAGACCTTCGCCTATCTGTATGACGAGGGCAGCCACACTGTTCGCCGCGTCGCCGTCCAGACAGAGGCTCTTCGCACCGATGGGAAGACCGTTATCTCCAGCGGTCTGCAGCCCGGCCAGCAAGTCGTAGCCTCAGGTCTGAGTAAATTGGTGGATGGGCAAAAGGTGAAGCCTCTGCAGAAGCCATCGCCCGAGAATGTAGGAAAACTGCTATAAGACGTAACACGAAATGAATATCGATTATTCCAAGTGGGGACTGGCCAACCAGCGTTTGGTATTCTTGCTCATCGTCATCCTGACGCTGGGCGGCATAGTTTCCTACTACAAAATGCCAAAACTGGAGGACCCCGAGATTGTGGTGCGCCAGGCAGTGGTCGTTGGCATATATCCCGGCGCGTCGGCCCACCAGGTGGAGCTGGAACTGACAGAGCCTTTGGAAAACAGCATAAACAAGACTGAGAATGTGCTCTACATGGAGAGCTACAGCTATCCGGATATGTGCTATATCCTTGTGACGCAGAAGGCCGAAGTTCCCCCCAAAGAACTGTCTAAGAACTGGCAGCAGATGCGCAACAACATAGCTGCCGCCCAGTTGCCACAAGGAACTCAGACCCAAGTGCGCGACGACTTTGGCGCCGTCTCGGGCCTCTTCTATTCCCTGTCGGGCGAAGGGATGGCTTCCCAACAATTGGAACAGTACGCCAAGATGATTCGTCGCGAACTGCAACGACTGGACGGTGTGAATCATGTCGATATCTACGGAGCGGAGCAGCAATGCGTCAATATCGCCTTGCGCCAAGACAAGTTGGCGAACCTCGGCCTGCTGCCGGCCGAAGTGCTGAGCGCACTGAATGGCCAGGATGCCACGGTCTATTCGGGCTATTTCCTCAGCGGCGAAGACCGCATCCGCGTCAGCGTTAACGATCGTTATCGCTCTATCGATGATATTCGCAACCTCATCCTTCAGGGGCATCAAGGCGACCAGTTCCGTCTGGGTGACATTGCCGACGTGAGCATGGAACCCGAAAAGGTGCGCCGCGCCGAGATGTTGCGTGACGGCAAGGAAGCATTGGGACTGCTCATTTCAGCCGAGTCGGGCACCGATATCATAAAGGTGGGACGCCTTGTGGAGGAACACTTGGAGAAACTCAAGGCCAGCCGCCTCCCGCACAACATCCAATGCGAAAAGGTGTTTTTCCAAAGCAACCGCGTAGAGGATGCCATGCGCACGTTCGTCATCAACCTCGTCGAATCCGTCCTATTGGTCATCGTACTGCTCATGTTCTGCATGAACTTCCGCTCTGGCCTTATTCTGGGCATCACACTTATCATCACCGTACTTGGCACCATTCTTATTCTCAAACAGATGGACGGTGCACTGCAACGCGTATCGCTGGGGTCGTTCATCCTGGCCATGGGCATGTTGGTAGATAATGCCATCGTCATTATCGACGGCATACTCGTCGACAAGCAGGCAGGGAAACCGCGTTCCGAGGCACTAAGTGACATCGGACGCAAGACGTCTCTCCCCCTGTTGGGAGCAACGCTCATAGCCATCCTTGCTTTTCTGCCCATCTTTATCAGTCCCGATGTCACGGGCCTCTATGTACGCGACATGTTCATCGTACTGGCCGTGTCATTGCTCCTCTCGTGGGTATTGGCCTTGGTCTTCGTACCCATAATGGCCAGCCGCTGGATATACAAGAAAGAGGAGGAAGAACTCCAAGTCGCAGCCGCCACTCCTGCCGCAGCTGCCACCACGCCATACGCCCATCCTGTGTATCACTGGTTCACGCGTCTGCTGGAAAAGTCGTTACGCCACCGCTGGCTTACCGTAAGTGTGATGATTTGCCTTTTGGTGCTGTCTGGCATCGGATTCCAGTTCATGCCTAAGACGTTGTTCCCCGACATGGAGTACGACCAGCTATACATGGAATACAAGCTGCCAGAAGGGGTCAATACTACACGAGTGAAATCTGATCTTGAGAAGATTCGTAAGGAACTGATGCAGCTCGACTACGTGACACACGTCACCACCTCCATCGGCAACACCCCCGGACGCTACAACTTGGTGCGCCCTGTGCCTCTGCCCCAACTCTCATACGGAGAACTCATCATCGACTTCAAGTCGAGCCGCCAACTGGAAGAGCACATCGTCGAACTGCAGAAGCATTTCTCAGAAAAATATCCCGATGCCTACCTGCTCTTCAAGCGCTACAACCTCATGTTCATGCGCTATCCTATTGAGTTGGCCTTCCAAGGGCCAGATCCTGCCGTACTTCACCAACTGGCAGACTCTGCCATGGCCCTCAACCGTCGCTTGGGTGCCATCGACCCCGTTACCTCCAACTGGAGTGCACCTGTGCCCACCCTCGTTGTCGACTACGACCAGACCCGTGCCCGCCAACGTGGCGTGTCGCGCACTGAGGTCGGTCTCTCACTGATGTCGGCTACCGACGGATTGCCTGTGGGCCGCTACTACGATGGCAACGTATCACACAATCTTTACGTCAGCCTCACCGACCAGCAGGGGCAACCGCTGACCGACCTCAACAATGCCACCGTATTCAGTCTGCTTCCACAGCTGAACCAATTGCCAACGACTACCGAACTGAGCCAACTGGCCCTCAACCCCAGTAGCTTGGCATTCCACCTCCCCCACTCGGCTCAGTTGGGCGAGATTGGCAACAAGGTGCACATAGAATGGGAACCGCCCGTCATACCGCGCTACAACGGTGAGCGCATACATAGCCTGCTTGGCTGTGCCGCCCAAGGCTATCTGACAGAGGAAGCTCGTTCCATACTGGCCCGCGAAATAGATAAGTGGGAACTGCCCGAAGGCTATTCCATCCGCTGGGGCGGCGAAAAGTACGCCTCCGACCTCTCCATAGCCAACCTCTTTGCTCCCTATCCCTTGGTCTTCATGCTCATGCTGGGCATCCTGGTGGCCATCACACGTCGGTTCCGCACATCGCTGCTGCTCTTCTGCTGCATACCCTTCGTCTTCGTGGGTATCATACCAGCCATCCTCATTTCGGACAGCACATTCAACTTCGTGGCCATCGTTGGTGCGCTGGGTCTTGTGGGCATGATGCTGAAGAACGGCATTGTGCTGGTAGAGGAAATCCAACTCCAGCTCCAGCAGAACACAATGACGCCGACTGAGGCTATCATCACGGCATCGCGTTCGCGTCTGCGCCCCGTCACCATGGCCTCGCTCACCACCATTCTCGGTATGCTACCTCTGCTCTTCGACGATATGTTCTCTTCTATGGCTGCCACTATCATGGGTGGTCTCTTCGCAGGAACAATCATCGTCCTGATATTCATACCAGTGCTCTACTCACTCTTTTTTAAGTTTGAATAACCGAGAGTTTGATGACGCACTTCGTCGAGCGTGAGCCTATGCTCCAGGTCGGTGAAGAAATGAGGATGGGAAATGCGCTTCTTGGGCGGCGGCAGTTGCATGTAGTCGCCATAGAGTAGCGTCAGGTATTCGTCGTAGGCACGCGGCACGGTCACGGTGGTCGTCTCAAACGGCAACTCCACCACGTCGCTGAACCATTCGCTGCGGAAGATGCGGCCCTCCCACTGCGTCACACACACACATTTCGGGCCTTGCCCTCCCACATAAGTCTTCTCGAAATCGAGAAAAGCCTGCAGGTAGCGTCGGGGATTCCGACGTCGCCACAGATTCAGCACGCGCAGACCCAGTCCGTGCACGTCGGCGTGCCGGATGCAGTTCCACCACGAACTAAGCGGATAGTGGCTCAGGGCATTGATGTATTTATCGAAAAAGTAATGGCTGCGATACTGTCGGGCAGTAATCACGTCGTCCGGCTCATCAAACTCGTCCAAGGGGAAGATGTCGATGTACACACCCATGACCAGCGGCAGGCGTTCGAACTCCCAAATGGTGGACGTGAGGCTGCTGATTTTGGCAAAAGGCATGTAGTAGCCAGGCGTGGCAGTGGAGATTATCTCGTAGTGCGCGTCTGCCAGTTCGTCTCCGAGGGTGAGGAGACGGTCGTAGTCGGCACGAGGCATGTAGATGTCGATGTCATCGTCCCAGGGAATGAATCCCTTGTGCCGTACGGCCCCCAGCACCGTGCCGCCACAGGCCACATAACGCAGTCCGTGCCGAGCAAGAAAGTCTTTGGTAAACAGAAACGTCTCCAGAAGTTTCTTTTTCAATGGATCGTCTATCATTTCTCAGTCGAATGATTTTCAGTCGAAAAGATTGAGGAACTGCTCGGCGCACCAGAGTTGCCACTTCTGGTTGCCCGTGAGCTGTTGCATGGGAATGTCCTTACGGAACTCCTTGCGCGTGGGGCCTTTCCAATCCTTGAAGATGGTGTCCACGGGGCGTGGCATGGGCATCTTGAAGGGAATCTCCAGTTCGGGGTACTTCATGGCATACAGTCCGCGCACCAGATATTTGGGCTCGCCATTACGCACCCGCTGCATGTCCAGCGGTTCGGCCATCACGAGGCGGGCGTAGGGATCATAATAGGGCATGCGGGCCACAGCGAAGGCGTTGAGGTACGAACTGGAACTTTCGATGGCAAACACCTCGTCCATGAATCGCATGACATCGATGCCGTCGGTCCCCACGCGGTAAGGCTCGTACAGTTCGGCCTGACTGACCGGGTTGGAGAGCACCAGCTCGGGGTCGAGGAAGGTATAGCGGCGCACGAAGGCGTCGAAGGTCCACTCGGGAGTGATGAGTTTGTCCATGCCGCCGAAGATGAGGTCGGCGCTCTCGCCCACCAGCACCATCTCCACCCCGTCCTTTCGGGCCTGTACGGCCGCCTTATAAATCTGGGGCTCGATGCTGTGCACCGGGGCATCCTTAGCCGCCATCACGATAGGCGTATATCGTTTGAAGTCGTCGAAGTCGATATCAATAAGATGATGCTGCAGGCCAAACTTCTGGCAGTATTTGGCAGCCCGTTCTACGTCGGCATCGAACACACCCGTGGCCGAGGTGAAGGTGTAGGCATGACTGCCCGGACGCAGATAGGCAGCCAGGTTGGCGCTGTCCATGCCACCGGAGAGCAGGATGCCGATGTGGTCGTAGCGCTCATAGAGGGCATCCATCTGCCGCTGTATCTCACGGTCTATGTCAGCACTGGTGACAACGGGAATTTGTTCGCTTTTCGGTATGGGCTCGTAGTTGTGGTGGTGGAACCCAGGGTAGAAGTCCATGCCCTCCTTCCAGATGTAGCGGAAGGCGATGTACGAACTCAGGCAAAAGTCTTTGTTGCTCATAATCTCACTGGTTTAGTTTCGGATTGCTGTGTTCAGTCCTTGTCGCGCACGGCGGTCAGGGCTTCCGTGATTTTGGTCGACGACACGCCATGGGTATATGGGAAATAGACGATGCGGATGCCTGCCTCGCTGAAGTGCTTTTCGTATTCCTTCCACTTATCCGTCCCGTACCAGTCGTCGCCGACGAAGAGTATCGTGGCTCCGAGCTTCTTGCACATCGTGAGTTTGTCCATGTCGTACTGAGGCACGGCGGCATCCACACACTTGATGTTGCGCACAATCTCGATGCGGTCGGAGAAGGGTATCATGGGATTCTTACCTTTGTAGGTCACCAGTTCGTCCACGGTGACGCCCACAATGAGTTTATCACACAGTCCTTTGGCATTTTTCAACAAGGTCAGATGCCCGATGTGGAAAAGGTCGAACACCCCGGCCGTGTAGCCTATCACAATTTCTTTTTTGTTTTCTTCCATCTTCTTTCCTTTATTCACAAGTTTCCGAAGTCACTCCTTCGGCCACCTTCCGCTCAGCCAGGGCGTGCGTTCGATGTAGGGAACGAGCCAGGCACAGATGAGGAATATGGCGGGCAGGAGTATCAATACGTCATCGTAGCGCCCGAAGATGCTGCGGGCGAAACACAGGTGTACAAATTTGTAGTAATAGAGAATCGGATAGTGGCTGACGAAAAACACCATCGAGTGCTGACCGATGAAGTTGACGACAGGAATCCGGGGCAGCCGCACACTTATGAGCAGGCCCGACAGGCCGCAAAGTATGGCCGTGATGTTGAGAACCGTGATGATGGGGTCGCCCGTGAACTTGTTGCTCGACATCGTGTACGAACTATCGTGGAAGGCGATGTTGCTGGCCACAAACAGAAGTATGAGGACGACCGAAACACGGATGGACGTCTCGGCCGACCAGCGCCCGAGAATGCGGCTCCATGCGCGTCCCAGTTCGAAGAAGAACAGCCCCATGGGCACGTTGCTCAGGCTCATCCACAACGGATTGTCGAGCGTGTAGAGCCAATAACTGACGAAGGGGAAAACGAAATAGAGAGCCGAAGACCACTGCAACAGCCAGTGGGGCGCACGGGCCAGGGCCCAATGGCGAAACTTCTCCAGGAAATGGATGGCTATGTAGGCCGCGAAGAAACTGAACAGGAACCACGTTGGATTGTTGCCATAGAAGGAACTGGTGGTCCAGACGTGGCTCAGCTCCAGGGGTTCGATGGGGTGGTGATACTTTTCCAAGAGGAATGGCAGGAAGGAGAAGTAGATGGCACCGCCTATCAGTCCGGTGGTCACATAGGGGATGAGCAGCCGCTTGGCCTTGTCCAGACAGTAGCGGCGGCTGTCGCCCAGGACGCTCTTGTTGAAATAGCCAGCCTTGAAGAAGAAGAACGACATGAAGTAGTAGGTCCACTGCATCACCTCGCGCCACCAGTCATCGTCGGCATGACCGCAGAAGGCCATGACGTGCAAGCTCACCATGCGAATGATGCAGACGCCGCACAGAAAGTCGAAAGCGTGGTTTCGCTGTTTCATAACTGCAAAGGTAGTGCAAACCGAGCGATTTACCAAATTTATCTCTCAACTTTTTTATATCTCCCGCTCAGCCACGGAATCCGTTCTATCCCACGCACCGAGAGCGAACAGAGGAGGAATATCAGCACAAGCATTGCTCCGGCATGCAACCACTGCCCGATGATGCTGACGTGGCATACGCATAAGCCCATGCGATAGAGGTAGATGAGCGGATAGTGCATGACGAAGAACACCATCGAATGTTCGCCCACAAAGCATAGCAAGGGCACGCGCCGAAGGGGCAGCGAGAGCAGCACACCCGACAAACCGCAGACGGCGCACACCGAATTGAGCATGCAGCCCCAGGGGCGCTGTATCCAATTGTTGCGGCTGATGTCGAACTCGCCGTGCCAATGGCGGTTGCCATAGACGAAGAGCACGACCAGCAACACGGAGAGTGCGAAGAACCACCAGCGGGGCACCTGTTGCTGCACGCCGTGCCACCAATGCCCCAGTTCGAAGAAGAATATGGCCAGCGGCACATTGTTCAGGCTCAGCCACAGGGGGTTGCCCTGCTTATACAACAGATAGGAGAGGCCCGGGAGCAACACCCACAGACAGGTCTCGCGATGCACGAAGCGCCGCCACAGGTGCACTCCGAGGTACATCATGAAGAAGGTGAAAAGGAACCACACAGGCGGATTGCCATAGAAATGGCTGAACTCCCACAAGTGGTCCCAACGGACTTGTTGCACGGTGGAGGCGAACAGGCGGGGCCAGCCGAACAGAAAACCGAAGTACACCAGGTTGCCTATCAGACCCCACGAAAGATAGGGCACGAGCAGGCGCCGGGCCTTGTCCTTGACGAAGAACCACGAGGGGCCGCTGACCGTCTTGTTGAAATACCCGGCCTTGAAGAAGAAAAAGGCCAGGAAGAAGAACGTCCACGACATCAGTTTGCCGAAATGGTACTCGCCACGCAGGTGGCACATCCCTACCACATGCAGCATCACCATCCGGACAATGCACAGTCCACACAGCAGGTCAAAGGCATGGTTTCTTGCTTTCATCGGCGCAAAGATACAAAAATAATTACCAATTATCAATTGTCAATTATCAATTATTTACTATCTTTGTCCCCATGAAGCATGCACCCGTAGCTCTTTTCGTATATAACCGGGCGGACAACACGCGCCGCACGCTGGAGGCCCTGGCCCGCAATACGCTGGCCAGCGAGACGCAGGTATACGTCTTCTCGGACGGCGGGAAGGACGAACAATCGTGGCAGCAAGTCCGTGAGGTAAGAGCCGTCGCTGGCGAGTTTGCCAAGGCCTTTGCCACATTCCAACTGGTGGCACGGCCCGAGAACATCTACCTGGAGCGCAACATCACGGAAGGCATCGCACAGGTCTTCCAGACGCACGACCGCATCATCGTCCTGGAGGACGACATCGTCACGTCGCCTTACTACCTCGAATACATGAACCAGGCGTTCGACCTCTACAAGGACGTTCCGCGCGTGATGCACGTTGCCGGCTTCACCAACTTGGCCCTCCCGGACGTTCCCTTCTACTTCACCCCGCACATGAGCGGATGGGGATGGGGAACGTGGAAAGACCGATGGAATGGGCATTTCCGCCACTATACGACTCGCGAAGAGGCCCTCAGCGGCCTCTCCCCCGACGACCTCGACCGCATACAGTACGGCGGTGTCTTCCGCTGTCTCGGCAGTCTCGACAAACGGCCCATACCCTGGGATATCTGCTGGGAACTGGCCATCTATCGGGCCCACGGCCTCTGCCTGACGCCCGGTCGTACGATGGTCCGCAACATCGGGCTCTCCGGAGGCACCCACTTCCAGTCGTGGAGCCTGCTGCAGTGGTACGAGTTCGACCGCGAACCGCAGCAGCAGCCCCTCCCCCTGACCAAGGTCGAACACCCGGCCGAAGACCCCGACATCGAGGCGCAGTTTGCCCAAGCCATCACCGACTGGGGCATACGCTACACAATTTTGGGCAAAATCGTCCGTTATATATATAAGAAGTTGAGACCATGAAGATTCTTATCGTCAACACCTCGGAACGGACCGGCGGAGCGGCCATCGCTGCCAACCGACTGATGAACGCCCTCAGGCAAGAGGGCGCTGAGGTGGAAATGCAGACCCGGCAGGCCCGATGGCCCTTCTATTGGGAACGCATGCGCATCTTCATGGCAAACGGGTGGAGCCAGCGCGGCCTGTGGCAGGTGGATTTTGCCAACTGCGGCGAGGACATCACGCGGTCGCAGGCATTCCGTGAGGCCGAGGTCGTACACTTGCACTGGGTCAACCAGGGTTTCCTCTCCCTGCGCAGCCTCGACCGCATATTCCAAAGCGGCAAACGCATCGTCTGGACAATGCACGACCAGTGGCCCTACACCGGCGTGTGCCACTATGCCGAGGACTGCGAACGGTTCCACACCCACTGCCAACACTGCCCCCAACTGGCCCATCCCGGTGCCAACGACTTTTCCTACAAGGTATTTCGGCAGAAGGAAGACATCTGGCACCGCGCCGACATCACCTTCGTGGGTTGCAGCCAGTGGATAGCCCAAGAGGCACGCCGCAGCCGGCTGACCCAGGGCCACCGCATCGTCTCCATCCCCAACCCCATCGACCACAGCATCTTCCGCCCCATCCCGAAGGACGAGGCACGTGCCCAGTTTGGCCTGCCACAGGAGCAGAAGATAGTGCTCTTCAGCTGCCAGAAGGTGACGGACGAGCGCAAGGGCATGCGCTACCTGGAACAGGCCATGCAACAACTGCCCGACGTAAGGGTCGTCAGCGTCGGCCGAGGGGGCGACTTCCAGCTCCACGACGAACAGAGCATGGCAGCAATGTATGCCGCAGCCGACGTCTTTGTCACCCCCTCGCTGCAAGACAATCTCCCCAACACCATCGTAGAGGCGATGTCGTGCGGCACGCCCTGCGTAGGTTTCCGCGTGGGCGGCATACCCGAGATGATTCACCACCTCGAGGACGGCTACGTGGCACGATACCGCGATGCCGACGACCTGGCACTCGGCATCCGCTACGCCCTCGACCACCCCACCCTCTCCGAAGCCGCCATCCGATATGCCCGCGAGACCTACAACGAGCACCGCGTAGCCCAACTCTATCTCCAAGAATACCTTAGAGCCCCCAAGGCTTTTAAGGCCCCCAAGGCCCCTAAAGCCTTTAAGCCCCAAATCCCCTGACCAATGACCAATCCCCCTCTGATAAGCATCATCACTGTCACCTACAACGCCGAATCGACCATCGAACGGACACTCCAAAGCGTGGAGCAGCAGACCCATCCGCGCATCGAGCATGTCATCATCGACGGTTGCTCCACCGACCACACGATGAGCCATGTGCAGCGCTATGTCGAGAGAAATGGCGACAAGAAGCATCTCATCCGCGTGGTTCGCGAACCCGACAACGGACTCTACGACGCCATGAACAAAGGCATACAGCAGGCTACGGGCGATTACCTGGTCTTCCTGAACGCCGGCGACAAACTGCACGAGGACACTACGCTGGAACAAATAGCCCAAAAGGCAGACTGGCAGCGCGACCGCGTCAACTATGCCGTCCTCTATGGCGAAACGGACCTGGTGGACAACGAGGGGAGATTTCTGCGCCACCGGCGCCTGGAGGCCCCCGAGGCGCTGAACAGCAAATCATTCCGCAGCGGCATGCTCGTATGCCACCAGAGCTTCTACGTCCGCACCGACCTGGCCAAGGCCACGCCATACAACCTCAGCTATCGCTACTCTGCCGACTACGACTGGTGCATCCGCATCATGCAGCGGGCCGAAAAGCGTCGCCTCCGCTTCCTCAACACCCACCTCATCCTCACCGACTACCTCAGCGAGGGCATGACCACCCAGAACCATCGCCGCTCACTCATCGAACGCCTCCGCCTCATGGCGCACCACTACGGATGGCCAACAGCCATAGCCGAGCACCTATGGTTCGTAGTTCGGGCCATACTGAAACGATAAGGGCGGCGGATAATTCCGACGCCCGGTCTCAGTCCTCGGGTGGATTAGGCGCGTCCCACCTATGGGACGAGCGGTTACTACTTTTTCTACTGAACACGCAAGCTCCCGTCTGGTGAAGGTATGGACGGACGCGACCGCCTTTCGTAGGCTAAATTAGTTCTAAGCGTGGAGGGTATGCTGAAGAACATACTCTCCACGTTTGGTCAGTTGGGAGAAACTATGTAAATTTGCAGGAAAGAAAGGAGGATGCATATATGA
>CAMOUQ010000024.1 GCA_946626595.1 uncultured Prevotellaceae bacterium | reverse complement strand
ACACCATTACAGTGGTCGATGCCTGCCACGCGCAAAATATGCACGACTGATTCCCCAAAATCCCCCTCAGAAAATAATATCCGCCGAGATTCTCTGGTCAGAGAGCCTCGGCGGTTTGCTTTTGTCCGTCTGTCTCATGATTGCAAAGCCACACTCCTACCTTTAGGTGGGAGAATGGTTAGAAGACAAAAACAATAAAAACAACAAGTAAAAAACAAAACAATGATGAAAACAAGAATTTTATCAACCCTCGCCCTCCTGCTGATGGCAGTGACGGGCGTGTATGCCGACACCGAGGCTCCCGCTGCCAGCTACGTGCTGCAGAACCAGGATGGCAACGTCGCCTTCTACCTGGTAGAGGAGGCCAGCCAGCCCACCGTGGGCGCCTACCATGCCTACCTGACCGTAGACAGCAGCGTCAAGGCCTTCGGCCTGGGCGAGGGTGAGACCGCCATCCGCAGCCTGCAGGCTGAGGGCGAGGGCAGCGTCATCTACAACCTCAGCGGCCAGCGCGTACAGAAGACGCAGCGCGGCATCTACGTAGTGAACGGCAAGAAGGTAGTCCGCAAGTAAGCGACCGGACCCGAGTAATGTTTAACGAAAAACATTGTAAGCTTATGAAAAAGACATATATCATGCCTCAGACAGAGGTGGAAGTGATGGAACTGGAGGACGGCCTCATGCTGGAGATTTCCACTACGGGTGCCGACTCGGGCTTGGACGTACTGGCTCCCGAGGATGAGAACCTCAACGTCTGGAGCGACGACGACATCGCCTTCTGACCCCCGCTTCGCAACTTCGCCTTTCAGGCACCATAAATGCTTCGGCGCGGACCCACCCAGGGTTCGCGCCGATTTATTCTTTGCGTATTCAGAAATAATTCGTACCTTTGCAGCAGAGTAACCATCGCCAAGGCGAGTCCTGACATTATGGAACAGAAAAGACATTTCCCTGCCTGCTACGTAGCCCTGCCCCCCGAAACTGAGGGGCGCAGGGCGGCTTTCTATTTGGCTGCCGAAGAGTACATTGCCGACCGTCTGCCCAGGGGCAGCTATTTCCTGACATGGCAACTGGGGCCTACCGTGGTGATGGGGCGCAACCAGGTGATGCACCAGGAGGTGGACGTGGACTTCTGCCATCGCGAGGGCATCGACATCATTCGCCGACGTTCGGGCGGCGGTGCCATCTTTGCCGACGAGCGCAACATCATGACGAGCCTCATCACCGAGGATGCCCCCGTGGAGGTGCTCTTCGGTGAGTATGCCGAGGCCGTGGCACAGGCTCTGCGCCAAATGGGGGCGCCGGCCGCCGTGGCAGGCAGGAACGACATCGTGATCAGGAGTGACGACACGGATGCACCGCCGCGCAAGGTCTGCGGCAATGCTTTTTACAAAAAGACCGACCGCTGCATAGCCCACGGCACCATGCTGTACGACACCAATCCGCATCTGATGGAGGGGGCCCTGCACCCCGACGTGAGCAAACTGCAACAGAAGGGGGTGAAGAGCGTGCGCAGCCGCATCGGTCTGCTGAAGGACTACCTGCCCTTCGGCGTCGGAGAACTGCGTCAGAGGCTTCGTCAACTGCTCTGCGACCGCGCCGTCTGCCTTTCGGCGGAGGATGTGCACGAAATAGAACGGCTGGAACAGCGCTACTATGCGGCGGACTATTTCTACGGCAGCACCGTGCACAGCGATGTCGTGCGCACGGCACGCATTCCGGGCTGCGGCCAGGTGGAGGTCTGTTTCCGCCTGTCGGGCAGCCGGGTGGCCGACGTCGTGCTGCGTGGCGACTTCTTCGACCTGGGTCAGGCCCGGGAACGCTTTGAGCGGGCTCTTGTAGGACAGACCTTCACACCGGAGAATCTGGCACAGGCCATCCGCGAGCACCATCCCGAACGGAGCATACGCGGACTGTCGGAAGAAGCGATCATCCAGCTTATTTGCGAATAGAAAAGGTATTGACCGCACGAATCACATCGTGGATCTCGTCGGCCGTAAGTGCCTGATGGAGAGGCAGACTGAGTTCGCAGTCGTGAATGCGCTCCGTCAGGGGCAGGGAGCGGGCATTCCAATCGGGGTAGCACGCCTGCCGATGGGGCGGTATGGGATAGTGAATGAGGGTCTGTATGCCCTGACTGTCGAGCCAGGCCTGCAGTTCGTCGCGCCGCTCGCAGAAGACGGGGAAGATGTGAAAGACGTTCTCCTCGTCGGCCATCCGGCGAGGCAGGCTGACGAGCGGATTGGCGATGCCCTCGTAATAGAGGGCGGCCAACTGCTGACGGCGGCGGTTGTCGGCATCGAGATAGCGAAGCTTCACATCGAGCACGGCGGCGTCGGTCTCGGCCATGCGGCTGTTGAGACCCTGATAGCGGAAGACATACTTCTGCCGGCTGCCGTAGTTGGCCAGGGCACGAATAACGTCGGCCAGTTCGGCATCGTCGGTGGTGACGGCTCCGGCGTCGCCCAGGGCACCGAGATTCTTGCCGGGGTAGAAACTGTGGGCCGCGGCATCGCCCAGGGAACCGGTCCTTCGGGCTGGGGCATCGGGCAGCGAACCCAGGAATTGGCAGCCGTGGGCCTGGGCGTTGTCCTCAATCAGCTTGAGCCGATGGCGCCGGCAGATGTCGGCAATGCGCGCCGTATAGGCACAGCGGCCATAGAGGTGGACTATCATGATGGCCCGCGTCCGGGGGGTGATGGCCTGCTCGATGAGCGTGTCGTCGATCTGCAGGGTGTCGATGTCGGGTTCCACCAGTACGGGCACCAGGCGGTTGTCCGTGATGGCCAGGATGGTGGCAATGTAGGTGTTGGCCGGCACGATGACCTCGTCGCCCTCGCGCAGGATACCTATTTCTATATATGCGCGCAAGATGAGCCGCAAGGCGTCCAGCCCGTTGGCCACCGCCACGCAATGCCGACTGCCGATGTAGCGCGCATAGTCGGACTCGAAGGTCTCCGTCTCGCGGCCCTGAAGAAACCAGCCGGAGTCTATCACACGGCCGACGGCCGCCTTTATCTCTTCGCCATGCAACTGGGTGATGGCCTGCAGGTCAAGGTATTTTATCATTTCACGCTCTTGATGTATTCCAAATACTCATCGTAACTGCGGATGTAGTCCTCCTCGTCATAGGTCTCGGATGCCAGCACCAGGCAGATGCTGCCCGAGCTGAAACGCTGTTCGGCAGCCCAGATGCCGGGGGGCACGTGCAGGCCTACGAAGGGACGGTTGAGGGGTATGATGCGACGGTTGGTGCCATCGTCGAGCATCACCTCGAAACTGCCGCTGGCGGCAACGATGAACTGGTGGCAACGCCGGTGGGCATGGGCTCCGCGGTCCTCTCCGCCGGGTATGTCGTAGGAATAGAACACACGCCGTATGGGGAACGGCACGTGGACGTTCTGGTAGACATAGGTCAGGTTTCCCTCGGGAAAGTGGAACTTGTTGAGTTCGCACAGCGAACAATCGAATACTGTGGGAAGGGTCATCGGGCTATGGTTTTGAATTCATCGTAATCGAAAACATAATCGGCCTCCGAATAGTCGGTGGACGAAAGGACGAGGGCCAGGGCATTGGTGGAGAAGTTGACCATCGTCCGCCACAGTCCGCTGGGCACCAGCAGACCATAGTAGGAGCGATTGAGCTGGAACACCTGGCGGCTGTGACCGTCGTCGAGCTCCACATCGAAACTGCCCGAGAGGGCCACGATGAACTCGTCGGTATGGCGCAGTGCACGGCCTCCGCGCTCCGTGCCTCCGGGGATGTCGTAGAGCCAATAGACACGCTTGATGTCGAACGGTATCTGGCGACACTCCTCGATGATGGACAGATTGCCCCGCGGGTCGGTAATCTTGGGTAGATCTATGATTCTTGCGTTCACTCTTGAAAGGTTAAAAGGTTAAAGGGTTAAAATGTTAAAAGGTTAAAAGGTTAAAGGGTTAAAGGGGGCGGCGCTGAATGGACCGGCGGAGACGCCAGCGCAGACGCTCCGACAGCATCAGCAGGGGGAAGGGCAAGAGGCGACGGAAGGTGGAATAGACATGGCGGAATTCCGACTGCAGACGCCTTTGGGTAGAGGGGTCGAATTGTTTCCGAAGGTCGAAATAGAGCCACAACTGGCCCCGGAAGTTGTGCCAGCGGCACAGTTCGTATTCGCTCAGTATGTCGGCCGAGACGCCCTCCTGCTCCAGGGTGCGCTTCATGCTCAGGTTGGCCCACATGTACAGGAAGAGTTTGGGCGACGAGGCCATCGTGCTGCTGGTCTGATGCTTGCGATAGTAGTACGTGGCCGGGGACAGGCGCACCTCGCGACTGTGCAGATAGTGGATGCGCGTGGTGTTGTCGTCGCTGTAGAGCCGATAGCTCGTGTCGTAGGGATAGCGAAGGTGTATCTCGCGGCGCACAGTGTAGAGTCCGTGCAACGTCCAGTCGAGGCTCAGGCGGAAGGCCTCCTCGCCCGTCATGCACGAGGGCACGGGGCGAAGCGGTGCGGTTCCCTGACGGCAGTATTCCTCTTCGCGCCCGTCGGCCTGCCAATGCAGCATGAGGCGGAATACCACGCAGTCGGTCTGGGGATGGCTGCGGAACACGTCGACCACCGTCTGCAAGGCATCGGGGGCCAGCCAATCGTCGGCATCCACCATGCAGACGTATTGGCCCCGGGCGTGCTGCAAGGCCAGGTTGCGGGCCACGGCCTGCCCCTGGTTTTGCTCGTGGCGGAAGACGCGCAGACGGGCATCCGCGGCGGCAGTGCGCCGGAGTATGGAGAGAGACTGGTCGGTGGAGGCATCGTCGACGGCCAGAACCTCTATTTCGCGGAGCGTCTGGCACAACAACGAGTGCAGAGCCTCAGCAAGATAAGGTTCGGCATTATAGACGGCCATCAGGACGGAGACTAAGGGAGTCTGCGTCGTGGAGAGGGGCTCTGCGGCTATCGTTTTATACTCATTCATACCATAAAACAATGCAAAAATACGAAATAAAGTGAAAAGTGAAAAGTGAATAGCGAGAAAATAGAAGGATTTTTTCTTTGCCATGTCGATATTTTTTGGTATTTTTGAGCCGAAAATTAACCAAATACACACACAATACTATGAGTGACAAGAGAACTTGCCTCTACGAGAGGCATATCCGCCAAGGGGCCAAGATGGTCAGTTTCGGCGGATTCGAGATGCCTATCCAGTACACCGACATCGCGGACGAGCACGTGGCCGTCAGGACTGCCTGCGGTGTGTTCGACGTGAGCCACATGGGCGAGGTGCTGGTGACAGGACGCGAGGCAGAACGCTTCGTACAGCACATCTTCACGAACGACGTCAGCGGTGCCCCTGTGGGCAAAATCTTCTATGGCATGATGCTGCACCCCAACGGTGGCACCATCGACGACCTGCTGGTGTATAAGGAGGGCGACGAGCGCTTCTTCCTGGTCATCAATGCGGCCAACATCGACAAGGACTTTGCCTGGATCAGCAAACAGGTAAAGGCATTCGACGCCGTGGCCGAGAACCAGAGCGACTACTACGGCCAGCTGGCCGTGCAGGGGCCGAAGGCCGAGGAGGTGGTGGAACGTGTGCTGGGCCTGGCCTGCCAGGAGCTGGCGTTCTACACGTTCAAGAAAATGGAAGTGGAGGGCGAGACGATAATCGTCAGCCGCACGGGTTACACGGGCGAGGACGGATTCGAAATCTATGCCAGCCACGGACTTATACAGCAGATGTGGGACAAACTGATGGAGAGCGGCGAGGCCAAACCCTGCGGACTGGGTTGCCGCGATACGCTGCGCTTCGAGGTGGGCCTGCCCTTGTACGGTGACGAACTGACCGACGAGCTGTCGCCCCTGGAGGCCGGCCTGGGCATCTTCGTGAAACTGGACAAGGAGGAGTTCGTGGGCAAGGAGGCTATTGCCAAGCAGAAGGCCGAGGGCCTGACCCGCAAGATTGTGGGCATCGAACTGGAGGGCCGTGCCATTCCACGCCACGGCTACGAGGTGGTGGCCGACGACAAGGTCATCGGCGAAGTGACCACGGGCTACAACAGCATATCGACGGGCAAGAGCGTCTGCATGGCTCTGGTGGACATCGAACATGCCAAACTGGGCACTCCCGTACAGGTGCGCATCCACAAGAAGCTGCAACCCGGCGTGGTGATTAAGAAACGTTTCTATGACAAAAACTATAAAAAATAAATATTACGACTATGGCAAAAGTTATTGAAGGGCTCTACTACGCTGAGAGCCACGAGTACGTGAGAGTGGAAGGCGAGTTTGGCTACATCGGCATCACCGATTATGCTCAGGACCAGTTGGGCAACGTGGTTTACGTGGACATGCCCGAGGTGGACGACGAAGTGACGGCCGGCGAGGAGTTTGGCGCCGTGGAGAGTGTGAAGGCTGCCAGCGACCTGTTCAGCCCCGTCAGCGGTACCGTAGTGGAGGTGAACGAGGCACTCGAGGACGAACCCGAACTCATCAACAAGGATGCCTTCGAGAATTGGATCATCAAGGTGCAGCTGAGCGACAAGAGCGAACTGGACAAACTGATGGATGCCAAGGCTTACGAGGCCATCTGTAAGTAAAAGACCCACCCCCACCCCTCCCTTGTAGGGCGGGGAGTATTTACTGACATAAAGACAGAAAATAATGAATGAAAGCAGCAATAATGTAATGCCCACAAACGTAACCTCTCCCTCCCTACAAGGGAGGGCAGGGAGTGGGTCTTCATTTAAATATTTTCCCCATACCGCCGATGATATCCAGCAGATGCTCGATGTCATCGGCGTGCGGTCTTTGGACGACCTCTATGCCGAGATTCCCGAGGAGATTAAACTCCACCGTGAGTTGAATCTGCCCAGCGAGAAGTCGGAGGAGGAGGTGCGATGCATCATCCAGCAACTGGCCGCACAGAACAAACCGCTCGTCTGCTTTGCAGGAGCCGGCAGTTACGACCACTATACGCCCAGCGTGGTGCCCTTCCTGGCCAGCCGGTCGGAGTTCAGCACCAGCTACACTCCGTATCAGGCCGAAATCAGTCAGGGCACGCTGCAGTATATCTTCGAATACCAGACCCTGATGGCTGACCTTACGGGCATGGACATCTCCAACGCCTCCATGTACGACGGTTCCACCGCTACGGCCGAGGCCATGATGATGATGGTGGCCGCAGCCAAGAAACGCAACCGCGTGCTCATCACAAAAACCATCCAGCCCGCCGTACTGGCTGTGGTACGCACCTATGCCAAGTTCCACGGTGTCGACCTCGTGGAGGTAGACGAAAAGGACGGCACGATGGACAAAGACGTGGCACGCCAACTGATAGAGAAGGACGATGTGGCCGGACTCATCGTCTGCCAGCCCAACCGCTACGGCATCGTGGAGGACCTGACGGGACTGGCCGACCTGTGCCATGAGCATAAGGCCCTGATGGCCGTGAACACGATGGCCTCTGCCCTGGCCGTCCTGAAGACGCCGGGCGAATGGAGGGCCGACATTGCCTGTGGCGATGCCCAGAGTCTGGGTATCCCGATGGGCTACGGCGGTCCGTACATCGGTTACCTGTGTACGAAGGAGGCACTGGTGCGCAAGATGCCCGGCCGACTGGTGGGCGCAACGACGGATGCCGACGGACGCCGGACCTTCGTGCTGACCATGCAGGCCCGCGAACAGCATATCCGCCGCGAGAAGGCTACATCAAACATCTGCACAGCACAGGGCTTCATGTGCCTCTATGTGGCTGCCTACCTGAGCCTGATGGGCCCGAAGGGCATGCAGGAGGTGAACGAGTTGAGTTATGCCTCGGCCCACTATCTGCACGATGCCCTGCTGAAGACAGGAAAGTTCGAAGAGGTATTCAAGGGCCCCTTCCTCAACGAATTCACCTTACGCGTAAAGGGCGATGCAAAGGTTCTGCGCGAGGCTTTGGCCGAGAAGGGGTATCTGTTGGGCGTGCCCACGCTCTTCATGCCCGGCTGTCTGACCATTGCCAGCACCGAACGCCGCAACCGACAGGAGATAGACAACATGGTTGAACTGATTAAAGAGATGGCCCTATGAACAGAACCTATTACGGAAAGTTGATTTTCGAACTTTCGAAACCTGGACGTGTGGGCTATTCACTGCCCAAAAACGAATATGAGGGCTACAGCCTTGCCGACTTGGGTGCAACGCTGTCGCGCCAGACGAAGACCATTCTGCCCGAATGCGACGAGCTGACCGTGGTGCGCCACTATACCAACATGTCGAACAACAACTTCGGCGTTGACACGGGATTCTACCCCCTGGGCAGTTGCACCATGAAGTACAACCCAAAGCTGAACGAAGAGTTGTGCCAACTGCCTGGTTTCAACCTGCACCCTATGACCCCGGCAAAGTATGCACAGGGCAGCCTGAAACTCTACGACGAAGTGCAGCGAACACTGGCCGAGATAGCCGGACTTTCGCGCTTCACGCTGAATCCCTATGCCGGTGCACACGGTGAGCTGACGGGACTGATGGTCATCCGCCAATACCACATGAGCCGCGGCGACATGGCTCGCACAAAGATTATCGTTCCCGACTCGGCCCATGGCACCAATCCCGCATCGGCAGCCGTATGCGGGCTGCAGATTGTGGAGGTGAAATCGCTGGCCGACGGTACGGTGGACGTAGAGGCTCTGAAGCCCCTGCTGGGCCCCGACATTGCCGGAATGATGATGACCAACCCCAACACGCTGGGCCTCTTTGAGCGACAAATCCCAGAGATTGCACGACTGGTGCACGAATGCGGCGGTCTGATGTACTACGACGGTGCCAACCTGAACCCCATGCTGGGCGTATGCCGCCCCGGCGACATGGGCTTCGACGTGATGCACATCAACCTGCACAAGACCTTCTCCACACCTCATGGCGGTGGTGGTCCGGGCAGCGGTCCCGTGGGTGTCAGAAAGGGGTTGGAACAATTCCTGCCCAATCCCCAGGTCATCACTAAGGCCCCTAATGCCCTTAAGGACTCTAATAACCCTCTCTCCCCCACAGCCTACGACCTCCACTGCGACGACGAATCGCTGGGCTACATTTCCTTCTTCCTGGGCAACTTCGGCATCATCATCCGGGCTTATGCCTACCTGCTCTCGCTGGGCAAGGAGAACATCCCGATGGCCGGCAAGCTGAGTGTGCTGAATGCCAACTACATCAAGGAAAGTCTGCGCAGCCACTACCTGCTGCCCATCGACACAGTGTGCAAGCACGAATTTGTGTTCGACGGACTGCGCGAGGAGTATGGCGGCGACCACCACTCGCCCGACCATGTGACCACACTCGACGTGGCCAAGCGCCTCTTGGACTACGGTTTCCATGCTCCCACCATCTACTTCCCCCTGCTGTTCCACGAGGCTCTGATGATTGAACCGACGGAGACAGAGAGCAAGGACACGCTGGACGACTTCATAGCCGTGATGAAGCGCATTGCCGAGGAAGCCAAGGCCGACCCGCAGTTGCTGAAGACAGCGCCCCACGACACCCCTGTGCGCCGCATGGACGACGTGAAGGCCGTGAAGGAACCGAAGTTTACCTACAAGATGCTCTGATTCGTGGCGGACTATAAAGAATATGTCTATGCATAATTGTGATTTAATCATCATCGGTGCAGGGCCCGGCGGCTACGAGACTGCCGTACGTGCAGCCAAGAATGGCCTGCAGGTGGTAGTCGTTGAGCGGGAGCACCTGGGGGGCACATGCCTCAATGCGGGCTGCATTCCGACAAAATGCCTGTGCCACTCGGCCGAAAGCATAACCGCACCCTCTCCCCAAGGACAGGAAGAAGACGCTTCCAAATACTTGGCCTCAGCCATCGAGCGTAAGAATGAGGTGGTGGAGAAACTGAAGGCTGGTGTGGCCCAATTGATGAAGACTCCCGGCATAACCCTGGTGGAGGGCGAGGCACGCTTCTACCCGACCCAGGGGTTGGCCCCGAGTGAGGGCAAGTGTCACACGATAGAGGTCATGTCCGCCTCCTCAGAAGAAGATAGGACGGAAACCTATTCTGCCCCCAACGTCATCATTGCCACGGGCAGTGTGACAAAGTTCCTGCCCATCCCCGGTGCTCATGCCGAAGGGGTGGTGACCAGCACCGAACTGCTGAACCTCACTACCCTGCCCCAACGCCTCGCCATCATCGGCGGCGGCGTCATCGGATTGGAATTTGCCAGCATCTTCCAGGCCATGGGTGCACAGGTGACCGTGATTGAGTTCTGCAAGGAAGTACTGCCCAACTTCGACCGCGATTTGGCGAAGCGCCTGCGCACGAGCCTGAAGAAACGCGGTATCGAGTTCCACACCAGTGCGGCTGCCAAGGAAATTCACGAGGGCACGCCTTTGGTGGTAGACTTCGAAGAGAAAGGCAAACTCCAGAGTGTGGAAGCCGACCTGGTGCTGATGGCTGTCGGCAGGGCTGCCAACCTCCAGAGCCTGAACCTGGCAGACATGGGCATCGAGACGACTCCGCGTGGCATCGTGGTGGACGAACACATGCGTACCAACGTACCCAGCATTTACGCCATCGGCGACGTGAACGGCCTCATGCAACTGGCACACGCTGCATCGGCACAGGGTCGCGTGGCTCTGGCCAATATTCTTAAAGGCTTTAAGGACCTTCAGGGCTTTAAGGACCTTCAGGGCTTTAAGGACCTTCAGGGCTTTAAGGACCTTAAAGTCTCTAATGACCTCATTCCCGCTGCCGTATTCACGGTGCCTGAGGCTGCCATGGTGGGACAGACAGAGGAACAACTGACCGAGGCCGGCATCGACTACCAGGCGCACAAGGCACTCTACCGCGCCAATGGTAAGGCACTGGCCATGGAAGCCGAGGACGGATTGGTAAAGATACTTACCGACCACGAAGGCAAGATATTGGGCTGCCACATCCTGGGAGCACATGCCAGCGACCTCATCCACGAGGTGACACTGGCCATGCGCCTCGGTGCCACCATCCATGACATTGCCGACACGGTGCATGCGCATCCTTCGCTGAGCGAGATTCTGCTGGCTGCAGCCGAAGCATAAAAACAAAAAAGCCCTCCCCGCGATTTCTCGTCGCGGGGAGGGCTTTTTTGTATCTATCACATTCAGGCTTTATGCCTTGACACGACCCAGGTAAGAGCCGTCGCGGGTGTCGATTTCCACAATCTCGCCCTCGTTGATGAACAGGGGCACACGTACCTCAGCACCAGTCTCCACCTTGGCAGGCTTCAAGGTATTCGTAGCGGTATCGCCCTTCAGGCCCGGTTCGGTCCAGGTGACAGCCAGGTGCACCTTAGCAGGCAGTTCGGCATAGAGAACCGTCTCTGTGCTGGCATCAGCCACAACCTCAACGTTCTGGCCTTCCTTCATAAATTTCACGCCCGTAACCTGGTCGGCAGGAATGGTGATTTGCTCGAAGGTCTCATTGTTCATGAAGATATAGTCCTCACCCTCTTGATAGAGGTACTGATACGGACGGCGCTCTACACGAACATCTTCCAGTTTCTCACCAATGTTGAAGCGACGCTCCAACACGTTGCCGCTGACTACGTCTTTCAGGGTCACATTCATGATGGTGTTACCCTTACCAGGCTTGCGGTGAAGGAAGTCGATGCAGAAATACAACTTGCCATCCATACGGATGCAAGTACCCTTTTTAATGTCTTGTGAATTGATCATAAGAGATGTTTTAATGAATAATTACTGATTTTCGGGCGCAAAGTTACGAAAAAATTTGCAGGTATCAAAAAAAGTCAGTAATTTTGCAGGCCGAAATTAATAAAAACGATATAAAAACAATGAAAAGAACATTCCAACCCCACAATCGCCGTCGCAACAACAAGCACGGTTTCCGTCAGAGAATGGCTACCGCCAATGGTCGCCGCGTATTAGCTTCACGTCGTGCCAAGGGCCGCAAGAAGTTGACTGTTGCTGACGAGCGTCACGGTAAGTAAATCCTTCGGATTCCCAGGAATGGGGATTAGAGATTAGGGATTAGAGATTAGAGATTAGAGATTGAAGGAGTGTCAAAGCGATTTTGACACTCCTTTCTTTATTATTTCCGGATTCGTAATTCATTATTCGCAAATATTTCGTACCTTTACGGCAAAATAAGACAGTATGACTGGAAAAGAGTTCAAAGAGAAAATCCTGAGCCCCATACTGTGGGGCAATCTGCTTGTGATGGCACTGGTGACCGTCTTGTTGGCCATCGGCGTATGGATAGGACTGGGAAAATACACGCACCACGGCGAGGAAATCATTGTGCCCAGTGTTGAGGGACGCCTCATCGGTGATGCCGAATACACCTTGGAGATGGAAGACCTTGTGGCTGTTGTCGTGGATTCCACCTACGACCGCTCACGTCCCTCGGGTGCCGTCATGGTTCAACTGCCCAAGGCGGGCAGCAAGGTGAAATCGGGCCGCGAAATATACCTGACCATCAATTCCCGCGAATCGCCTACCGTCAGTCTGCCGGACATTGCCGACAACTGCTCACTGCGCGAGGCCCAGGACCGCTTGCGCCAACTGGGCTTCCGACTGGGACCTGTGCAATACACCAGCGGCGACAAAGACTGGGTGTACGGAGTACGTTGCCAGGGCCGCAGCGTGATGGCAGGGCAGCGTGTGCCCACAGATGCTGTCATCACGCTGATTGTGGGTAGTGGTGTCGTAGAGGATGAAGAAATATTCGACTACGACGACGAAGAAATCGAGGGCGAGGAAACGCCTGAGCCCGATGAGCAACCCGAGACATTCGACTATGACTGAGGCCCCATTCAAACTTCCCGACACCGAATCCCCACTGAATACCCCCATCGGGGAGGATGAATATCTTCCCGAGGAGGAACTTGCGGAAGACTTCTTCGACGGCGACACCCTCTCCCTCCCAGGAGACTCGGAAGAGGCCGCCGGGGCAGACGGAACCTTGTATGAGCACCGCCGCGTGGTGGCCGACAAGGGGCAAAGCCCAATGCGCGTGGACAAGTTCCTGATGGACCACCTGGGCGACACCAGCCGCAACCGCATCCAGAAGGCTGCCGAGGCAGGCTTCATACAGGTGAACGGACGGCCCGTAAAGAGCAACTACAAGGTCAAGGCCAACGATGTCGTCACCCTGATGCTCGACCGTCCGAAGCGCGACTGGGAAATCATTCCGGAGGACATCCCCCTGGACGTAGTCTACGAGGACGATGACCTGCTGGTCGTGAACAAACCTGCAGGCCTGGTGGTGCATCCCGGATGCGGCAACTTCACCGGAACATTGGTGAACGCCCTGGCCTGGCATCTGCGCGACGACAAACGCTTCGACCCGAACGACCCCACCGTGGGACTGGTCCACCGCATAGACAAGGACACCTCGGGCCTTCTGGTCATTGCAAAGACACCCGAGGCAAAGGCCAGCCTCTGCCAACAGTTCTTCGTCCACTCTACGCGCCGCCTATACAATGCCCTCGTCTGGGGGCCATTTGCCGAGGACGAGGGTACCATTCGCGGCAACATAGGCCGTAACCCCAAAGACCGGTTGCAAATGGCCATACTGCCCGACGAGAACCCGAACGGCAAACCCGCCGTCACCCACTACCGCGTACTGGAGCGACTGGGACACGTCACCCTCGTGGAATGCAAGCTGGAGACTGGACGCACCCACCAAATCCGCGTCCACATGAAGAGCATCGGCCACACACTGTTCAACGACGAGCGCTACGGCGGACAGGAAATCCTGCGCGGCGAACGTACGGCCTCGTACCGTGCCTTCATCCACAACTGCTTCGACCTCTGCCCGCGCCAAGCCCTACATGCCCGCACGCTGGGTTTCCGCCATCCGCGCACCGGCGAGGAGATGGACTTCACCAGCCAACTCCCAGCAGACATGACCGCCCTCCTGGAAAAGTGGCGAAAGGTGGCCAGCAAGGATTAGAATACTTTCTTGACAAGAAACATAACAAACACAAAAAAAGCCGGCATCCACAGGACGTGGGTGCCGGCTTTTTTCGTTTTGGATATTATCACTTCACCAATCGCTTCACCACCTTGCCGTTGGACAGGCGCACGAGTGCCATGCCATGAGGACGGCCGGAGAGGCGCTGCCCGCTGAGCGAATAGTAGGCCACAGGCGTGGCAACGCTGACGCTGGAAGCAACGCTTGCGGGATCGGCATAGACAAACTGCAGCGTGATGCCAGGACCATCGTCGATGGCCGAATATCCGCCAATGATGCTGACTACCGTCTCCACGTTCACCTTCACGGTGCACTTGCCGTAGGTCACGGGGAGCCATTCGGTAGCGATGGAGAGACGGTCGTTGGCCATCGTGCCCGGCTGGGTGCTTCCGGCACCTGTCTTAGAGATATATTTGCAGGCCTGGGGGAAGCAGATTTGCATGCTGCCGTTGTCCATCGACTGCACGTCGTAGGCTATGCGCAGCAAGTCTTCGGCATCGCCGTCGATGCGCTTGGCAAAGAGTTCGGAATTCATAATGATGTCGCCCGAACCGTCATCAGCCTCCTCGGCCTTCGTGATGGTGACCACACTGCCGTCGGGGACTATGGTGCCGTCGGCCCTGCAGAACTCATAGGCAAAGTCCTGGGCCTGGGCATTGCCGAGCTGGAAGTTGTAATTCAGGAGTTGAAAGTTGGCTACGCCGACAAACATGGCGAGCGTAAGGAATATTCTTTTCATAGCGGTATCACATTATTTTACGATAAACTTCTTTCCGTTGCGGATGTAGAGGCCACGCTTGGGCTGGACAATCTGGCGACCACTGAGGTCATAAACAGATTTGGCATCCTGCGACTTCTCTTCTGCCAAGCCCTCTACGCCGTCGTCCTGGAGCGATTTGGGCACGCAGTAGTAGATGCCCGACTCATGGCGTTCGCCTCCACCATAGTAGATGCTCTTGATGCCCATGCGCTCGAAGCCGTTCTGATAGATGTACATGCCCAAGCTCTTGGGGAAGATGCTGCGGTCGTTGGTGTAGAGGTAAGGAATCTCCTCCACCTCATCGAAGGGCAGTCCTTCGTACTCATCCTTGTAGAGTAAGTAAGGTTCGTCGTCGTCGACATAGAGGCTGTAGAAGAGTTTCGAGGGGTCCATGAAGTTACCCTCCTCGTCGGTGACGGGTACGCTGATGGCTAGTGTGGAGAGATTACCGCCATACTCCCAGTAGAAGTCGTTAATCTCAAGTACGGCAGGTGCCGAAGGCGTACCGGGACGCTCCACGTAGGGGCGGAACACCGGTTTGGGGAAGCGCTGGAAGCGGTCTATCGAGTCGCGCATGTTGTTCACGATGAGTGCACGGTCGTTGTTCCAGAAGCAGCGCGTCTCCGGATCGTATTCAAAGACGATTTCTGTGTCTTCGGGGTTCAATGTGTAAGTATAGGTACCACCGTAGTAGTCGTCTATCTTATCGATGTCCACGCCCATAAAATAGAACAGATATACCTGATAGGAACCAGCCATCTGCCTGGGGAAGTGAATCTTGTTGTCTTCATCGAAGGTACCTTTTATCCAGGCATCGGGAAGGTACTCGTCAGAGATGCCCTTGATGTAAACAGCATCGCGCACGAAGGCTACGTCTACGAAGTGGCCATAGATGCCATGCGTAATGGAGTAACGCTCGGTGACGACGCCATCGGGCGGAGTGACAGGACGGTCGGCGACCTCGGTGTAGACAGTTTCGTAGTCCATGTAGTAGGCCCATTCGCCATCGTACTTGTCGGTATACACAAGGCCAAGGCCCTTGACGTTCTTATTCGGCACATCGGCACTGGTGCCTTCGAGCACGAGACGTTCCCAGTCGCCCTCGATGCGGAAGACGGCGTTACCCGTGGTCTTGACGGTGTAGTTGGTGTGCGAGCCCTTCACATCCACTTCAGCCAACTTCAGACCATAAGGTTCCTCGGACTGACCTGTGGAAGGATTGACAGGGGCGTCAAACCAATAAACGACCTGGCCATAGGGAATCTTCACCTTATCGCCTTCGACGTTACCCTTGACCCATGCCCCCGTGGCTGCACGGGAGATGATGTTCTGGAAATAGGCCGTGCGACCATCGGGCGAAACCACGACTCGCGCAAAGGCTCCATCCTGAGTAAGGTCGTACTGGATGCCGCCATAAGGAGCATCGACACATCCACCCGTGCGCATGTAGGTGTGGAGGTCGCCCTCGGGCTGCGTGAGGATGATGTCGCTCTTGCTGGCCTTCATGGGAGCCAGAATGCGCTGCTGTGCAAAGGCTGTGATACCCAGCAACAGGCTCAGCGTAAAGAGTAGTTTTTTCTTCATAAGCAAATTATTATTTATCATTTATCACTTTCAATTCTTCCTTTTTAATTCACTATCGGCACAGCAACAACCTGCTCTACCCCACCCTCGGTGTAGACGAATACGACGACATGCATGTGTTCAGGCACCCAGTATTTGGGAACATCGTTGGCAGGCACTGGGTCGGTTGCCGTCCACAGCTTGTCGTCCGGGATGGTGTAGGTGAAGGTCTGTTCCTGCGTCTCACCCACCGTGATGCTGAAGTCGGTACCCCACTTGCCATTGACGGCATCACGAAAGACATGATTATGTACATATTCCTTGTTGTTCGTACCATCGGGCTGGTACTGGAAGGCGGTGATGCTGTCCTCGATAAGCCACACTTGCAACTTTCCATTGATATCTTCGAAAGCGGTAGAATGAATGTCTACATTAAGAGTGCGGATGGTAGCGTCATACCTAACTGACGCTGTGAGTCGCACGCGTGCAGTCTCTTTCAGCTGGTTGTATGTTTGTGTGGCCCAATCTGGATAGTCACTGGGAGAGTGTCTGTTGACAAGTCCCACAGGCTGATGATCCAATTTCCAGTAGTTGTAGTATTCGTCACCAATCTCCGTTGCCATAGGATATGGCTTGCCAGATGCCGACTTGGCAAAAAAGCCTGAATGAATAGCCACCGCAACGACGTTAGAATCGCCATAAGCTTCCTGTAGACTATGGATGACTTTTGTGGCTTCTGGGCAGTTCACACAACGCTGCCCCGTAAAATCTTCTATTAAGACCGAACGGTAATAAATAGACTCAGTTGTATCTATTGTCGTCGTATCAACGGGATTTACCACGGGCTCAACGTAAATAAGCCGCTCATCCTCACCTATGTGGTCACAAGTGACACATAACGCGCAGAGGAGTAAGAGGATACATATTATTATAGAACTACGTTTCATTTGATTTATCAACTTTCAACTTAGAAGTTATAGTTATACGATAAAGTCACGCCTCGGCTGGCAGGCACACGACGACAAACGCCGCCCGAACAATTGAAACCTTCACGATTTCGTACGTAGCCCAACTGTATGCGGTGCGACTTGATGTTGTACGTCACCAGCCCCTGATAGTAGTGGCGGTTGGTCTCGCCCACGTTGTACATGTCGGCAATGGTTATCATCCAGTGGGGCATGAAGGAGTATTCCACCAGCGCATATAGCCAGTCCTTCTGGTCGTCGGGGGTGTGCAGGAACTGGCCCTCGAAGCGTAGCGTGTGCTTGCGGTTAAACTGGTGCTTACCCTCGAGGACAAAGATATTGCTGTTCACCATACCAATATCACTCTCACGCTTGATGACAGTCATGTTTGCACGTTGGTGCATATACATAAAGTTCAATTTGAATTTCTTCGTCAGTTTGCGTTCGAGCTGCAGGTTGATATCTTGATAGTAGGTCGTATTACCCTCATGTACATGGGAAAAGTTCAGTTTGGTCGTCATGCCATACTTGCCACCCAATGCCGATTTCTTCTTAAACGTGTAGGCTGCCGAAGCTTGGTATGCCCACTCGCCATCGGGTTGTGTAGCATAGGGATAAAGGGCTGCAAGGGCATAGGTGTGGTCCATCGTGAAAGCAGGCAGATGGTTGACAGTGGCCGCGAGGCAATTGCCGGGAACATTGCGCTGGCTACGGAATGACATCAACTTGGAACGCTTGGCCTGGGCCAGGAAGCTCATGCCACGCTTGGAGTAGGAAGCCGACAGCATGCCTACGTTACCTGCATTATAGTTGTAATAATTTTCTTTCGATGGATCTTGTGACTTGTGCGCATATTCTGCCAAAATACTAAATCCACCCCGCTGCATATGGGCACGAACATCAAAGGCATTGACAAATCGGGGAAAGTTGTAACGATAATTAGGGTCTGTAGGTACCAACGTAAACTCCTTGCGTTCAAACTTGTTCACCCACGAGCCACCTATCAACAGCCGCGTTCCACTCTGCTGCATCTTGGGAGCCCACTCATCAATGTTCAGTTCCACATCGGCACCCGTTATGACATTCTTCTTCAGTTTCCAATAGGTGCGCTGCAAACCCGAAAGGGCCTTCAGTCGAACACCCTTGTAGGGGGTGTACACTACCCTACCACCCAACAGGGAGTTGTCGATGCCCAGCGAGCGCTCCTCATAGGTGCGCAGGATGAAACCCGAACCGAATTGCTCATAGAACGAACCGGCCGTGATTTCCACCTGCTTCAACTTACCCTTGACGAAGATGTTGGGAACACCCCAGCCCTTGAAGTCGTTGGCCAAATTATTGTAGCCTGGCAAAGGAAATTCGAGAAATTCAAAACGTAGACCTGCGTCAACGTATTTCGACTGCAAGGCTACGTCTGCGTAGGTGTTAGTCATGAAATTATCTACGTATCCATTCTCTGGATCCCCCTTAACAAACTTAGTAGCCTTATCTTCGTTGGGCACCAGCATGTCGCTCTGCACGCTTCCCGTCACGGTCACGCCTTGGGCACAAGCCGTTCCTATTGAGAATTGAGGATTGAGAATTGAGAATTGGCCTACGGACAACAATGACAAGACCAATAGGATATACCGATTCTTCATACCTGTCAATTATCCATTGTCAATTATCCATTATCAATTTTGAGTAAGTTCCCTTACCTTCTCGATGAGTTCCGCCTCGGCACCGTCGGTGTAGCCGTTGTGCTTATACACGATTTTGCCTTTGCCGTCAATGATGAGCGTGAAGGGAATCATCTGTATGCCCAGGGCACGACGGAAGTCGCTGTTGGGGTCGAGCAGCACTTCGTATTCCCATCCGTGTTCGTCCACCAGAGGCTTCACCTTGTTGATGTTCTGGGCCTGGTCGGTGCTGACGGCTATTAGCTTGACGCCGGTCTCCTCCTGCCATTCCTCGTATACCTCCTGTATGGCGCTCAGCTCGCGGTTGCAGGGCTTGCACCATGTGGCGAAGAACGAGATGATGAAGGGCTTGCCCTGGTTGTTCAGCGTGTCGGTCTTCACGGTCTGTCCCTCCATCGTCTTCAGGGTGATGGCGGGCAGCTGGGCATGGGCCGTGCCGAGCTGAAAGTCGAAAATAGAGAATTGGAAGTTGGCTACACCGATAAATAAGGCGAGCGACAGCAAGATTCTTTTCATAGTTCCTTATTTTAGCTTTAATTGATTATTTTCTTTCCATGCTGGATGTAGAGTCCCTTTGTGGGCGCCGATACGCGGCGGCCGCTGAGGTCGTAGACGGCACCGTCCTTTTCGCTTCCTGCATTTCCCGATATCTCATCAATGCCGGTGGGGTCTACGACGTGTCCCTTGTTGCAGTTAACGACCTCGCCCGTGCGGGTATCGATGAGCACGACAACCACCTCCATTTTGTCCTTCACCAGCGGCAGTTCGTTGCCGGTGATGTCGAATTCGAAGGTGTGTTCGTAGGCCACATCGCCCAGCACATCGGCAGGCAGGCTCTCCGGCAGTCCGGCGCCGTTCTCGGCCGACTGGGCCAGGGCCACCTCGTTGTAGTGGAGGTCGCGTATGGGGTTGCCGGCCTTGATGTATTTGTCCAGATAAGCATCGCCCGTGGTGGCAGAGCCGGACAGTGCATTCTGCTGGCTCCATGCGGTGCTGTGTATGTCGTTGCCGATGAGCACGTAGCCCAGGCGGTAGGGATTGCCCGTGAAGTCGCGGATAAACTGTGTGGTGCTGGTGGCACGAATCTTTGTCTTCGTCTCATCCGTCCACTCGGCACTGACACTGACTGCTGCCGGAGCAATAATCTCGGCACGGGCTTCCCACTCGCTCTGTCCCGTCAGGGGGGCAAAGTCCTTCACACGGTCGATGAATACCGAGGGCAAGCCCGAGGGCTGGGCTGGATGATAGATGGATGATACGAACTCCATCTCGTCCAGCACATGATAGGCCACGCCGACGAAGTTGTCGCCGTTCTTGTCGGCCATTTTCTCCATGCCGGCCAGGGCGCGGGGGCAATACTGGCACCACGTGCCTGTGTATTCCTCCACGAGGGGCTTGTGCAGGGGCACTTCCTTCAGGTACACCACAGGCGTAGTCACTTCGGTCTGCGGGTCTTCGTTGGGTTCGTCGTTCACCTTGCTCACGCGGAACTTTGTCAGATAGGTTCCGGGCTCGTCGGCAGCGGGAATGGTGACGTTAAAGGTAGTGCTGCGGCCGTAATATCCGCCCTGCAGCGACTTGCTGATGTGCTTCGTCTCCGTCTTGCCGCCCATCTCTATTTCGTAGTCAATGGTCTTGATGTGCTCCGTTCCGTGGTTCACCAGCGTCAGCGTGGCACTGATGGTCTTGCCAAAGAGGGTGTACAGGTTGGCCGGTGCCTCCAGTGTGGCGGCATGGGGCTTGATGCGCTCACCGCCGATGAGCACAACCAGGGCGGGCGAACCGGAACCGGCCAGGGGAGTCCACTTGCGATAGGTGCGGTTGGTGTGCAGGAGCAGTCCCTCGGGGTTCTCCTCATTCACCGTCATCAGGGGTGTGCGGTTGGGGTCGGCATCGTCGCTGGCATCGAGGCTCGACACCTTGAACGAATATCCGGCATACACGCCCTCCTTGCCTATCACGTAGGGTTCGGCCAACCGGGCCTCGGCCCACTTGCCGTCGGGGGTAACGTCCACGCTGACAATGTCGGGCACCATCTTTCCACTTTCCAGGGTCAGTTCATGGGTCAGCCACACTTTATAGTCTGTAACGTTCTTGGCATTGGTGTTTACGGGGATGCGTATGCCTCTGACTTCCAGTCCTTCCAGGGTCGGGTCCGTCAGTCGCAGGGCCACGTCGTAGGTCTCGGCCTTCTTCGTACCGAAGGTCGTGAGCGTGCCTGTGCCCTTATAGATACCATAGTAAATCTCGCCGTCAGCCATTGCCGATAGGGCACTGAAGAGGCAGAGCAGAATTGTCATCGAACGTAGTAATGTGTTCCTCATACAGATAGATATTTATTATTTGCGGGACAAAGATACGAATAAGCAAGGAAAATGCCAAACTTGTTTGAACTTTTTCGAGCGAGAATATCTATAATAATTAACAACGATACGTCGATGACGCTTGTCCCACGTATGGGACACACTCGTCCCACGCATGGGAAACGCTCGTCCCACGTATGGGACAATACCCTTCTATCTGTGCAGAATGTTTGGATTTGACAGTGTAAAGTTACTTATTAATTATAACATAGAGGTGTACATTTTCGTGCATTTGTGGTGTCCGTTTGTTGTTTTTTTACTAACTTTACGCCATGAAGCAGTTGATTCTTACCCTCATGGCCGCACTTTGGCCCATGCTGAGCATGATAGGTTAACTTGCTTATAAAAACTAAAACCATAAGACTATGAAAAAACTTCTTACGCTCTTTCTTTTCGTGGTTTCGCTGACAGCCTACGCACAGACTGCCGAATACGATACCGACCGCGGTTTCATCCATCCCGGCGGACTGCACACGCAGGCCGACTTCGACCGCATCAAGCAGCAGCTGAAGGATGGCAACACCCGCGTGAAATCGGCCTACCAGAAACTGACCAGTGCCGCCTATGCACAAGCATCGGTGCAGACCTATCCCCAGGAGACCATCGTCCGCGGTGGCGGCAGCGGAGAAAACTACATCAACGCCGCACGAGGCGCCACGATGGCCTACCAGAATGCCCTGCGATGGAAGATTGGAGGCACGAAGGCGAATGCCGAGGCCGCAGTGCGCATCCTCATGGCATGGGCCAACACCACAAAGGCCATCACCGGCAACTCCGACCAATGTCTGGCCGTCGGCCTCTATGGCTACCAGTTTGCCCAGGCAGCCGAACTCATGCGCGACTACGAAGGTTGGAGCCGCGAGGAATTCCGCCAGTTCCAGGACTGGATGCTCACCCTTTGGTACCCCAAGGCCATCAACTTCCTGCGTGGCCGCAACGGCACCTGGGAGAATTCGGGCAAATGGTGGCAGGCTCCCGGACACTACTGGAGCAACTGGGGCCTCTGCAACATCCTGTGCGTCATCTCCATCGGCATACTTTGCGACGACGTCTTCATCTATAACCAAGGTATGTCTTATTTCAAGTACGACCAGGTGGGCACCTTCGTTGACCCCCGCAAGGCCAACCCTATCCTGAACGACGGACTCACCGACTTCTTAGGCAATCTGGTGGTTACGACATCGAATGTCTCTGAATCCACCTTCACCACCGGCAACGGCACGACCGTTGTCCCCGGTGCCTACGGCCAGATAGGACAGATGAACGAGAGCGGACGCGACACCGGTCACTCGGCCATGGCACTGGGTCTGGCCATCGACATTGCCAAGGTGGGCTGGAACCAGGGCGACGACCTGTTTGCCTACATGGACCACCGCCTGTCCGCCGGCATCGAGTACGTGGCCGCACAGACCCAGAGCGTCGAAGGTCTGCCCTGGACCAACTACCACTACGGCAGTTCTGGCTACTACTATTCCGACTCGCGCGCCTGGCTCATGACAGGCCCGGCCCTCGGTGCCCAGATGCGCCCCTACTGGGGAACGGTCATCGGCATCTACGAAGGTGTGAAGGGCGTGAAGATGCCGTTCTCCGACATTTCCTACGTGGAGATGGGCATCGACGCAGGCGGACAGGGAGGCACCAGTGGCGGCTACGACCATCTGGGCTACTCGGTACTGATGAACACCCGCGACGAGCAGCTCTGCCCCGCCGACAAGGTGCCCACCGAACTGACTCCGCAGATGGAGTACAGCGGCACGCTCAACAGCAACCTCATCCCCAGCCTGGCACAGGAACGGACGCGCCGCATGATCAGTGGCAAGACACTCCTGCACAACGAACTGGGCGGACTGGTCAACACCTTCTCCCTCAACAACAAGACCGGCGTGCCCACAGGACAGACACTGACACTCAAACCTCAACTGCCTGAAGGCGAAGAGGACACCGGCCAGTGGACCTGGAACACGGGCGAACAGACTCGCGAGATAACCGTCCCGACGGACAAGAGCTTCATCTATCGCGTCACCTATACCAACCGCAATGGCATCGAGAGCCAACTCTGCTTCCCCATTGCCGTGCAGGGCGACAATCGCGCCGACCAACTCACACCCGTCATCACGATTGGTTCTACGAGCATGAATGCGACCTCGGCCCGCGTGCTGTATGGCAAAACAGCCAAACTCAGCGCCATCCCCTCGGGCGGATGGGGCACCTTCAAGTGGACCGGCAACAAGACGACTCAGGAAATCACCACCCCGGCCTTGAAGAAGAACAGCGACTTCACCGTAGAATACACCAACCAGGGCGGCACCGTCAGCACCCTCGACTTCCACCTCGACGTGCTCGCTGCCGAACCCTATGCCCAAGTTAACGACAATAACGCCACCCTCTATGAGGACTCCGTCATCCGGATTTCCGACATTGCCTTGGTTCCGAGTTCTTCGGTGGCTGCAGATGCAGGCAGCAACGTGACCCTGGGCCTGGCCCTTCCCACTGGCGTTGCCGCATCAAATGTCCAGTGGAGCACGGGCGACACCGGAGCCACACTTTCCCTCACCGACGTTCGCGAGAGCCAGATACTGACGGCCCGCTTCACCCTCGGCGGTGAGCAGGTGGAAGTACCCTTCAACGTCCTGGTGCGTCCCGAGACGACTGCCGCCATCGTTCCCGGTCACTATCTTCTGCGCCACATCGCCAGCGACACTTACATGACCGCCCACGAGCGCAACGTACTCGTCACCTTCGGCCCCCGCACTGCCGACGTCCCCGAACAAGTCTGGAAACTGGAAGTCAACAGCAGCGGACGCTACAACTTCGTCAACCAGGCCACCGGCGACAGCCTCCTCCTGAATGCCTCGGCCAAGACCGTTGCAACGTCCAGCTATCCCTTCAGCATCGACCAGGCCGTCGGCAGCGACCGTCTGTCCCTGCGCACGGGCTCCAACACGATGCGCAAATATTGGAACGTCGATGCCACAGGCGCCGTGGTCACCAATGCCGCGTCCACACTCCTGGCCTTCCCCTTCCAACTGATTCCCTACGATGCCACGGGCGTGGACAATCTGCCCGCCACCCGTGTGCAACCGACTGACGACACACGCTACGACCTCAGCGGACGCAAGACCACCCTTCGCACTTCCGGCAAAGGCGTCTACATCCGCAATGGACGAAAAATCATCCGTTAGTCGCCCCTGAGGTCACAGTCTGACCCTCTCACCCCCAGCCCTGGCTCTACGGCAATGCAGCCTTGCACCGTAGAGCCAGGGCCTTTTTTTGTGCTATTGTTTCAGTTTATTTCAGTTCTGGTTCATTTGGGTCGATGCTACAGAATTGGTTCCCACATAATTTGGCATTCTGCCAGGTTTGCACTATTTTTGCTGTCGGAAAACATAAAACCAAAAGACATGAAACGCTTATTTCTACTTGTGTTGACCCTGTGTCAACTGCCACTTTCCGGCACCCTCCGGGCCCAGACCTACCCCTTCGGACAGGGCCGACTGACCGTGAAGCACGTAGCACACAATGCCGTGCGCATCCAATACGACGAGGGCACCTCCATACCCGAGCAACTGCCCGACTGGACCTACGTCAGCAACGATGAACTGCCGCAAAGCGACCTTCGCGTGCAGGTCGACGCCAAGCGCGGAAGACTGCAGGTGAAGGATAAGCGCGGCCGCGTGGTATTCACGGCCACCCGCCACGACATGCAGGGCGAGCAGGCCACCCTCACCTTCCAGTCGCCCAAGGGGGAGTACCTCTACGGCCTCGGCCAGTTCCAGGACGGATACAGCAACGTGCGCGGCCTGTCGCGCCGACTCACACAGGTCAACACACAGACATCCCTGCCCATGCTGCTCTCCAGCAAGGGCTACGGCCTGCTCTGGAACAACAGCGGCATGACGGAGTTCAACCCCAGCGACCAGAGCATCAGTCTGACCAAACGGGCCGGCCGGGGCGTGAGCGAAGTGGTGAACGTGACGTCCACCGAAGGCGGTAAGAAGGAGACGCGCGAGCGCCACATCTTCGAGGGTGAACTCAATATCCCCAGCGAGGGCGACTATGCCCTGCTGCTCGACGTGGGCCAGCCCATGGCCCGCCGCCACGACCTGGACATCGACGGCCGCAAGGTCATGGACATGCAGAACCTGTGGCTGCCGCCAACGAGTTCGGCCATCGTGCACCTCAAGGCAGGGAGCCACAAGGTGAGTGCCGAACTGACCCGTGACGACAAGCCCACACTCTATTATCACAAGGTGAAGGACGAGACCACCTTCCGCTCACCCGTAGCCTCGAAGGTCGACTACACCCTGTTCGTGGGTTCGGCCGACCAGGTCATCGCCACCTATCGCCGTCTGACAGGCCCCTGCCCCCCGATGCCCACATGGGCCCTGGGCTACATCCACTGCCGCGAACGCTTCCACTCCTCCGACGAAATCCTGCAGACCGCCAACCGCTTCCGCCGCGAGAAGATACCCGTGGGCATGCTCGTCCAGGACTGGCAGTACTGGGGCAAGTACGGCTGGAACGCCATGCAGTTCGACGAGGACAACTATCCCGACCCCAAGGCCCTCACCGACTACCTCCACCACATGGACATCCGACTGATGCTGAGCGTGTGGTCGAAGATAGACAAACGTTCCGAGGTGGGCAAGCAGATGCTCGCCGCCAACTACTACATCCCCGGCACCGACTGGATTGACTTCTTCAATCCCGAGGCGGCCACTGCCTATTGGAAACATTTCGCCGAACGCCTCGTGCCGCTGGGCATCGACGCCTGGTGGCAGGACGCCACCGAACCGGAGAACGACGACCTCGCCGGGCGCATGGTCAACGCTGGCCGTTGGCGCGGCAATGCCGTCCGCAACGCCTTCCCGCTGATGGTCTGCAAGACGGTCTACGAAGGCCTGAAGTCTGCCGGCCAGCAGGAACCCTTCATCCTCACCCGCTGCGGCTTCCCCGGCATCCAGCGCTACGGCATTGCCCTGTGGAGCGGCGATGTCGGCAACGACTGGGAGACGTTGCGCCGCCAGATTGTGGCCGGACTGGGCGTACAGGCTGCCGGCATTCCCTGGTGGACCTACGACGCAGGCGGATTCTTCCGCCCCGGCAACCAATATTCCGACTCCGCCTACATCCACCGCATGTTGCGCTGGATAGAGCTTTCGGTATATCTACCGCTGATGCGTGTCCACGGCTACATGAGCAACACCGAGCCCTGGAACTACGGTCCCGAGGCGAAG
>CAMOUQ010000023.1 GCA_946626595.1 uncultured Prevotellaceae bacterium | reverse complement strand
CTAGGAAATCCTAGGTATTCCTAGGAAATTCTAGGACCACAGCCTATCGCATGTGAATGTCGCGCTGGGGGAAGGGAATTTCTACGTTGTTTGCGTTCAGCGTATTGTATATGACCTCCTTGATGCGTGCGGTCAGTGCATATTTCTCCTCCACCAGCATCCAGACGAGAATCTTCAGGTCGACGCTGCTGTCGCCGAAGTCGGCAAAACGTACCTGTACGGGACGGTCGGGGTCGGCCAGTTGCATGCCGGCCTCGTTGGTGGACTGGCAGATGGGCGTCAGTGCCTGGATGAGCATCTTGCGTATCGCCTCCACATCCGAGCCATAGGCCACACCTACGGGTATGCTTATGAGTTCGTAGCTGTGGTTGCGCGTCATGTTCTTGAAGTTCTTGCTGAAGAGCGCCTTGTTGAGGAAGGCGATGACGCAGCCGTCGGCCGTGATCACCTGTGTGCTCTGGTAGGTGATGCTCTCCACGCGTCCCATGATGCCGTCGCACTCGATGTAGTCGCCCACGCGCAGTCGGCCGGTCATGAGCGAAATGCCATAGAAGAAGTTTTCGATGAGATCCTGCATGGCAAAACCGAGACCCGTGGCGAGACCGGCAGTGACGATGCTGATGCCCGACTTGGGCACGTTGAGGATGACGAGGACGGTGATGAAGTAGAGTCCCCAGGTGAGGATGGCTATGACGTTGCGTGCCAGTGTGAGGTTGAGCGTCTCGTCGGGTGCGGCGGTGCTCCTGCGATAGGCGGCATAGAAACTGTGTACGGCATAGTTGATGTAGCGGAAGATGAACCACAGGGCCGTCACCTGACAGAGTTTGAAGAGAGAAATCTGCACGAGGTCCTTCTCGTCGATGAAGTTTGTGAAGAAGGCCTTCTGGCAGACACTTGTCATCTCGAAGATGTCAGCCGCCCAATAGATGCTGAGCAGGACGGAGCCGACTGCCAGAATGGGCACTGCCGTACGGTTGATGAAGTCGTAGAGCCACGTCTTGGTGATGTAGTGGCCCCGCTGGATATGCCTGAGAAGTTCCTCCTTGGAGCCAACCTCGTCGGTGCCGAAGGACTTGGTGACTTTGCCGATGAGCTGGCTCTCTTCGTACATCTCCATGAGGTCGTAGAAGCAAGTGATGGTGGTGATGGCTGCCAATTGGAACGTCCACCAAACCATGATTTGCACAGCCAGCAGGGTGTATCCCACCCATGCCACGATGCAGGCCACCACCATAGCCGTGGAGGTGATGTAGGAATAGATGACATCGAGCAGGGGCAATCCCTTGCGGTGGCGTTCGGCCATCCACAGCTGCCACAGCGTGAAGAGCAGCAGGGTGGGGGGGAAGATGAGGTTGAGCAGTGTGTTCGGGATCAGTATGATGCGGAACATGATGACGATGAACGAGAGCAGCATCAGCGGCATGTATATCATGGCTGCCTGCAGCATCTGCCTTCCCTTGAGCCTGACGTAGAGCGAGAGGAAGATGGCCTCCATGAGCCATGCCATGTTGATGATGAGCCCCGTGGACATGTGTACAAAGTTGTAGGCAACGAAGGAGCGGATGACCATGACGATGACGGCAAAGAGTCCGGTGCCCAGCACGAGGGTCAGCATCTGCCGGCGTTCGGTGTACTCAGGGCCGCGCCACCGCCTGGGCATGAGCCAGTGCAAGATGATGTAGGTGATGAGCAGTGCGATGCTGAGGTAGACCAGGACGAAGATGCTGATGAAGAGCACCGACATGCCACGCCATTCGGAGTGGCTGCGTTCGCCCTTGAAGGGCTTGTACTTCGTGGTGGCCGCATTGCGGGCCTGTGTGATGTATCGGGGCAGGTTGGTCAGGATGCTGAAATAGTTGCGTCCGCCATTCTTGTAGATATTGTCCTGCAACATCTTGTACCGTGTCTGGGCAAATTCGTTCAGGCGTTCCACCTTCTCCTGCACGCTCTTGTAGTATGTGCTTTCAGCCTCCAGTCCCTCCAGGAACTGCTGCATGTTGTCGCGCAAGGTTTCGGCATAGGTCAGGCACGCCTCGCGGTCCTTCAGTTGCTGTCCGGTCAGGTAGAGCGGTTCGTCCGACAGGTCCTCCTCTTCGGCCTTGGGCACTGGCAGCGGTTTTTCGGTTACTTCCTCCAGCGAGTCCATTCGCGAGGCCAGCGAGTCGATGGCATTCAGCAGGATGCTGTCGCTCTCCGTCAGCACCTCCTCGTCGTCTTTGGCCACGGGGGGCATGCTCTTCAGCGAGGCAATCAGGGCATCGAAGCGCTCAATCTCGGTCTTCATTCGCGTTATGATTTTGTCGTAGGGAAGGGTCCGTCCGTTCTTGTCGTTGAGTTGGCGGTAGAGATTCACAGCCTGCTGGCATGCGTAGGCCATGTCGAAGGTGTTTTCCGTCGACTGCGAGTAGAGCATGAGGCCAATCTGCTCGCACTGATTCATGTACGAAACCAGTTGTTGGTGCTGCTGCGCCCCCTGTTGTTCGTACATCTGCATCAGCATCTGTTGTTTTTCGTAGTCGCGTGCCAGTTCGGCGCGCAGCACTCCCAGCGTCTGAGCCAGGTCGCGTTCCTTCAGCACTGCCCGGCAATTTGTTATCCCCATCAGCAGTACCAGAATAATCAGCGTCAGTTTTCTCATCATAATGTATTTATATTTATTTTTGTACAAAGGTACTAAAAAGCCTTGAAACATGTGACATAAAGAGATAAAAATTTGTCTACGTTGCTTTTTATTCGTATCTTTGCGCCCACATTCAGTTAAATGTTTTAAGGTAAAATGTCAAATGAGTGACAGATTGTTTGTTTTCGATACCACGCTTCGCGATGGCGAGCAGGTGCCAGGCTGCCAGTTGAACACTGTGGAGAAAATCCAGGTGGCAAAGCAACTGGAACTGTTGGGCGTGGATGTTATAGAGGCCGGATTCCCAGTGTCGAGTCCGGGTGACTTCCATTCGGTAGTGGAAATATCCAAGGCTGTGACGTGGCCCACGATATGTGCCCTGACACGTGCCGTGGAGAAGGATATCGACGTCGCTGCAGAGGCCCTGCAGTATGCCCGCCACAAGCGCATACACACGGGCATAGGCACCAGCGAGAGCCACATCCGATACAAGTTTAACGCTACGCCGGAGGAAATCATCGAAAGGGCCGTCCGCGCCGTCCGCTACGCCAAGCGCTACGTGGAGGACGTGGAGTTCTATGCCGAGGATGCCGGTCGAACGGACAACGAATACCTGGCCCGCGTGGTGGAGGCTGTCGTAAAGGCCGGTGCCACGGTGGTCAATATTCCCGACACCACGGGCTTCCGCCTGCCTGGCGAGTTCGGAGAGAAGATTAAATACCTGATGGAGCACGTCGATGGATTGTCGTCCGGACAGACTATCCTCTCCACCCACTGCCACAACGACCTGGGCATGGCCACAGCCAATACGCTGGCCGGTGTGCTGAATGGTGCAAGGCAGGTGGAGGTGACCATCAACGGTATCGGCGAACGAGCCGGCAATACCAGTCTGGAGGAGGTGGTGATGGCCCTGAAAACCCATCCGTACCTCAATATCGACACGAACATCAACACGACAAAGATATACCCCATCAGCCGCATGGTGAGCAGCTTGATGAACATGCCCATCCAGCCCAACAAAGCCATTGTGGGACGAAACGCTTTTGCCCACTCCAGCGGCATACACCAGGACGGCGTGCTGAAGGATGCCTCCACCTACGAAATCATGAATCCGAAGGACGTGGGCATCGACGACAACGCCATCGTACTGACGGCGCGCAGCGGACGTGCCGCCCTGAAGCACCGGCTGCACATGAACGGCATAGAGGTGGACGGCGAGAAGCTCGACTCCATCTACGAAGCCTTCCTGCGCCTGGCTGACAAGAAGAAGGATGTCACCGACGACGATATCATGGTGCTGGCCGGTGCCGACCGTACGGCCTCGCATGCCATCCGTCTCGACTATCTGCAGGTGACCACGGGTATGGGTGTGCGTTCGGTGGCTGCCATCGGTCTGAGCATCTCCGGCGAAAAATTCGAAGCGTCGGCCTCGGGCAATGGTCCCGTAGATGCTGCCATCCGGGCCCTGAAGGTCATCATCCGCCGGCAGATGACCCTGAAAGAGTTCACCATACAGGCCATCTCCAAGGGTTCGGACGATGTGGGAAAGGTGCACATGCAGGTGGAGTACGACGGACATCTGTATTATGGATTCGGTGCCAATACGGACATCGTGACAGCCTCTGTCGAGGCCTATATTGACTGTATCAATAAGTTTAAGAATTAATATAGTGTACATGGGAAAGACTTTATTTGATAAGATTTGGGATGCTCACGTCATTCAGAACGTGGAGGACGGTCCCACGCAATTGTACATAGACAGACTTTATGCCCACGAAGTGACCTCGCCGCAGGCCTTCGACACGCTCCGCGACAAGGGACTTCGGGTGTTCCGTCCGGAAAAAATCGTGGCCATGCCCGACCATAACATACCCTCCGAACTGCCGGTGGCAGACGGCGGAAAGAAACTGAAGGGCGAAGGCTGTCCCTCCATGGCCATCGACGACCCTGTGGGCCGGAAGCAGGTGGAGACCCTGAAGCGCAACTGCGAGGAGTTTGGCATCCGCCACTTTGCCATGGGCACACGCGACAATGGCATCATCCATGTCGTTGGTCCTGAGAAGGGACTTTCGCTGCCAGGCATGACCATCGTCTGCGGCGACTCGCACACCTCTACCCACGGTGCCGTGGGTGCCATAGCCATGGGCATCGGTACAAGTGAGGTGGCACAGGTCTTGGCCTCGCAGTGCATTCTGCAGAGCAAGCCCAAGACGATGCGCATCAACATCGAAGGACAACTGCCCGAGGGCACAACGCCCAAGGACGTAGCCCTCTACATCATGGCACAGATGACCACAAGCGGTGCCACAGGCTATGCCGTGGAGTATGCCGGCGAGGTGGTCCGGAACATGAGCATGGAGGGCCGCCTGACGCTTTCGAACCTTTCGATAGAAATGGGCAGCAGGGCAGGACTCATTGCCCCAGACGAGACAACGTTCCAGTACCTGAAGGGACGCGAATATGCTCCCAAGGGAGCCGACTGGGACCGTGCCGTAGAGAAATGGAAAGAACTGAAGAGCGACGACGATGCCGTATTTGACAAGGAAGTGACCTACAGAGCCGAGGATATAGCTCCGCGCATTACATACGGTACCAATCCCGGTGCAGGCATCGCCATAGACGGCAACATTCCCACCCTGGACGGACTCAATGAGGCCGAGCAGGCACAGTTGCTGGCTCAACTCCAGTATATGCAATTCCAACCCGGACAGAAGTTGGAGGGCACGCCCGTGGACTACGTATTCCTCGGAGCCTGCACCAACGGTCGTATCGAGGACTTCCGGGCCTTTGCCTCAGTGGTGAAGGGCAGGAAGAAGGCTCCCAATGTGGTGGCTTGGCTCGTGCCCGGTTCGTGGTTGGTGCGCCAGCAGATTATTGACGAAGGCATCGACCGCGTGCTGGAGGAGGCTGGCTTCGAGTTGCGACTGCCCTCTTGCTCAGCCTGTCTGGCCATGAATGCCGACAAGGTACCGGCCGGCAAGTTGGCTATCTCCACATCGAACCGTAATTTCGTGGGTCGCCAGGGACCAGGCGCACGCACCATCCTGGCCAGTCCGCTCACGGTGGCAGCCAGTGCCCTTACAGGCGTGGTGACGGATATACGGAAAATGAGAGAATGAGAGATGGAGAAAATGAGAAAATGAGAAATTGAGAAAATGAGAAAATGAGAAAGCAATGAAACAGAAATTTGACATCATACAGTCGACTTGCATCCCCATTGCTATCGACAATTGTAATACCGACCTGATTATACCTGCGAGATATCTCGCCAGTACGACCCGAGACCCGAAGTTCTTTGGCGATGCCTTCATGCACGACCTGCGCTTCGATGCTCAGGGACAGCCTGTGGCTGACTTTGTGATGAACCAGGCCGACTATGCCGAGGCACCGCACAAGGGCGTACACGAGATTATCGTGGCAGGCCAGAACTGGGGTAGCGGCAGCAGTCGCGAGCATGCAGCCTGGGCCATTGCCGGATACGGCGTCAGGGTGGTCATCAGCAGCAGTTTTGCCGACATCCATCGCAACAATCTGCTCAACAACTTTGTCCTGCCCATCGTGGTCAGTCAGGAAATGCAGCAAGAACTCTTCGAATCCATTGCCCGCAATCCGCAGACCCAGGTGGAGGTGGATGTTCCCGAACAGAAGGTGACCAACCTTGCTACGGGCCGAAGTGAGCACTTCGAACTGAACGGCTACAAAAAGTACTGCCTGATGAATGCCCTGGACGACATCGACTTCCTCTTGGAGAATACTGACAAGATAGAAGCCTGGGAACGGGGGGAGTGAGAGAATGAGAAATTGAGAGAATGAGAAATTGAGAGAATGAGAAGTCTGCGATTAAGCGAGGGCAATGCCATGCTTGCATGAACATTGCCGAGCGGAAGCAGACTCGACCGAAGGTCAAAATGAGAAAATGAGAGAGTGAGGAAATGAGGGAATGAGAAAGAAAGAGACCATAATAGAAATCATGGACACGACGCTGCGGGATGGCGAACAGACCAGCGGCGTCAGCTTCATGCCCCACGAGAAACTGATGATAGCCCGCGCCCTGTTGCAGGACCTGAAGGTCGACCGCATCGAAGTGGCTTCGGCTCGTGTCAGCGACGGAGAGAAGGAGGCCGTGAGCAACATCTGCCGCTGGGCCAGCCAGAACGATATGCTCGACCGTGTGGAGGTGCTGGGGTTCGTAGATGGTAACGCCTCGGTCGACTGGATTTGCGAGGCTGGCGGCCGTCGGCTGAACCTGCTGTGCAAAGGTTCACGTCGCCATTGCGAGGAACAACTGCGGAAGACTCTCGAAGAGCATGTTAGTGACATACGTTCCGTGGTGGCCTATGCCCATGAGTGTGGGGTAGGGGTTAACCTCTATCTGGAAGACTGGAGCAACGGCATGAAGTCTTCGCCCGACTATGTCTTCGCCCTGGTGGACAGTCTCCAGGACTGTGGCGTCCAACGCTTCATGTTGCCCGACACCTTAGGTATTCTCAATCCCATCGACCTCGTCAACTATGTCCGCCGCATGCGTAAGCGCTATCCTACGCTGCATTTCGACTTCCACGCCCATAACGACTACGACCTGGCCATCTCCAACGTACTGGCTGCTGTGCTGGCCGGTTGCCGGGGCATACACACGTCGGTCAACGGCTTGGGCGAACGGGCAGGCAATGCCCCCCTGGCCTCCGTGCAGGCCATACTGAAAGACCAGTTCCGGGCCCGTACGGGCATCGATGAGAGTCGACTGAACGAGGTGAGCCGGCTGGTGGAAAGTTACTCTGGTGTGCCCATCCCCCTGAACCAACCCATCACGGGTGCCAACGTCTTCACACAGGTGGCTGGCGTACATGCCGACGGCGACAACAAAGGGCGCCTCTATCAGAACGAACTCATACCCGAGCGCTTCGGACGAAAGCGTGAATATGCCTTGGGCAAAAACTCCGGAAAGGCCAACATCCTGCGCAATCTGGAGGAACTGGGACTGCAACTGTCGCCCGAGCAGACGCGCCGTGTGACAGAACGCATCATCGAACTGGGCGACAAGAAGGAACTCGTCACCCAGGAGGACCTACCTTTCATCGTCAACGATGTCCTGAAGCACACCACGATGGATGAACGCGTCAGACTCGACAGCTACATGGTGAACACCTCCTTCGGACTGCGACCCATAGCCAGCGTCAAGCTGAACGTCAATGGCACCCTCTACGAAGAAACGGCCACCGGCGATGGACAGTACGATGCCTTTGTGCGCTGCATCCGCCACATCTATCGCGACAAACTCGGTCGTCCCTTCCCCTGGCTCTCCAACTACACCGTCACCATTCCCCCAGGCGGTCGCACCGATGCCTTGGTGCAGACCATCATCGAATGGCAGTTCGAGGGCAAGACCTATCGCACGCATGCCCTCGATGCCGACCAGACGGAGGCTGCCATTAAGGCCACCATTAAATTGCTGAATATCATAGAAAGTATATACGTATGAAACTGAAAATTGCTGTGCTGGCCGGTGATGGCATCGGCCCCGAGATTATGGAACAAGGCGTGGCCGTCATGTCGGCCGTAGCCGAGAAGTTTGGCCATGAGGTCAGTTACCGCGAAGCCCTCTGTGGTGCACACGCCATCGACGAGGTGGGTGACCCCTTCCCCGAGGAGACATTCCAGACCTGCATGCAGGCCGATGCCGTACTCTTTGCCAGTGTGGGCGATCCTAAGTTCGACAACGACCCCACGGCCAAGGTGCGTCCCGAACAGGGACTGCTGGCCATGCGCAAACGACTGGGCCTGTTTGCCAACATTCGTCCCGTCACCACCTTCGACTGCCTCGTGCACAAGTCGCCTCTGAAGGACGAACTGGTCCGTGGTGCCGACTTCATCTGTATCCGTGAACTTACCGGCGGTATGTACTTCGGCCAGAAAAAGGAAGGTACAGAGGAGGCCTACGACACCAACTTCTACTCGCGTCCTGAGGTGGAGCGCATCCTGCGTGTGGCCTATCAGTATGCCCGTCAGCGTCGTCATCACCTGACCGTTGTGGACAAGGCCAACGTTCTGGCATCCAGTCGCCTCTGGCGCCATGTGGCCCAAGAGATGATGGCCGAGTACCCCGATGTCCAGACTGACTTCATGTACGTAGATAATGCCTCCATGCGCATGATACAGGAACCCCGTTTCTTCGACGTCATGGTGACCGAAAATACATTCGGTGACATCCTCACCGACGAAGGCTCGTGCATCACCGGCTCGATGGGCCTTCTGCCCAGTGCCTCTACAGGTGAGCACACTCCCGTCTTCGAACCCATCCACGGCTCGTGGCCCCAGGGCAAGGGACTGAACATCGCCAATCCTTTGGCGCAGATACTGTCCGTGGCCATGCTCTACGAATACTTTGACCTCAAGCAAGAGGGGGCCCTCATCCGCCAGGCTGTCAATGCCTCGCTTGATCAGAATGTCCGCACACCCGAAATCCAGGTTGAGGGCGGTGCCCACTATGGTACACGCGAAGTGGGCCAGTGGATAGTGGAATACATTCGGAAGAGTTAAAGGATTAAAGGGTTAAGCGCATGAGGTGTTTGACAAATGTTCTGGGCTTGGGACTGGGGCTTTGTTTCCTTTTGTCAGACTACAGTCCTTCCCGTGCTCAGACTTCCTACGGACAGATTATCCGGCAGGCCGTAGAGGCCATGCAGGGCGACAGCCTACAACGGGCTGACAGCCTTTTGCATCAGGCCCTCAAGTCCGCCCCCAATCACATGGCTACGCCGCTCGTCTATCGTTATTTGGGACAGATACGGGAGCAGCTGGGCTATCCGCAAGAGGCCCTGGAGAATTACTCGAAGGGCCTCCAGCACAAGGCCGACGATGTGGAACTGAGACTGGACCGTGCTGCCCTGCTTTATCGTATGGGACTGCACCAGAGAGCCCTCTCCGACTACTCCGATGTACTGCGTCTCCAGCCCAAGCACATCGAGGCCCTTCAGATGCGGGCCCACATCCAGGCCAGTCTGCGCAACTATAAGAGTGCCCGCCTTGACTACGAGACTATCCTCCATCTGGAGCCCCTCAACTCGAGGGCTCAGGTCGGACTCATCCTGGTCAATGACCGATCCGGACGTCCGCGCGAGGCACTCGACCGGATAAACGCACTGGTCAGCATGTTCCCCGACAGTGCCCTATACAGGGCTGTCCGAGGCGGCATGCTACACCGTCGCAAGCAGTACGAATACGCTCTGGCAGACCTCAACGAGGCCATTCGCCTTTGCCCTACCTGTGCCGACTACTACATCAGTAGGGCCACGCTCTATCTCGACATGCGTAAGCGTCGCCTGGCCCGGCAGGACACAAAAGAGGCCGTCCGTCTGGGTGCCGACCCCAGGGAAATGGCTGCCTTGCTGAAGAAGGATTAGTGAGGCGCTTTCCATTGCCTCGTGAGGCATCTTGCCCCATTCCGTCCAACTCCCTTCTCCACATAGTGGAAGAAGGAGCCAAAAAGGAAGACGAGAGGAAAATGTAAAAAAAGCGTTGAGAATGTTTGTACGGGAGAAAAAAATGTTTTACATTTGCAAAGTGTTAGTGAGGAGGACAAGAGATGGCAAAGTATAACATTGTAGAACGAAAGGAGAAGGACGCCAGTTACAGAATGCAACTGCGCCCAGAATTGGTCGACGAGTTGTACGACAAGATTTTGGAGAAACTGATTCTCGAGAAGAAGTATCGCGACCCTGATTATTCGGCTCGCCAACTGGCTGCCGAGTTGGGGACAAATTCGCGTTATGTGAGCGCCGTGGTCAACCTGCGTTTCCAGGAAAACTACTCTACGCTGGTCAACGAGTTCCGCATCCGAGAGGCTGCTTATATGTTGGTAGACCAGCGTTGGGCCGGTCGCAATGTGGAGGAGATAGGTCTGGCTGTGGGCTTTTCCAACCGCCAGTCGTTCTATGCCTCGTTTTATCGCATGAAGGGTATCACTCCCAGAGAGTACCGAGTGCAACAGGCTGAGAAGTTGAAGAAATGAGCATGGCCGTCCGCGACATACGCTTTGCCGACCTGCAGATGCTGAGGTACACCGTCGGGGGATTCGCCCGCCTGGAACCTCGGCAAAAACTCTTAGTGTACTATCTGGCACAGGCCAGCCTCTGGGGCCGCGACATTCTGTGGGACCAGAACTGCCGCCTGGGTCTCGCACTGCGCAGCATGCTTGAGGCCGTCTACGATGCCCATCGGCATGGTAAGTTGACTTGCCAAGACGACAATGAGTGGGAGGCCTTTGTGACCTATCTGCGCTGTGTGTGGTTTGCCAACGGCGTACATCACCACTATGCGATGGACAAGATGCGCCCTGGTTTCAGTGAGCAGTTCCTGCGCGATGCTTTGCATTCTATAGGCTATGAGGTGGACGAGGAACTCATGCATCTGGTTTTCGACCCAGATTTCATGCCCAAGCGTGTCAATCTGGCCGACGGAGAAGACCTGCTCGAGACCTCCTCGATGAACTATTATGCGCCCGGCATCTCCCAAGCCGAAGCAGAGGCCTTCTATGGCAAGATGAAAACAGATGACCCGCGGCCACCCATGTATGGGCTGAACAGCCGTTTGGAACGCGACGGCGAGGGAAGTCTGGTGGAACGCGTCTGGCGTAGCGGAGGCATGTACGGGCCCTATATCGACAAGATAGTCTCGTGGCTCCAGAAGGCCAGTGAGGTCTGTGATAGTCCGGGACAACGCGAGGTTATACTTACGCTTATCGATTTTTACAAGACTGGAGACCTACGCACTTTTGACCGGTATTGCATCCTATGGGTGCAGCAGACCGACAGCGAAGTGGACTTTACGAACGGCTTTACCGAAGTGTATGGTGACCCGCTGGGATTGAAGGCCTCATGGGAAGGCTACGTTAACATCGTGGACCATGAGGCCACCCGGCGAGCCCAGACCCTGAGCGATTGGGCACAGTGGTTTGAAGACCATTCGCCTGTCGACCCCAGGTTCAAGAAGACGGAATGTCGCGGTGTGAGTGCCCGCGTGGTGGAAGCTGCCATGCTGGGAGGTGACCTATATCCCTCCAGTGCCATCGGAATAAATCTGCCCAACAGCAACTGGGTGCGCCAGGAATATGGCAGCAAAAGTGTGACCATCGGTAACCTGACCCGCGCCTATGACGAGGCAGCCAGGGGAAGCGGATTCTATGAGGAATTTGTCTTGCCCGAAGCGTTGCCTATGGTAAATGCACCATTGGCAGCTCAGTTGGACGACCTGCATACCGACCTCCATGAGTGTCTGGGACACGGTAGCGGACAATTGTTGCCTGGGACCGACCCTGATGCCTTGGGCGCATATGGCAGTGCCATCGAGGAGGCACGTGCCGACCTCTTTGCGCTCTACTATATAGCCGACCAAAAACTGGTGGAACTGGGCTTGCTGCCCGACCAGGATGCTTACAGAAGCCAATATTACACCTACATGATGAATGGTGCGTTGACCCAGTTGGTACGCATCGAAGAAGGTCGCCAGATAGAGGAGGCCCACATGCGTAACCGTGCCCTCATAGCTCGTTGGGCATTGGCCCACACGCAGGCCATGAAGTTGGTGAAAAGGGATGGAAAGACGTATTTGGAAATATCGGACTACGATGCCTTGCGGACGGTGGTAGGTCAGTTGCTGGCTGAGATTCAGCGCATCAAGAGCGAAGGCGACCAAGCGGCTGCCCGTCGTCTGGTGGAGGATTATGGCGTGGAGGTGGACGAAACGTTGCATCACGAGATGCTGCAGCGATATCGGGCACTCGACCTGGCACCCTACAAGGGATTCATTAATCCGTGCTACAGCCTCGTCTGCGATAAGGAGGGCAAGCCGGTGGATGTGGAAATCGTCTACGGCGAGAGTTACGACGAACAAATGATGCGCTACGGACGCGAATATAGCCTATGACGACCGAAGAGACCCTGAGAGAGATAAAACTGGAGCTCCGTGCGAACATGAACGGCGTCGTATCGGGCCAGATGCGCCAGGCAGGAGCAAACTACCATGTGAACTTTGGTGTCGAACTGCCACGTCTGCAGATTATTGCACAGGAGTTTGCACCCAACCATGAAGTAGCGCAGCAACTGTGGCACGAAAACGTGCGCGAGAGTAAGATTCTGGCAGGCATACTGATGCCCACGGAGCGTTTCTCGCCAGAACTGTGCGACCTGTGGCTGGAGCAGATTCCGAATGCTGAGGTAGCACAAATGACGGTCATGAACCTCTTTGCACGGCTGCCTTATGCCACGGAGAAGGCTTTCGAGTGGATAGCATCGGACAGGGAGATGTGGCAGTTGTGCGGTTTCCTGCTCATGGCACGCCTCATTATCCAAGGCACCATTCTGAACGACCGCAGTCGGGAAGAATTGCTCGACCAGGCACACTCGCTGCAAAATGTGCAGAACCTGCATCTGCGCAAGGCCGTGCAGAATGTACTGATAAGGATAGAATAGAAAACGAAAAAATATATAATATATATGAAGAAAGGAAAAGTTGATGCCCTGCTGGGCATCGTGTTCGGAGACGAAGGGAAAGGAAAGGTCGTCGACGTATTTACGCCCAAGTACGATATCGTAGCCCGCTTTGCGGGTGGCCCCAACGCAGGTCACACCATCATCTTCGAGGGCAAGAAGTTTGTCCTGCGGTCCATTCCGTCAGGCATCTTTGCCGAGGACAAGGTGAACATCATCGGCAACGGATGTGTCATTGCCCCAGACCTGTTCATGCAGGAGGCACGCGAACTGGAGACAGCAGGCTACGACCTGCGCAGTCGTCTCCACATCAGTCGCAGGGCTCATCTCATCCTGCCTACCCATCGTGTGCTGGACCGTGCCTACGAGGCCGCTAAGGGAAAGAATAAGGTGGGCACCACGGGCAAGGGCATCGGACCTACCTACAGCGAGAAAGCCAGCCGTACGGGACTGCGTGTGGGTGACATTCTGGAAAACTTTGAGCAAAAATATCAGGCTCTGAAGGCCCGACACGAGGAAACACTCCGACACCTGGGCTATACCGACTACGATATCTCGGAGGAGGAACGCCTCTGGATGGAGGGCGTATCTTATATGCGTACGTTCCCGTTGACTGATACAGAGGTGGAAATCAACCGTGCCTTGGCCGAGGGAAAGAACGTGCTGGCCGAGGGCGCACAGGGCACCATGCTCGACATAGATCATGGCACCTATCCTTTCGTATCTTCCTCCAACACTGTCTGTGGTGGCGTCTGCACGGGACTTGGCGTGCCCCCTTCAGCCATAGGCGAGGTATTCGGTATCTTCAAAGCTTATTCTACACGTGTGGGAGCCGGGCCTTTCCCCGTCGAACTTTTCGACGAGACGGGCGACCGCATCCGTGAGATTGGGCATGAGTACGGTGCCGTAACCGGGCGCAACCGCCGATGTGGATGGGTCGACCTCGTGGCACTTCGATATGCCATTATGGTGAATGGAGTCACGCAACTCATCATGATGAAGAGCGACGTGCTCGATACGTTCCCCACCATCAAGGCATGCGTGGCTTATGAGAAGAATGGTGTAACTACCGCTGATATGCCCTACGATACCGAGGGGTGGCAGGCTGTCTATGAGGAGTTGCCTGGATGGCAGACCGACCTGACAGGCATGACTTCCGAGGCTGAATTTCCACAGGCCTTCAAGGACTATGTAGCCTACCTCGAACGCCATTTAGAAGTACCTATTACCATACTTTCAGTAGGTCCAGACCGTGCCCAGACCATTATCCGAGGTTAAACGTTATTTCTACCACGATTAAACGGATTTAGCAGATTATAATCCTTGTGAATAGCACAGGACATCTGCTAAATCCGTTTAATCGTGGTTAAAGACTGATCTACGTTTTGTTAGTCATTTCATAGATTGACTCTTCCTCTTCGCGTATCTGCTTCTGGCAAGCCTCGTGCTTCCGGAGAGCAATGTGCTGTTCGGCCAGTTGCACGATGACTTCCTGTCGTTGGTGCTCCAGTTGCTGCTGTTGCAGTACCAGTGCGTCCAGTGCACCATCGTCGTCGGCGTCGGAAAGTCGGCAGGCATCGCCCTGGAGAGCTACGATGGCGCTGCGCAAAGCATCGACGCGAGCCTGGCCCAGCATGGCCTTGATGCGAGTATCCCGGATTCGTTGGCGAATGGCGTTCCAGTCTTTTTCGGCGTCTAAAGCCTGTTGCAGTTCACCGTATTGTACAGGAGGATTGCTGGCATTGAAACGTCGAATCCATACGTCTATCTTCGACTTGATTTCGACGAGCTCCTTGTCGAAGGCTTCCCCCAGAGCCATGATTTCCTGTTGGTGACCCAGTAGACTGGCAAGTTGGGTGGATGACAGACACAGTTCGTCGCGGTGCTTGGTCTCTTTCTCATGAGCTTGGAGCAAGGGCTGGTAGACGCTGTCGAAATGGTCGGCTACGGATTGGTCTCCCAGCATGTCACCGTATCGCTTTTCGCCCTCTTTGTAGATTTTCTCATGGCGGTTGATGGCTTCGCGCAGTTGTGTGGACAGGTTCTCGAGGTAGTCGTTCTGTTCCCGCTTCTCTTGGAGCTTAGCACGCAGGCTTTCTTCCTGGTTGCTGAGTTCTGCGATTTCCTGATTCAGCTCTGTCCAGCGTTCCATCATCTGTTCGATGCGCAGGTACGTACTCTCGTGGTTACTCTGCCAGTTGGCGTACCAGTCGTTCAGCGTAATGCGCTTGTTGAGTTGTTCGTAGAGTTGGGTGTACTGGTTTTGCAGGCGGCTGTGGCGCTGGCGTGTCAATTCTACCATGCGTGCCAGCACTTGGCATCCGGTGTTTACCTCGTTGAGTCGGATGGTCAGGTCGTTGCGCTGCTGTGCCTTCCTGTTGAGTGCCTCGTTGAGTTCGTTGATACGAGTCTGGTGATAGTTGAAACGGTCGAGTTCGCTCTGTGCGTCCTCGGCATCGTGGGCGGTGTTCTCTATCAGCTGGCGAATCATGGATGAGCGGGCATCGAGATTGGTGCTGGGGGAGCATTCGTCGAAAGTGCGGTCGAGTGAGGCAAAGACGCTCCACTCCTTGACGTCCTCGATCTGTCGCTGACGCAGTCGCGAAAGTTCCTCTTCCTCCACCTCCCGACGAGCCGTTGTGGAAGCCAACTGGTTGCGCATTTGTTGCAACTGGGGCTCTTGTCCAGCCAGTTCGTGGCGGATTTGTTCGAAGTCGGTACGCAGTTCGCTGATGAGTTTGTTCTGTTCCTGCATCGTGTCGCCGTGGTAGGGATGGTGCGTGGCGCCGCAGACGGTGCAACTGACGCCTTCGCGCAGGTCGCTTCGCAGTTGGATGACGTTTTGGCTCTTGCTCAGGGTCAGGGTATATTCCTTCTCGTGACACAACTGGCGCAGGTGCTCGATTTTGTTTTCGAGGTTCTCGATGTTGAGCCGCAGGTTGTCGAGGTCGAGTCTGAGGCGGTTGACGTCGCGGGTCTTTTCCTCTATCAACTGATAGCCCATGCGAATCCTGTTCCACAGCGACTGAGCAGCCAACAGCATCTGACGGCGACTGTTGAGTTCGGCGGCACGTTTTTGCAGCGACTGGGTGCTCTGTCCGAGATTTTGCTGTCGGTGGATTTCGAGTTCGGCCTTCAGGGTCTCGATGTCTGCCTCCACGCGTTGATAGTCGGCAAAGACGCGACTGAGCATGTCGTTCTCCTCCTGCTGGTTGTGCAGTTCCTCCGCTTGCTCTGCGGCGGTCTGTCGGGTTTTGACCTCCAGTTCAGCCAGATTCTTTAGTTGCAGCAGCACAGCCTCCCCGTGTTCGACCAGGGCTTGATGAGGCTCCATCGTCTGGCGTTGTGCCTTCTGCTGTGTGGCGATTTCTGATACGGCGGCGATTTGTGCTTCCAGTTCCTTGATTTCCTTGTCCAACATCAGTCGCTGCTGATTGATGGACGTGTCCAATTGGCTGGTGTTTTCCTTGTCGATGTCCAGAATGGAACGTTCGCCCAGGATGTGGCTGGCCTCGATGATGCGGTCGCGCATGCCAATCATCTGGCTTGCGGCTTCCTCGCTGGCGTCGGTCAGTGGTTTCAGCTGCTTCTGTCTGTCTTCGTTCGTCTTCTGTGCTTCCTCCACTTGACGTGCCAGTTCACTCTGGCTCAGTTTGTTGTTTCTGGCTTGTTCCTCGAACAACATCATGCGCTGGAAAGTGCCCTGTATGGTCTCGAAGGTTTCGAAGCGTTCCAGATCTTTTTCTTCGTCGGCAATGATGGCCAACTGCTTGTTCAGCTCGTGCAGCCGATTCTGGTGCTCTGTCAGTTCGTTCTTCTTCTCGTTATAGCGTTTCAGCCATTCGCGCTGGCCACGCACCTGTTGCAGGGACGACTCGATGTTGCGCAACTTAGACTCTGCCAACCTAATCATGTCCTCCGTGCGTGCCATTTGTTGTGGACTGAGCAGCGAGGCTGCTATGGTCTGGCGGCGTGCTTCGGTGCGTGTCAGGTGTTTCATCCAGCGAACCATCTCGTCGGGCATGCTCTCGCCATGATGATTCTGCCACCAGACGCGTGCACGTTCTTCGGTGGTCATGGACGATGAGTTTTCCAATTGCATTTCAGATGCTTCGGTGTCCGCAGGCTTCGGTGTCGGCTTGTTCTCGATATGTGTATCTTTGTGGAATAGACTCATTTTTTCCTTCTTTTTGCAAATTTGGTTGCAAAGATATAAATAATTCTCAATTCTCAATTCTCAATTTTCAATTTATTTTGTACCTTTGCAGCGATTTTATAAACAATACCTAAACATAATGGCTCAGAAACCCAGCATACCCAAGGGCACACGAGACTTCGGTCCGGTGGAAATGGCCCGCCGTAACTACATTTTCGATACCATTCGCAGTGTGTATGCGCTGTACGGATTCCAGCAGATAGAGACACCTGCTATGGAGAACCTGTCGACCCTGATGGGCAAATACGGAGAGGAGGGCGATAAACTTCTCTTCAAGATTCTCAACAGTGGCGATTTCACGCGTGGCGTCGACTTCTCCGATGCAGCAGACCATCTGGGACATGTGGCGGCTCAGTTGTGCGAGAAGGGCCTGCGCTACGACTTGACGGTTCCCTTTGCGCGATATGTCGTGCAGCACCGTGAGGAACTGACCTTGCCCTTCCGACGGTTCCAGATTCAGCCCGTATGGCGTGCCGACAGACCGCAGAAGGGGCGCTATCGCGAATTCTATCAGTGCGACGCCGATGTGGTGGGCAGCGATTCGCTGCTGAACGAGGTGGAACTCATGCAGATTGTCGACGAGGTGTTCCGTCGTTTTGGCATCCGCGTGTGCATCAAAATCAACAACCGCAAGATTCTTTCCGGCATTGCCGAGATGATAGGCCAGGCCGACAAGATTGTGGACATCACCGTAGCCATCGACAAACTGGACAAGATAGGTCTGGAGAACGTGAATGCCGAATTGCGTGAAGATGGTCTGCCCGAGGATGCCATCCAGAAGTTGCAGCCCATCATTCAGCTAAGCGGTACCAACGAAGAAAAGCTCCAGACCATGCGCCAGGTCCTGAAAAGACCCACCCCTTCCCTCCCTTTTAGGGAGGGTGAGGATACATCCGAGTGCTCCAACACAGGGTTAAAGGGGCTTGACGAAGTCGAGTTTGTCATAAAACAATTTGAAAAAGTAACTGCTCCCTCCCTAAAAGGGAGGGCAGGGGGTGGGTCTTCTTTAGAATTCGACCTCACCCTGGCTCGTGGCCTGAACTATTATACGGGTTGCATATTCGAGGTAAAGGCATTGGACGTAGAAATCGGCAGTATCACGGGAGGCGGTCGCTACGATAACCTGACAGGCATCTTCGGCATGCCGGGCATCAGCGGTGTGGGCATCTCCTTCGGTGCCGACCGTATCTATGATGTGCTGAACCAACTCGACCTCTATCCCCAGACCGTAACTACCCAGACTCAGTTGCTCTTCATCAACTTCGGTGAACAGGAAACGGCCTATTGTCTGCCCACTCTGGCAAAGGCCCGCCAGGCAGGAATCCGTTGCGAAATCTATCCCGATGCCTCGAAGATGAAGAAGCAGATGCAGTACGCCAATGCCAAGCAGATTCCCTTCGTCGCCCTGGCTGGTGAGAACGAAATGAAGGAAGGCAAGCTGACCCTGAAAAACATGGAGACCGGTGAACAGCAATTGCTGACTCCCGACGAACTCATTCAGCACTTCGGCGCCTGACTTCACGCTCAGGCCACTCGCTGAGGCCCAGAATTATACCGGTAGGAATTGGTAAACTACATCTACTGTCTCTAATTCGAAAAAACTGCAAAACTGCAACAGCCACTGTCTTAGTAGTTGATATTACGAAAGATAGGCCTGTTGCAGTTTTTGTTGCAGATGGCGAAAATGTGGCAGTTTTGCGGTCGGAATGAGGCAGTTTTACAATTTACGTCGGACATAAAATTCACTGCCTGTCCGCGCACGACGGTAGATGAGGTCCGGGATTCCACGCAGCGTGCGACCGAAACTGTTGACGGCAGGCACCTTGAAGGCTGCACCAGCCTGCTGACGAATGGCCAGGAGGATGTCCGTAGTGCTCATCCACTGGCCCGGCTGGTTCTCGCTTGCCGGTGTGTCGAAATACTGATGGAAGAACATCTCGGCAGGGCTTTGCAGCTGGAAGCGGCGGTTGTGCTCCATGATGGCCTGCGTCTCGGCATCGTCGAACCAGTAGCGCTGTCCGTCCTGCAGCTCGGCCTGCGCCTGGGCATAGAGCTGGGCGTAGTTGGGCGTCTGACTGACATCGATGCTGCCCGTCACCTGCACGCCCAGGAAGCGGCGCGAGCCCGTGGGGTCGGTGAGCACGTCGGACATGTTCGTCGTGGCGATGAACGAGGCCAGTCGCGGCACCTCCTCGGTGTGGTTGGCATAGAGGCGCTTCACCTTCACCGACGGCAGTTGCAGGATGTTCTTCAGGAAGCCCTGCTGCTTCTGGGGCGAGATGCGGTTGAACTCGTCGAGGTTGATGAGCAACATCTGCGACATGGCCAGGTGCACGGGACGTTCCTCGCCCAGCGACAGGTTGTCAGTGTAGCCCCACGAACGCAGTTCGGGCGGCAGCAGCGAGCGGCAGAAGGCACTCTTGTGCATACCCTGATTGGAGATGAGCAGCGGCACGATGGCGTTGCCGTAGCGGCGGTCGCGCCCAGTCCACTGGGCCACCATAGCCAGGAACCACGTGTGGAACCAGTCCGCCCACTGGCTGGGGTTGTCCGTGGGCACGGTGGCGGCAAGGGCGCGGATGTGGTCGCGGCCGTCCCAGTTGCAAGCCTCGTTGAGGAGGTACTCCTCCACGGGGTTGAAGTTGCGGATGCGCGTGGATTCGACATAGCGACGGACGTCGCGGGCCCACACGTTCTCCAGTCCGGCCAGTTGCAGGTCGGTGGTGAAGGTGTTGACGACCTCCTTCGTTACGGGTCTCCACGGGGTAATCCACGTGTGGTTGGCGCGGTATTCGGCGTAGCCCATGACGGTGTTGCGACGGAACACGTAGCGGCTCTCCATGCGGCGGATGATTTGCTGCATGAGGGGTTCCTTCACGGTGGACAAAGGCTGTCGGCCGCGCAGCGTCGTCTCTTCCTCATAGACGGCATTCACCAATGTGCGTACGAAGTCCTCCGTCAGACTTGGGTCGTCCCTGAAGGTGAAATGGCGCCACAGGTGGCACACCGTCTCCTCCTCGGGCCAGCCCTGGGCGTAGAGCTGTATCGCCATACCCGTCACGAAATCCTTGTACCACGTGCTGCCCCGCTGCTTGGGGTTGCCCAGGTGTTCGGCCACCTTGCGTGCCGCCACGCTGTAGACGCGTTCGTAGTTCTCATAGGCGGTCATGTCCATTTCCTCGAAACTGCGCTGTTCGGGCAGCGTGAGCAGATGGTTGTCGGCATCGTCCGGCTCCTCCGCCACAGGACTGCCCTGAATGCGACAGGCCGTTGCCTGCCAGTTGGCGAGAGGGCTTTCGTCGAGCGGCATCAGGAAGGTGTGGCGCAGCGAGGGCGTGATGCGTGTCACGCCGACGGGCAGCGCTGCATCGTAGATACGGGCCACACGGTGGTAGGCCTGGGTGTAGAACGTCTCGGCCTCCATCTCGTTAGCGGGCTGGGTGCCGTCGGCGCGCTCCACACGCACCAGCATGATGACCTCCGTGTCCGTTGCCCCGATGAAGGCGGCGAGTGTCATGGGCATCTCCATAGCGGCGCGCTTCACATCGTCACATGCCTTGCGGCTCATCAGTTGCCGCACCTCCAGCACCACGATGCCGTTGAACTCGGCCACGCCCAGGGCGCCATTGTCCTGTCGGCGCAGCTCCACGGGGGCGCAGATGTGCGGAACCTCACTGTAACGACGGAAGTGCGTGACCCGTTCCGGCGTGACCTCGTCGCGCAGCGAGGTCACGAGGAAGTTGTTGGCATCCGTCTGGATGCGGGTCATAAACTGTTCGGCGGCAAACTGGTACAGGTGTACCTTGCCGTCCTTGTCTGTCTTGATACTTGAAAACCTCATACTTGTATTAATTCATAATTAGGCTGGCACCCTCGTTCCCTGACCGCTCCCCTCCCTACAAGGGAGGGGCAGGGGGAGGGTCTGTATTTAGTTGCTTGTGCCATGCGTGGCACAAGCTTGTGCCATACGTGGCACAAAGCGAAACGACACGACGTTTGTACGCCGACTACTCATCGGGGAAGTAATATTGTTCCGATTCGTGGTCGTAAGCGACCTGATGCTCATAGCCATACTGACGGAAGAGCTGAGCGACGAGGACCTGCTGACGGGGCGTGATTTCGTATTCACCGTTCCGGTATCGGTAGAACTGGCGTCGGCTGCCGAAGATGTCGAACAACTGTTCGCGCATTTCCTGTGCGTCGCCCGTCCTGACGCCAGTGAGCAAACCCTTCATGCCGCGGGCCATGCGAACGGGTTCCTTCGTGGCAAACAGGGCGCACTGGTCGCCCCTGCGGGCGGCGGGCAGCACGGTGGAGTGGTGGGTGAGCTTAGCGGGAGCCATGTGCCCGATGGCGTAGCGCAGGCAAGTGTTTTTCAAGGGACATTCGTCCTGGAAACAGATGGCCCAATGGGTGGGCGCAAGGGAAAAATCAAGTTTTTGCATAGGATAAGTGTTTTTGATGATTTAACGATACAAAGATACAACATTTTTTCCATATTTCCAAATGTATGTTGCACTATTTTTCGGCCAAAAACCTACACACTTTTGCTATCTGCAACGGAAACTGCAACACATGTATTGCATTGTATCAGAAATGGATAGATACACCCTGTTGCAGTTTTGCAGTTTTCATTGGGAAAAACTCATAGTAAGCGCGCGCGAGAGCCGATGTTCATTTTATAGTCGTTTTGCGGAAAGGTTTACGGCTACAGCCATAGGAACTTTTCCCCCCATTCCCTTTCCTCTGTCAAATAATTTTCGTAACTTAGCGGCGGCATAGAAGCAAAAACCATGAATCTACTCAAAAAGATACTTCTGTTCTTCAGTGCACGAAAGTTCATCGAAATCATTAATAGTGGTTTCGGATGGCAGTCCGCAGCGCAGGATACTCAGGGATTTCTCCCCTCTCCCTTTGCCCTTTGCTCTTTTATTCGTATATTTGTGGGCTGCTTACCTTAAATAAGTACGGAGGATGAAAATCTTTGGAAGTAGGAAGCGATGAACCAATAAGAGAACTATGGAATTAGGATACGATAAAACCAGCATACCGTCCATATTTGCATATAGCCAGAAGTTGATTGGACACTCTCTTCGCGAATTAGTCAGTGAGGAGGAGCAAGTCTCTACCAATCTGCAAGGACAGGGTAAAGGTGGCTTGGGGCAGATGATAGAGGAATTATTTTTCCACTATCCCATCAACTCCGACCCAGGCCCTGACTTCAGAGAAGCCGGTATGGACTTGAAAGCAACAGGACTGAAGAAACTCATGTCTGGCGAACTTCAAATAAAGGAGCGCTTGGTGTGTGATATGATTGATTATGAAAAGGTTGTCGACGAAAGTTTTGAGACATCGCTTTTCTATATGAAGTGTCATATCATGCTTCTCATTTTCTACCTTTATGAGAAAGGCGTAAGCAAATGGGATTTAAGATACATCTTCACTGTCATCTGGAAGCTGCCAGAAAAAGATTTGCTTATCATTAAGCATGACTTTGAAACCATAGTTGAAAAAATCAGGCATGGTGAGGCACACCTCTTATCGGAAGGAGATACTGTATATCTGGCTGCATGCCGCAAGGGGCAAAAAGGGGAGAAAGACCGCAAACAGCCATATTCCGACACACTTGCACCAAGAAGAGCTTTTTCCCTGAAGCCTGCTTATATGCGTACCGTATTAGAGTACGTTAAGGCGCAGGGGAAGTCGGCGGTAAGTAATATGGAAATGGAACTTCCGTCTGAAGGCATCGTGACAACCGACCAGTTGAGGGAGCACTCATTTGAGGATATTATCATTGAAAGATTCAGACCGTTCTTCGGCCATAGCTACCTTGAAATATGCGACACACTCGGACTGGTTCCGTCTAAGTCCAAGAGTCGACTGGCTATTATAGCAAATGTAATTGCAGCCCATGGAAGCCAATACCGTCAGCAAAACAATGTTGAAAACTCCGAAGAGTTCAAGAAATCAGGAATCAGGCTAAAGACTATTACCTCGTTTTCCAATGGTCGGGTAAAGGAGGACACCTCGTTTGAGAATATCGATTATGAAGAAATCTTCGACGAGGAAGAATGGCTCGACTCTCGTCTTTATGAGATATTTACCAGCCGTTTCCTATTTGTGCAATTTCAGCAACCAGAAGGAGAGACACAGAAAGACTTTGATTTGAACAAACTGAAGCTTAAGCGTGTGTTCTTTTGGACTATGCCACCTGAGGATATAGAAACGGCAAAAGCGTATTGGCAAAATATTAGGCAGCACGTATTGAAGAACGAGATAGAGCCAAAGTATTTCTGGAACAAAGCCATGCATCGTAAATTCCATGTTCGTCCTAAGGGACGCAATGCTGCAGACCTTGTTATCAATCCCAATGGAGGAAAGGTAAGGAAGTATTGCTATTGGTTCAATGCAGAATATGTTACAAACCTTATAGACAACTATAGTAGACATTAGTGGTAATGGCACAACATAAAATCCGCGTAGTAGAACTCTTTGCCGGTGTGGGAGGCTTTCGCATCGGACTGGAAGGGGCATCGGATGCTTACGAGACCATTTGGAACAACCAGTGGGAGCCTTCGACTATCCATCAAGACGCATCGTTGGTATATCAAGCCCGATTTGGCAGAAAGGGACACAGCAACAAGGACATCAATACTGTGCCGACATCCGAAATCCCAGACCACGACTTGCTTGTGGGCGGATTCCCATGTCAGGACTATTCTGTAGCTGCAACGTTGAGCCGTTCGGGTGGCATTGAAGGAAAGAAAGGTGTGCTTTGGTGGCAGATATATCGCATTCTCAGTGAGAAGGGTGACAAGCGCCCTCAGTACATCTTCTTTGAGAACGTTGACCGTCTGCTGGCATCTCCTGCCACTCAGCGCGGGCGCGACTTTGCCATCATTCTTGCTTCGCTGTCCGACCTTGGTTACGTAGTAGAATGGCGCGTCATCAATGCTGCAGAATATGGTATGCCCCAGCGTCGTCGCAGAACCTACATTGTTGGTTATCGTAAGGATTCCGTAGTCGCCAACAAAATTGAGACGAAGGAGGACTGGGTGGAATTCGACGGCGTGATGGCTCAGGCGTTCCCGTTTGCTGCAAAAGACAAGTCAGAGTCCCTATTTTCCATCGACGGTCCCATAAAGGAAGTATCTGACAATTTCAACAAGGGCAAGAAGAACAGCCCCTTCGGCGAAGCAGGCATAATGAGGGAACGCCAAGTATTTACCGTTGACACGATTCCAGTCTATGATGGTACTCGACAGACTTTGGGCGACAATCTTGTGGATGAAGACTTCGTTCCCGAGGAGTTTTTCATTTCCGATGCCGACTTGCCCAAATGGAAATACGAAAAGGGTGCAAAAAAAATCAACCGCATATCCAAGGAAGGCTTTGAATACGTGTTCTCCGAGGGTGGTATGGCCTTCCCCGACTATCTTGACAAACCCTCTCGCACCATGATTACAGGCGAAGGTGGTTCTGCTCCTTCACGATTCAAACATGTGGTGCAAACTCCGTCTGGTCGCTATCGCAGACTGATTCCTATTGAGTTGGAACGTCTAAACATGTTCCCAGACAACCACACCTACCACCCCGATGTCTCCGACGGTCGCAGGGCGTTCTTGATGGGCAATGCTTTGGTATGTGGAATCGTGCAGGAAATAGGCCGTAGCCTCTATCGTTTCATTTACGACGAAGCACCAGTTTCTACCCGTCCCATTCACGTGCAGCGCAATCCCAAGCCCCTATTGACCTTGGACCTGTTCGCGACTGAAGAGAATGACTTGGTATACAACAAACCAAAGAAAACTTATACGTTAGACCGTAATAAGCGTCTACTCATAGGATTGGTGAAGAAAGACAACGAGGACTATTTCCTTGCGGAAGAACCTACAAAATTGTACTATACGGGTAACGTTGCGACATTCCCCTCAACGATTGCACTCAACAAACTTTACTACTTCATGCCCCACATCAAGGGAAGGGGAGTGAGAGACCTCTACTTGATAAAGATTGTGCGTGTGGGCAGTAAGACGGAAATCCACCCGGAGGTGAAGGACGAGAAAGCCCCGCGTCTGGTATTCGAGCTGGAATATCTGGAGAGTTTGCCCGAATACAAGATGATTAACCTGAACTTCCAGCACGCCTTCACTGACACGTTCCTGGGAAGAGTGATGAACTAACAGGCTTTCTATAACGAATGCGGGCGCACCACTTAATGATATTAATCGCCTGATTGATTTGCCACCTCAATCACGAAATGAACAACTGGCCCAGATGATGTTTACACTCGGAATCTGTGAACGTCGAGGTAGCGGTATTGACAGAGCGATTGCTGCTATAGAAGAGATGTTTCTCCCACCTGTAAAGTTTACCAAGAGCGAGCAACATACAAGGGTCTTCATGTATCCCAAAAAAAGTCTAAAAGACATGACCAAACAAGAAAAAATCTCAGCATGTTACCAACATGCATGTTTGATGTATGAAGACGGGGAAAAAATCAACAACCAGTCAGTTAGGGAAAGATTCGAATTGTCGAAGAACGATTCTTCTGTTGCGTCTCGCATTATTGCGGATACGATGGAGGCTGGTCTAATTAAGCCTGCTGACTCAAAAACGGTATCGAAAAAGTATATGACCTACATTCCGTATTATGGATAGTTTTATTTGCAGAGTAATTCCCATAGAATCGTAAACGACTGATTATCATTACGTTGTTATTTGCAAAGTAAATCCTAAAGCAATTAGTGAATCGCGGGACGGTTCTTTGATACGCTGGGAATTGTCTGAATATGGAGAGTCAGGGGGACAGGGATGATAGTAACAGCGGAGCAATAGCGAAATAGAAATATTATGGAGATTGCATTCTGGGTACTGGTCATTCTGATTTGTCTTTTTGAAATAGGCAAAGTAGGATTCCGCAGAATCACTTGTCATCATAATGGCCGTAGGCAGAGAGAACAAGGACAACGACCTCAGTGTCATGAATCTCGTATATTAGCCGATGCTTTTGGGAAATTCGCCTACTCCATTCCCCCGGCCTGGTATAGGGTAAAGGTTCGGGCCTTCCTGTTCCGCTGCGAGGATGCTCCTTCAGTTCACTTTCCAACTTAAGAAGTTTTTTGAAGGCTTTCGGGTCTTAGCGCTGCAGTTGCTTAGCATCCTCTATTGCCTGCTTCTGGTATTTGATTCTATATGCCACTATCCTACACGTTTAATTAAATCTTCGAGGGTTTCGCCTTCGCGCAGTTCGTATGTGGGCCCTTTCTTCGCCTCGTCAATACGAGCAAAGAATTCCTCCTTCGTCATCAACGTAGGATCGGTCCGTTTTTCTGCCACAAGTTTGCGAAGATATTTAGCAGCACGCTTCAATAGGTTCTCCTCTTCGGCAATGATACTCATATTGCGGAGCATCTCTGCATTTAGTTGTATTGCGGTCATCTTGTCAATGTTTTGGATGCAAAATTACATATAAGAATCGAAATAACAAACTAATAAGAATAAAAATTTGGGAAAAAAAGAGAAAACTACAAGTGGGACAGGGGGACAGCGATTTCGCGGACTGTACCCTGTCGTGTTTTCAATACAACAATCAGAAGGAACAGGCGGCATGCCTGATGGAAGATGCCTTGTGGAAATCCTTCGGCTGGCTCAGGAACCTGGAAGAAGTATTGAAGCACAAAAATTAAGGCCGCTCTATTCTTGTTCTTATAATACCGCAGCAATGCGGCGAATGCATTTCAATTTCTTCATAAAAGACTCGTTGCGCTCTGCCATCAACATGTCATACTCATTCTGCATGGCCAGCAGAGGGGCGGCATCTACACCAATTTGTGAAAAAAGGAGATGAACCAAATAAAAATCTATGTTTACGGCAGCAGAAAGGATTGTCCCACCTTTCATCTAAACAGCGACGTGGCCACGTCTATCGGGTCGCCCTCGGGCTGGGCGGAGTAGGGGGTGTGGTCCAGTGTCCAAGGTTCTTCCATGGCATACCAGTCGGTG
>CAMOUQ010000022.1 GCA_946626595.1 uncultured Prevotellaceae bacterium | reverse complement strand
AAAATTTCTGTATAGCAAAATAAATCGGAGGGTAGCCCATGGGGTGATATTAAAGAAAGCGGCGCACCCGGATGGATGCGCCGCTCTAATATATATATGGTATTAACCGCTCATTACATGGCGCTCATTAACCGCCAAAGTTGTCGAAGCGGATCATGTCGTCCTCTACGCCGAGGCTGTGCAAGAGGTCGAGCACGGTCTTGGCCATCATTGGAGGTCCGCAGAGGTAGTACTCACAGTCTTCGGGCTCCTCGTGGGCCTTCAGATAGGTGTCGCCCATGACGGGGGCTACGAAGCCGGGAGTGTACTTGATGCCTGCTGCGTCGGCCTTGGGATCGGGACGGTCCAGGGCCAGGTGGAAGTGGAAGTTGGGGAAGTCCTTCTCCAGCTGCAGGAAGTCGTCGAGGAAGGGGATTTCCTCCAAGGCACGGGCACCGTAGAAGTAGTGCATGGGGCGCTTGCGGTCTTCATCGCTCACGCCGTGACCCTTGAGCATGTGCATAATCTGGGCACGCAGGGGGGCCATGCCGGCGCCACCACCTACCCATATCATCTCACGACCAGTGCCGTACTGGGGACGGAACTCTCCGTAGGGGCCACTCATGATGACCTTGTCGCCGGGCTTCAGCGAGAAGATGTACGACGAAGCGATACCGGGATTGACATCCATGAAGCCGGGGCCCTGGTCCTTGGGCTTGAAGGGGGGCGTGGCGATGCGGACGTTCAGGGTGATGATGTCGCCCTCGTCGGGATAGTTGGCCATAGAGTATGCACGGATGGTGGGTTCGGGGTTGGTACACTTCAGTGGGAAGAGTCCGAACTTCTCCCATGCGGGCAGGTAGGTATCGCCGATGAGGCTCTTGTCGATGTCCTTGTCGTAGTCTATGCAGTCGAATGCGGGAATCTTGATCTGTGCGTACGAACCGGGCTCGAAGTCCATGTGCTCGCCTGCGGGCAGAGCCACTTTGTACTCCTTGATGAAGGTGGCCACGTTCTTGTTGCCAATAACGGTGCACTCCCATTCCTTGACACCCATGACGCTGTCGTCGACCTTGATGCCAAGGTCACCCTTGACTTTGCACTGGCAGCCCAGACGCCAATGGTCCTTGATCTGCTTGCGAGTGAAGTGACCCTTCTCGGAATCGAGAATGTCGCCACCGCCCTCGATGACTTGCAGCTTGCACTGTCCGCACGAACCCTTACCACCGCAGGCCGAGGGCAAATAGATGCCTTCCTGGCTGAGCGTGGAGAGCAGGCTTGCGCCCTGGGGCACGCTGACGGTGTCCTTGCCGTTGATGGTGATGTTAACGTTGCCCGAGGGGCTCAAGTAGGCCTTAGCCACGAGCAGTATGGCAACGAGAATCAGTATGATGCCCAGGAAGACACCCATACTGGTAAGAATCAAATTCATATCCATAATGTTGTATCCTCCTTTTATTAGATGTTAAGACCGCTGAAACACATAAAGGCCATAGCCATGAGGCCCACGGTGATGAACGTGATGCCCAGTCCCTGCAGGGGCTTGGGAACGTCGGTGTAGGCCATCTTCTCACGAATGGCAGCCAGGCCCACGATGGCCAGAAGCCAACCGATGCCGCTACCAAGGGCGTAGGCGATGGCGTCGCCAAACGAACCGATGGCCTGAGAACTGGTCTCGGGATCCATCTGCACGCGCTGCTGCATGAACAGCGAAGCACCCATGATGGCACAGTTGACGGCAATCAGGGGCAGGAAGATGCCCAGAGCGGCATAGAGCGAGGGGCTGAAGCGCTCGACAATCATCTCCACCAACTGTACGATACCGGCAATGACGGCAATGAAGAGGATGAAGGCGAGGAACGTCAGGTCGACACCCTCAACGAGGGCATTGGGACCGAGGACGTACATCTGCAGAGCATAGTCGACAGGCACGGTGATGAGCAGAACGAAGGTGACTGCCACACCGAGGCCGAAAGAGGTCTTCACGGTCTTGGATACGGCCAGATAGGAGCACATACCCAGGAAGAACGCGAATATCATGTTGTCCACAAAGATGGAGCGGACAAAAAGGCTAATCATGTGTTCCATACTTTACTTCTCCTCCTTGTTTATTGAGCGGTGTGCCCAGATTACACATCCAACGATGATAAGGCTCATGGCAGGCATGGTCATCATACCGTTGTTCATATATCCGTTGTCATAGCAGAACTGCGGAACGATGGTGAAGCCCAGCAGGGTGCCGAAGCCCAGCAACTCGCGCACGAAACCTACGATGACCAGAATCAGGGCATAGCCCAGGCCGTTGCCGATACCGTCGAGGAACGACTCCCAGGGACCGTTCATCATGGCGAAGGCTTCGAGGCGGCCCATCAGGATACAGTTGGTGATGATGAGGCCCACATAGACGGAGAGCTGTACGCTGACGTCATAGGCGAAAGCCTTCAAGACCTGGCTGACAATGGTCACCAAGGCAGCCACAACCACCAGCTGAACGATGATGCGGATGCGGTTGGGGATGGTCTTACGGATAAGTGAAATGATTACATTCGAGAAGGCCGTGATGACAGTCACCGAGAGACCCATAACGATGGCGGGCTCCAACTGACTGGTTACAGCCAATGCAGAACAAATACCAAGGACTTGAACTGCAATAGGGTTGTTAAGGTTCAGAGGATTGGAAAATACCTCGCAATTCTCCTTAGAAAATAGTTTTCCCATGTCTATTGTCCTCCTTGATTATTTGTTAAGAAACTCAATGTACTGCTGCAAGCCGTCGGTGACCATGCTTGCCACACCGTTAGAGGTGAGGGTGGCACCGGTGACACCGTCGATTTCGGTTTCAGTCTTAGACGCGCCCTTCTTCACTACCGTCAAAGCCACCTGCTGTGGGTTGTCGGTGAAGATGGGTTTGCCGTTGAACTGCTCCTGGAACCAGCGCTCCTTGATGCGGGCTCCCAGACCTGCAGTCTCACTCTCATGATCGAAGTATGTGCCAAATACGGTCTGCTTGTCCTCGTTGATAGAGATGTAGCCCCAGAGGCCACCCCACAGACCGCGACCCTTGACGGGAAGCACGTACTTGGTGGCTCCGTCAACGGTAGCAACGAATACCTTACCACCCTTTTCCTGAAGTTCCTCGGTGATGACCTCATCGTACTTCTTGTCGATGGCATCGCCCTTCAGGCCCGTGATGTTCAGGCTCGTCAGGATTTGGTTCTTCGTGTCGCGTGCAACGTTGGCGTCCTGCATGGGTTTCAGAGCCGATGACACGAATGCCAGCAGGAAGGCCACGATGACAACCAATACGGTTGCATAGACGAACGTATATACGTTACCATTTGTGTTTATCTTCATATCTTTGCCCTCCTTTTACTTTTTAGTTGCACGTTTCATGCGCATAGAGATGTTGCGCTCTACTACACAGTAGTCGATGGTCGGTGCAAACAGGTTCATCAGCAGGATGGCCAGCATCATGCCCTCGGGATAACCGGGATTCAGGACGCGCACCATCACGGCCACGATACCTATCAGCAAGCCGTAGACGTACTTACCACACTCGGTGCGAGCAGCGGTAACAGGGTCGGTAGCCATGAACACGGCACCGAAGGCGAAGCCGCCCAGTACGAAGTGGTGCCACCACTCGATCTGTGTGAGACCCAGGGCCTGCATGAGCCAACCCATGAGGCCGCCGCCAACGAATACGCTGCACATGATCTTCCACGATGCTACACCCGTCCAGAGCAGGAACAGGGCACCCAGGGCAATGGCAATGACAGAAGTCTCACCAACAGAACCCGGAATGAGACCCGTGATGGCATTCGTGATAGTCTGGCAGTCGAAGCCTGCAAAGCCATCGGCTGAAGCCTCACCGAGAGGTGTGGCAGCAGTATAAGCCTCGGGAGCGGTGAAGCCCAAGCCGAGAATCGACTGCTGATTGACCCATACGGTACTGTCGCCCGTCATCACTGAGGGGTAAGAGAAGAAGAGGAACGCGCGCGTTACGAGCGCGGGGTTGAAGATGTTCATACCCGTTCCGCCGAAGATTTCCTTGGCCAGGATGACACTGAAGGCAACGGCGATGGCCAACATCCACAGGGGTGTGGTGACAGGCACAATCATGGGAATGAGGATACCCGAAGCCAGGAAACCTTCCTGAATCTCCTCGTGCTTCCACTGGGCAACAGTGAACTCGATGCCCAGACCCACTACATACGAAACGATAATCTTGGGCAGAACGGCCAGAAAGCCGTACCAGAACATGCCCCAGAAGGTGGCCTGACCGAGTTGGCCGGCAGCCAAGGCATTCTGATAACCCACATTGTACATGCCGAAGAACAGAGCGGGCAGCAGTGCAATGATGACAAAGCTGATGAGGCGCTTGCTGTCGACAGCATCATGAATGTTCACACTTCCGACGCGGCTGGTCGTACGGGGCACGAAGGCAAAAGTCTCCAATCCGTCGAACAGGCTCTGGAATGCGTGAAGTTTGCCTCCCTCCTCGAAGTTCGGCTTTATCTTATCCAGATAATTTCTTAAAGCATTCATTTTTGTTTTTTTATAATTATAAGGTCTTTAAGGTCCCTAAGGACTTAAAGGACATTAAGGTCCTTACGCATTTTCCTTTCTCAAGATATCCAGGCCTTCGCGAACGATGCGCTGGAGTTCCAACTTCGAAGAATCTACAAACTCGGCGATGGCGAAGTCCTCGGGAGCCACCTCGTAGATGCCCAGGGCCTCCTGGCGGTCGATGTCGCCAGTGATGATGGCCTTGATGAGGTAACCGGCAAAGATGTCCATCGGGAACACACGGTCATACTCACCTGAGAAAATCATGTGGCGCTCACCACCCTTGATGCGGGCATCCAGCTTGTACTCCTTCTTCTTACCGAAGAGCCATGAGCAATAGCTGCGGCTGGCAGAGAACTCGTTGAAGCGAGGCATTATCCAACCCAGCATCTCGGCATTGTCGTCGCCCTCGGGGATGACATTCACCTCTGTGCGATGGGCTCCCAGGAAACCTTCCTCGGTGGTCTTGAGACCGGTCATGACGTTGCCGTCGATGATGCGTACGTGGTAGCCGTTGTCCTCAATCTGGCCTTCGAGCAAAGTTGTCAGCTTCTGGCCGACCACAACCTTGTAGTACTTGGGGAACTTCACTTCGCTGCCTGCCAAAGCGATGGTGCGGGTGAGATCCACCTTGCCTGTCAGCATCAGACGACCCACAAAGATAACCTCCTCGGCACCAAGGGTCCACACCACTTCGCCCTTGTTGATGGGGCTAACGTGATTAATCTGCACGCCAACGTTACCGGCAGGAGCAGGACCATCGAAAATGGTCACTTCGCAATCCTTGGCCTGCAGAAGGGCATTGGCTGTCTGCTTTGCACTAACACCCAGATGCACCTTAGCCAACTTAGCCAATGCGGACAGACCTGCCTGGAACTCCTTCTCCTGACCCTTCAGGACAACTTCGAAATCCTGGCTCAGGGGCATAGAGTTGAACGCACTGACAAAGATTGCTTTGGGCTTGTCTTCAGGGTTAGCCACAACGTCGTAGGGACGGCTGCGGAAGAATCCGAACAAACCGCTCTCCAACAGCAGTGCCTTCACATCCTGCTTCACGTCGAACTCGCGTGCCTCCTGCTTCTCGTCGCACTTCACACGAACGGAGAGCAGTTTGCGGCGGTCGCCACGCTCTACAAGACTGACAACGCCACTGACAGGCGACGTAAACTTCACTTCGGGATGCAACTTGTCCACAAACAAGGCATCACCAGCAAGAACCTTGTCACCTTCCTTCACAACAACCTTTGGTTTGAGGCCAGTGAAATCGTCGGGCTGGAGTGCATACTCACCCGGACATTTCACTTGGGCAATCTCATCCGCAGGCTTACCCTTCAGGTTGACATCAAGGCCCTTACGTAATTTGATTACTTTTGTCATATTGTTAAAAAAATGAATAATGTTTCTTAAACGGGCGTAAAGTTAATAAATATTAACGACATGGCAAAATTTCGGCCGCGATTATAAGGGCTATATGCTCATTTTTATGATAAAACCGCATCATACGAACCGATTATTCGGCGCAGACGTGGCCAATGACGCCCAAAAGCTCCGATGGCGACTGAATAAAATGTGTGGCTCCGGCTTCTACAAGTTGTCGTTTGTCGCGAAAGCCCCAAAGTACGGATATGCAGGGCAGGCCGCTATTGCGAGCCGTCTGCACATCGACTTCACTGTCGCCTACATATACTGCATTCTCAGGAACTGCACCCAATGCCTCCAACGCCAAACTGACCATATCCGGTGCAGGTTTCAAAGGTACACCCTTGCGCTGCCCGATGGCCACATCCACCACGCCAGTGAAATACGCAGCATAGAGTTCGTCGACGCCTGCCTGCAATTTGTTGCTGACAATGGCCGTACGGAACCCTGCCTCATGGACGGTCTGAAGCATCTCGGCCACACCGGGATAGAGGCAAGTAGTATCTTGACAATGGACAAGATAGTGCGCCCGAAAGCACTTAAAGCATTGTTCCAACAAATCTCCGCTAACACATTCTGGAACAGCTCGTTCTATCAACTTATAAACGCCATTTCCAACGAAGCGGCGTATCTCGTCCAAGGTACGCTCTGGCCAACCCATTTGGCGCAAGGCATAGTTGACGCTGTTGGCCAAGTCCTGCAGTGTGTCGGTGAGTGTGCCGTCGAGGTCGAAAACTATTGTATCAATCATGGGCAAACTGCATCATGCGACTCAAGTACTTGCCTATGATGTCAAACTCCAGATTCACCACAGAACCGACGTGTATGTCATGAAAATTGGTGTTCTCGTAGGTATAGGGGATGATGCACACCTCAAACTCGTCGTCAGTAGGCCGGCAAACCGTAAGGCTGACGCCATTCACGGTCACACTACCCTTGTCCACCGTCACATATCCGCGGCGGGCCATCTCGGGCGAAGCCTCATAGCGAAAGCGGAAGACATACGAGCCCTGCTGGTCTTCAACAGAGATGCAACGTGCCGTAGTGTCGACATGCCCTTGCACGATATGTCCGTCCAACCGTCCATTCATCATCATCGAACGTTCCACATTCACCTCATCGCCCACCTTCAGCAGACCCAGGTTAGAGCGTTCCAAAGTCTCTCGCATGGCTGTTACGGTATAGGTTTCATCCGTCAGCCGTACAACGGTAAGACACACGCCGTTATGCGATACGCTCTGGTCGATTTTCAACTCTCCGACAAACGAGCACGTCAGGGTGAAGTGCAAGTTGTCCAATTCCTTCTCGATGGCCACCACTCGGGCCGTTTCTTCTACGATTCCTGAAAACATATGCAGTAAATTTTCTGCAAAAGTAATGAAATAATCGCGAAGTAGGAAATGAAAGGAGAGAAAAATCATTCTGAACCTATAGCGATAGATTCGTTGACGGCAACAAACATCAGTGCAATTCGCCACGCACCTCTTCCACCCATTGCGGTGTATAGTTCCAAAAGGCGACCTAAAAGGCGGCAGGGCCAAGTCGCCGATATGTATTTCGCTCTCATCGCAGAACCTTCACGCCGGAGCATGCCATTCAATATGGCATAACGGAAGAACAAAGCACGTCGTGCACTCGCTGTGGCAATCTCATGTTCAACTACGTCCAACGTATGCAACCTATACGCCAAATTACTTGCCATCGATGCACCCGTAATGCTATCGGGGTGAACATAAATCCTGTGATAGGCTTTTTTCGGAAGCCAGCAGATATTGGGCTTACAAAGCAATGCACGAATGCCAAGTTCCCAATCCTGCCATACCCCGAGACTTTCATCCCACCCCCCTATCTTACGCAGGAATGCCGTACGGAAGAACATGCCAGAGGTGTTGAGCGTTGAAGACAGTATCTGGCTTGCAACAGACGGAGAGGGACGGAAACTACGCTGCCGAACCTGTCCGCCTACATCCTCTTTCGTGGGTATGGCTACCATGTCAGCATTGGATGCATTCGACAGAACATCTTCGATAAACGCAGGTGAAAGTTCATCATCACAATCGAAGAAATAGACCCACTCCGAACTGCAATATTCCAATCCCATGTTACGTGCCTGACAGGCGCCACAACGTGGCTCTTCGAGCACTGTGACATGCATCGGAGCCTCTTGTGCAAAGGCATGACACATGCTCAGCGACGCATCGCTTGAGCCATTGTCAACCAGCACAATCTCTACGTCTCTGTAGGTAAGCGCAGTTAGCGAACGGAACAGACGAGGCAGGTACTTCGCCCTGTTTCGGACAGGTATGATGATACTTACTGTTGCCATGAACGTACATAGTTTATGCCACACCACATATTGTAGAAGGTTTTGAATGGATTCATACGCCGACGCACCATCCACCCCACAGATTCACGTGCCGACTTGTAGAGCGCATACCCCAGGCCTCGCGTGTAATAGAAGACAGCACCCTTGGAACGCATCAATCGGGGATTCCAATACTGATGGCCCGTGGTTGTTCCTGTAATATGGCACACGACATAGGGAAGGTATTGAACGTTCAGCCCCCTCAAGCAGGCATCGTGCATAAAGACATCCTCTTCACCACCCATGAGATACTCACTGCCCAAGCCAAATCGTTCATCAAACCTTAATGTTCCAAGACTTGAACGCCGCATGGTGATTTCACAGGAACTTATCCACGACGAAGGATAAGTCTTTCCGATTCCTTCTATTTGGAAATGCACGATATCGTATTCTGGATGCTGGTCATAAACCTCAAGGATGCTATCAAACATGTAGTTTTCCCAGCACTCATCATCATCCGAAATCTTCAATATGTCGCCGACTGCATGATTCAAGGCATGATTACGATTGCGACAAAGTCCTCGTCCTGCCAGTTGCACAAGCGTGACATCCGTGCGTTCTCTTATCCAGTCAGGGACTTCAGGACGCGAACCCGTATATTGCCACGAAATCAGATAGCGCACGTCGGGACGAACGGGTAACAAATGAGCCTTTATCTTATCTATTCCCGCGTCTATCGTACTGATCAGGATTTCAAGTATCATACCTCCGTTACTATATTGATATTGCAAAAATACAACAAAATAGTCATACAAATGCTAATTTGAACATAGAAAATTCATTTTTCCAATAAGATGCCTACGTAATATTGCAATAAATTGGGCGAATCGAAATAAATTCGTACTTTTGTAGAGAAGTTAATTGAAAATATGAAGATTTTACTCGTCGGAGAATACAGCAACGTGCATGCCACACTGGCCGAAGGACTGAGAGCCTTGGGGCACAAGGTCACCGTATTGAGCGATGGGGATTCCTGGAAAAATTATCCACGCGACATAGACCTTGTCCGCTCATCCGGCAAATGGGGAGGCATAAAGTATATGATGGAAGCCGTTCGGCTTTGGCCCACGTTGAAGGGCTACGACATCGTGCAACTCATCAATCCCGTATTTCTGGATCTCAAGGCTGAACGCATTATGCCCTTCTACCGATGGCTGCGGCGTCAGAACGGACGCATGTTCATGGGCAGTTTCGGCATCGACAAACCGTGGGTGGAAGAAGGACTGAAGCCCGAGACCTTCCTCTATAGCGACTTCTACGTCAATGGGAAACGTAGACACAACGCTTTTACCGAGGAAATGGAGGCCATCTGGCTACACGGAACAAAAGGGAAACTCTTCGACCGCATTGCCGACGACTGCGACGGCATCGTTGCTGCCCTGTACGAAAACTACATTTGCTGCAAGCCAAAGTATGAAGGGAAGTTGCACTTCATCCCCTTCCCCATCAATCTGGACAAAACCACACCGAAGGAGCCGCATCCTGAATATGACGGCATACGCTTCTTTATCGGTGTTCAACGTGAACGTTCTGAATACAAGGGAACGGATGTCATGCTTCGTGCACTGCAACGGCTAAAACTGCAATACCCTGAACAAATGGAGATTGTCAAGACCGAAAGTGTACCCTTCCCCATCTATCAAAATCTGATGAACCACAGCGATGTATTGCTTGATCAATTATATAGCTACACACCAGCCATGAATGGTCTTTTGGCCATGTCAAAAGGCCTGATACTGGTGGGTGGCGGCGAAGAAGAGCAGTATCAGCTGATGCAGGAGCCCACGCTGAGGCCCATCATCAACGTCCGGCCTACGGAGGAAGACATCTGCGAACAAATTGATAAACGCCTGATACAAGCCGGAAGCAGCGAGTTGGAACGGCTGTCGGCAGAAAATGTGGAATACATCAGGCGGCATCACGATCACATAAAGATAGCCCGAAAATACATCGAGCTCTGGACGAAGCAACTATAGAATAAACCGAGAAGTCGAGGTCTGGGAACTTTTTAGTACCAGTCGATATTGCTGGAGTAGCTCGACTGCTTCTTCCAGCGCAACACATCGGCCAGGGTGCCGGCCTGACAGGCAAAGGTGAAGTTGTAGGAACGATATGGGGCAATAACCATGGAGCAACCCATTGTGAAGCAGTGGAGGTCGCGATTAACTGAGGCGGTGGTCATGGAGAGTTTCTTGTAGTTGAAGTCGTAACCACTGCTGAAGTTGATGGCCCACCCTTGCGCCAATCGGATATTACCAGAGAAGTTGAGCGTATGGGTAAACTTATAGCCATAGCGCATGCGGTTGGTATTGAACTTTCCGCCAGTATTCTCACGCATCGATATACCATAACTGATACTGAGACTCCATGGGATGGCGAACTTGACGTAGCCGTCCTCGTCCAGCCCTCCGTTCTTGCCGGACGACATCTGGCGGGCTTTGGCACGGTCGGGGTCTACATTCTGTGCCTCCGGGTCGGTTTCTTCCTCATCCCCCTCGTCTTCATCTTCTTCATCGCCAAGGCTTCCTTTGTTTTTATCTTTGTCGTCTTTCTTGCCAAACAGCTTCTTAAAGGTCTCGTTATTGAGTGTATAGGAGAGGTTTTGCGACATACCTTGGAATCGGCCGAATCGCCCCTGCGACCATTCCGTGCGGTCGCTGATGTAGACGCTTCCGTTCTCGTTGATGCCGTAGGCATAGGTGGCAAAAATAGCGTTCATGGAGAACGTATAGCGTTTGGTCAACTTCAGGCGGACGCGCATGGAGAGGTCACTCCAAGGACGCGACTTGGCAGCCATATTGTATGACATACTGGCGCCCAGTTCGTCGATGATACTGATTTTCTTTGTAGAATCGCGGTCGGCCCCTTTGTAGACCTTCATTTCAATATTGTTCGATATGTCGAGGCTGACACTGCCGGTCATACCCTGAGGGGCTGTTCCATAGAGCGAGCCTGCATAGGGCGAATAGGCCACGGTGGAGACATTGCCGTCGGCATCGGTGCGCACGTAAGTATCCCAAAAACCATAGCGGGGCTTACTGAAATCAGGAGCGTAGGAGAAACTAATCGTGGGAGTAAAGACGTGACGGATGGCCTGAATCTTCTTGCCGCCAAACCAAGGTAAGGGATTGTACATACCATAGAGTTTGGTGTTGGCTGACAGACTCATGTTATAGTTGTAGACGTTGTGGAAACCGTACACCGTATCGCGCTGCAATTGACCTGCCTCGCTGTCCCACGACTGCTTAACCTTGTAAGTGTACATGCGATCTGTGAAGTTAAACGAGGGGGTGACATTGACATAATTGAACAGGGCAAACGAGGCACTGATGGGAACCTGATGACGCATACCATTGCGCCAGTCCTTAATCAAATTGGACTTAAAGAGACGGTTCTCCTTCGTGGAAATGCTGTTCGAAATCGTACCAGTGTAACTGGCCGCTATCTTCTCGTACCAACGTTCCTTGCCTACGGCTTTCTTGCGTTTGAAAGGATAGAAACGCGAGAGACTGATATTCAGCGAAGGTAGGGTGACAGAGATACTGGAGTCGCGCATGTTCTGCGACAGATTGAACGTTCCGGACAGGGTGAGGCCGATATTGCTGAAAGTCTTCGAATACGACACAGAACTGGTTCGCGTGCTCTGGGTATAACTTTCGGGGTTGTACATCGAAGTCAGGTTGTTGCGCTCGTAACTCGAGGTAGCGAAATTGACACTGGCCGAAAACGATTGAGTCGGGTTGGCCTTGGCATCCTGTCGGTGGCTCCAGGTTATCTTGAACGACTTGGATACGGAGTAGTCGGGCATGTTCTTTTCGCCATCCTTGGTCAGCTGATAACTAAGGAAGAGATTGCCACTGAAGCGGTAACGCTTGCGGTACGTACTGGTGGCAGATAGTCCCCAAGAGCCCTTGGTGTATATTTCACCCAGAAGCTTCAGGTCGGCATAGTCGCTTATGGCAAAGTAATAGCCACCCTCGCGTATATAGAATCCGCGTCGTGTCTCGTCGCCAAACGTAGGCATGATGAAACCACTGGAATACTTGGAACTGAAGGGGAAGAAACCATAAGGGATGGCCAATGGCAAAGGGACATCCTCCACCACCAGATAAGCAGGCCCGAAGACGACGTCCTTGCCCGGGCGAACCTTTGCACGGGTGAGTTGGAGGTAGAAATGAGGATGCTTGGCATCGCATGTGGTGTACATACCACCCTTCAGATACATGGTACCCAGGGAGTCGCGCTTAGAATCCTTACTTATCAAGAAGCCTTCGCCCTGCTCGGTATAGACGTTAGAGATGAAAGCCTTCTGCGACTTGAAGTTGTAACTAATGCTGTCCGGCTCATACTGGTCGCTTCCCTGTTTGAAGACCGGCTTACCCTTGACGGTTCCAGTAGAATCACTCCGCCCCATAGCGTGCACTATGCTGCTGTCGGTGTTCATGGATATGTAGTCGGCCTGCAGCTCCAAGTTCTGATAGTTAATCTTGCTGTCGCCATACAGGTTGGCAATGGAACGTCCATAGTCGAAGGTGATACTGTCCTTGGCTGTGTACTGCACGGGATCGTCGAGTGCACTCTTACTCACCTTTAAGGTATCGCGTCGTACGGTGTCCATCTTCGATGAATCGGGCGCCACCTCCAGAACACGACCGGCCTGCAGCATGTTGAGGATGCTGTCCTCATTGAAGGTAGCAAGGACGCTGTCCACCGTCAGTTGCTTGTGGCTGGCTACACTGCTGTCAGCAAGAAGCCTGCGGACAGAATCAAGCGATAGCGAGTCGCCGACGATGGAATCTATTGATAGGGAATCGAGTGAAGTCAGTTTCTTGAGAATCGAGTCGGTCACGGCTTTCGCTGTATCGATACCCTGCACGCTATCAGGCTCATCCGCCTGGGTGAATCGTTCGTTCCAGAAGCGATGGGGTACAACAGCAAAGGTGAGCATGCAGAGCATGCCAGCCATAAGAATCGTTGTAAATATTCTTGTCTTCAACTCGGTTACTAATCTTTGCGAGTGCAAAGATAGCATTTTTTAGTGAATAAAGGGCTATATAAAGTGTGAAATAACCCTAAACGGAGAACATTTCGTGCCAATGTCGGAAACGTCTGACACCTTCTTCGCCAAACCAATCAAGACCTTGCAATACACGTTCGTACGACTTCTGTTGCTGAAGTTTGGTCTTCGAGAAAAATTTGTCGGCATAGCAGACAACTTGTTCCTCAAGGGTTTCAGGCGAATAGTCCTGCAGTGGAAGAGGCAAATTCTGGCGTTGTATAGCTTCCGGCGTCAGTCCTGTGCCAGTGTGGCGTTCTGCCACGCGAGCATGGCGCGGAAGGCCCTCAGCCCGGAGAATGGCTCCGCCAATCAAACCGTGACGGATGTAGTGTTCGGTGCCAAAGCACTGGATGCCAGGAGCATCGGTTCGCAAAATGCCTATATCGTGAAGCATGGCTGCCTCATAAAGAAATTGCCGGTCGAGGCTCAACTCGGGGTGAGCATCACAAATTTGCATGCACAGGTCAGCCACCTGACGACTGTGGGTTAGCAATATCTGTTCCAACTCGGGTTGGTCGGCATAATATTTATGGATGAGAGTTTCCGGATTCATGGAATCAATATTTTCTTCCCGTGTTTCACATAGATTCCTTTCGGGCGAACTGAGGATGAGGGATAATTACCATTAACCATCTGGCGGCCAGAAAGGTCGTAAACGGCACTCGCCCTATCTCGCAACCTATCTTTTTCTCCCGAATTCACTTCCCCTATACCGTCGACTGCATCGTCGAAACGAGCCACAAAGGAAACCTCACGCTGAACCTCCCAGGGGCAGCGAATCTTCAAGGTATACCTTTGTCCGTCGTTCAGATGCTGGAAACGGACTATTTCTCGCTCCGTCGTCCCGGCTGCAAGAGACAGAATCCGCCAATGGCGCTCATCAATCTCGGAGTCCTCAGGGAAGAGGCAGTAGGTGATGAGATTGCCGGAATATCCGGCCGAAGCATTATTGCTGACATCGTGAGAAAACTCTGCCACAAGATTGTCACCATAGCGAATGAGCCGATAATCAATGTCGCCGAATTGCAGAACGGGCGATGTGCCCGGAATGATATTGACAGGCATCTGATAGGGCAAAGTCTCGTCGTCAGCCGAGAAGGAAAGGATGCGTTCACCCGTTTCCACGAACTGGCAATAGACTGGCCAAGTTCGGGACTCGCCAGGAGCCAGGTTGACAGCGGAAAGGGCTACATAGTCGGCTTGCTGGAAGATGGCCGTATCGGTTGGCAGATAGGTGAGCACTTCAAAGGTGAAGTTCAAACTATCATTGGTAATGTTGGTCATTGCAAAGTCTGCAACGACAAAACCTTGTGTATCGGGTTGGCGACGGAAGGTGATATTATCGACACGCACCCCTGCAAAAGCATCTTCGCTTCGGAGGGTGTCGTAAACATCGATAACAAAATCTTCGGGGTGCATGAACATAGCCGTCTGGTTAGAGAACAGGCCTTCGTTCTGTCCCAAGTCCGTAGCATCAGAGTATTTCTCAAACGGATTGAGGTAGTCGAGATCGAAGTAGCCATCGTAATCTCCCCCGTAACCCCAGTTGACATGATAGTATCCCTCTTCGTCAACGCCGTCGATATTGAAGGCATGTCCGCTTAGGGCAATGTTGTGCCCCGTATAGCAAACGGGACGCCCTTGCTCAAGTTCGTTACGCAGCATAGCATTCCATCGGGTCGTGCTGTACATAGCCCGCGAAATGAATGCTATGGTCTTGTAGTCAAAGGCACGCCACAAGGGGTCAAACCCACGTCCCAGACTGGCACTGCTGCTCGACAATCCCCAATTCATGTGAACGGCTACACCGCAATAGTAGGTCAAGTCGCTTACGGCTTGTGCCTGTTCATCGGTGTATCCCTGACGGTAATCGTAGAGAATGTTGTCCCAATCAATGGGTGTTCCGGGCATAACGTCGGGAATGGTGTAGTGGTCGGTTGACCAACCATGGAGTGTGTCAATGAGTGCCTCTGGGTATCGATAGTAGGTAAGGACCTGCTCGATGCACGTTGCCACACAGCCCGAGATGCAGCGTTCCTGACTTACTTTTCCTTCATCATCAATATAATATGGGCAAGACCGATTGAAAGGGTCGCTCTGGTGACGCACGCTTTGCAGAAGCGGTTCTACCGCCCTACCCTGCTGCCTATTGGCATAGCGCGGACGGCTTTGATAGGCACGCAGCAGTTCCTTGAGACCCTCGGGCATATCTTCTGTTATACGACTCGGATCAAATCGCAGGTCGTAGGCCAGCAATTGCCCCCCACGACGCAACTGGTGGCGCTTCGCACCTGCATGCAGGGCGAGCGTCACCAGTATGACGAGTGTGAGAATACGTTTCACGGCATTGCCACTTGGGTATTACAACCAGCGAACGTAGCAGAAGTCCTGACGATGAGGCAGGTTGTCGTTCTTGGGGAACATGCGATAGCCAACCTTGAACGAACCGGCATTGTTCAGGATGTGCTTCAGCTCAAAGGTATAGAGCGAACCATCGTGAGAGGTTACCTTGAAGGGCTCTACAGAGTAGATGTGATCTACGCCTTCCTTGTCGGTGGTAAGGGTTACCAATTCGATACCGATGGCATCCTCCAGTCCAGCCTCGTCGAGCACGATGCGGATGTTGTAGTGCTCACCAACCTTGGGCAGACCCATAACAAGGTCTTCGGGCTTATCCAAGCTGACAACACGGATTTGATCCCAATGTTCCACTACCGTCTCCTTCCAGTTGGCAATCTCCTTAGCCAACTGACAGTTGTTCTTGCGCAGCAGGTTGCTGCGGTCGCGCAACTTGTTGTAGAACTTCGAATAGTAGTCGTCCAGCTGACGCTTCATGGTGTAGTGAGGAGCAATGCGGGCAATCGAGTTCTTGATGACCTGTACCCAGCCCGTAGAATAGCCCTTCTTGTTGCGGGCATAGTAGAGGGGCATGATTTCGTTTTCGAGCATAGAATAAATGGTGGCTGCATCAAGCTGATCCTGATAAGCCTGATTCTGGTAGGTGCGCTTTTCGGTAAGAGCCCAACCGGCACCTTCGCGATAGCCTTCGAGCCACCAGCCGTCCTTCACCGACAGGTTTACAACACCATTCATCAGAGCCTTTTCACCACTGGTACCGCTGGCCTCCAGAGGACGCGTCGGGGTGTTCATCCAGATGTCGACACCACTGACGAGGCGACGGGCCAACTGCATGTCGTAGTTCTCCAGGAAAATAATCTTACCCAGGAACTCAGGACGCTGACTGATTTCGTAGATGCGCTTGATCAGTCCCTGACCAGCACCATCGGCGGGGTGAGCCTTACCAGTGTAGAGGAACTGGACAGGATAGTTGGGGTTGTTAACAATCTTGGCCAGACGATCCAGGTCGGTAAAGAGGAGGTGGGCACGCTTGTAGGTAGCGAAGCGGCGACCGAAACCAATGAGCAGTGCATTGGGATTGATCTTCTCCATGAGGCTTACTACGCGCGAGGGGTCACCCTGATTCTTGAGCCAGTTCTCGCGGAACTGCTCGCGGATGTAGTCGACAAGCTTGCGCTTCAGCTGCATGCGAGTCTCCCAAACTTCTTCGTCGCTAACGTTGTAAATGGCCTCCCAAATCTTCTCGTTCGACTGATCGGCGAGATGCCTCTCGTCGAAGTGCTTGCGATAGAGCTTGCGCCATTCATTAGCACACCAGGTGGGGAAATGCACACCATTGGTGACATAGCCAACATGGCTTTCCTCGGGATAGTAGCCCTGCCAGATGCCAGAGAACATTTTCTTAGATACTTCACCGTGGAGCCAGCTTACGCCATTCACCTCCTGCGAAGTGTTGCAGGCGAAGGTGGACATGCAGAAGCGTTCGCCATGATCGTCGGGATTCATGCGACCCATGCCGATAAACTCGTCCCAAGAGAGACCCAACATATCGGCATAGCCACGCATATACTTCGAGAAGAGACCCTCATCGAAATAGTCGTGACCGGCAGGCACGGGAGTGTGAACGGTATAGAGCGAAGAGGCACGAACCAGTTCCAGAGCCTGGGTGAAGGTCATGCCCTCCTGCACGAAGTCGACCAGACGCTGTACATTGCACAGGGCTGCATGACCCTCGTTGCAATGGTAAACATCCTTCTGGATGCCCAGTTTCTTCAGCGTCAGCACACCACCGATACCGAGCAGGATTTCCTGCTTCAAACGGTTCTCCCAGTCGCCACCATAGAGTGCGTGGGTTATGCTGCGGTCGAACTCAGAGTTCATCTCATTGTCTGTGTCAAGCAGGTAGAGCTTGATGCGACCAACGTTCACACGCCAAACATAGGCATGAACGAAGTAGTCCAGATAGGGAACGTCGACCACCATGGGGGTGCCGTCAGCGTTCAGCTGCTGCTCGATGGGCAGGCTGCCGAAGTTCTGAGCCTCGTAGTTAGCAATCTGCTGACCATCCATCGAGAGTGTCTGGGTGAAGTAACCATAGCGATAGAGGAAACCTACGGCAACCATATCTACGTTGGAGTCGGAAGCCTCTTTCAGATAGTCACCAGCCAAGATACCGAGACCGCCGGAATATATCTTCAGCACCTGGTTCAGACCATACTCCATGCAAAGGTAAGCCACCGAAGCACGTTTCTTGTCGGGCTTGACGTCCATATAGGCACGGAACTGTGCATAAACGTCTTCCATTTTTTTCAGCACTGCCTTGTCCTTGGCCAGTTGGCTCATCTTCTCATAGTTCAAGTGCTCGAGCATGAGGACAGGGTTTCCACCGCACTCGTCAAACAGTTTCTCGTCGATGTTACGGAACAGACTGCGTGCATCGTGGTTCCAAGCCCACCACATATTGTGGGCCAGTTCTTCCAGCTTAATCAGTTCGGCTGGAATGTTGCTGCGCGCACTAATTGGACGGAACGAAGCCTGATTGGCGTTACTAGCTTTAATCTTCATAAAAGTAGTTAATTATATTAATAAAAATTTTTGTCTGATACAATAATATATTATATATGTGAAGCCGACTACAGCAGGGCCATGCGATGCTCTGCCTTGCGAAGGGCAATGTCATAGGCATCGTAGTAATACTGGATGAAGTGACGCCAAAGGGCTTTCTCCGACAGGCGGGCAGCATTTTCGCGCACTTTGTCAACCGTAGCCTTGTCCCAGGTGGCATACTCCAGCACCGACTTGACAATGCCGTCGGCCACATCGAAGTAATTGTAATCGGTTCGGCGGATTACCTCTACCCCATCCTCGAGTGTAGAAGGCTGCTCCCCACCCTTCACCTTATTGGCCCACATGCCAAAGCCTGACAGACTGGTAGTGATGCAGGGAATGTGGAACGCGACACTTTCCAGGGGGGTGTAGCCCCAAGGCTCGTAGTAGGAGGCATAGACCGAGAGGTCGTTGCCGATGAGGACATCGTAGTAAGGCATATTGAAGATTCCGTCCTTGCCATCGAGATAACAGGGCACGAAGATAACCTTAACACGTTCCTCAGGTCGGTTGGATTTGTCAAACGACCGCAGGGCATTCAGCACATTGTCGTTCTGTATATCATTGAGATTGTGAGTCAGGAAAGGCATAGGCAGCGCCGTGCTGTATGTCTGCTCCGAAGCAAGTCGCTCCTGCAAATCCTGACGCGGACCGGCAACCCATGCGGGCACTTCGATGAAAGCCACAACTGGGCGGGTCAGACCCTCTTGCCAGTCGAGACGGTGAATGGCTTCGAGAAAGACGTCGATACCCTTGTTCTTGAATTCATATCTGCCGCTGGTGGCCAGGATGATGGTATCGTCGGGATATTCCACGCCCGTCAGGGCATTGGCCACGCGCAACAACTTGCTGCGGGCTTGGCGACGACGCAGGTCGAAGTTTTCTCCCGTAGGAACGAAATCGCTTTCGAAACCATTCATCAGCACAGCATCGCACTGGCAGTCGAGCAGTTCTTCGCACTCCTTCGCGGTTACATCGCTGACGGTGGTGAAGCAGTCGACATAATGAGCTGTCTGGCGCTCTATCGAATGTTTGGCCTCCACATTCAACTCCTGCGACATCTGGTTGCCGTTGTAGGCAAAGAGATAGTCGTAGAGCGGTTTGTTGTTTCCTGCAATGCTTCGTCCAATGCTGGTAGCATGTGTCGTGAACACCGTAGCAATGGCGGGTACGTGGCTGCGAACATAGAGAGCCCCAAGACCGGTCATCCACTCGTGGGCCTGGAACACAACGCGTTCGTGGCTCTTGGAGAGGAAAAAGTTGTAATAACTCTCCACCACTCGACCGGCTGCATAGGAGAACATCGAGGCCTCGTCATAGTCGCCATAGGCGTGCAGCGAGTCTACCCCATAGGCGGCCCAAGCCTCGCCGTAAATCTGGTCTTTGGCTACGAAATAAGGCGTAAAGTCAACCAGCACCACGCAAGGATTTCCTGGAATGTTCCAGCGTCCGACGCGCACATTGATGCCTTCGTCCTTAGCCTTCTTCACCCATTCGGGCCACATTGCATCATCTTCGGTGAACAGAGGATTATTTTTCCCACGCCAAAAGTCGGGACCGATAAAAACCAGACGGTCGTCCAGTTGTTCCTTCAATGTCTTGGCGCGAGTAGAAAGCACCGTGTAGATGCCTCCAACCTTATTGCAGACTTCCCAACTCGATTCGAACACGAACGTAGGGACTATCTTGTCATTTTCCATCAAAATTCATTTTTGTGGGCGCAAAGATAGAAAAAAAAGAGCAATAAAAATAATATAAGTATAAAAGATTCGTCCGAAAGATAAAAAATCTTGATGTAAGTCAAAAAACATTTGCATGATTCACTGGAAATTCGTAATTTCGCAGCCATGAAATGTATCTATTGTCTACTGTTAGCACTTGCGGCCACGATGGTCAAAGCCGCTGAGCCTTGGAAGCTTCGTCTGGACAATTCCGACGAAGGAGTATACCTGCACATCGACCTGTACGAGGAGAGCATCCCGGTACCTGGTATGGAGATGTTCGGCCCCATGAACGGCTACCTCAACGGCAAGGGTGTGTATGGCGTATGGAGCGTTACCTCGTTCGACATCAAGGACGACAAGGTGGCCACCCTTCGCCTGTCTAACGACTTGGGAAGCGAGACACAATCCATACGGTTGACTTGGCAGAACGACAGCACTTATCTGATGGAACTGCAGGACGGCGTCGTCGTGAAGAAAGCCGTCAACCGCAAGCTCGTTAAGATTGCGCCAAAAATGATGATGCGCGTCAAGCAATAGCCGTGCGCACCAGCAGGGTCAGATAAGTCAGATAGGCCAGGACCATGATGGCGCCCATCAGTCGATTGATGCGGCGGAACAGCAAGGCAAACGTCCACAGAAGGAGTGGACCACCCACAAACATGATAACGTCGAGCAACTTGATGTCGGTAATCTCCATCGGCCGAATCATGGCGCAGGCACCCAGCACAAAGAAGACATTGAATACGTTGGAGCCTACGACGTTGCCCACAGCCATATCCATTTTACCCTTATAGGCAGCCATTACGCTGGTAGCCAATTCCGGGGCAGAGGTGCCTCCGGCCAGAATGGTCAAGCCTATAATGGCCTCACTCACACCAAATTCCATGGCTATGCTCGAGGCAGAGTCTATCAGGATATTGCCACCCCACACGAGCAAGACTATTCCCGCAACTATCTTTGCAAGAATCCAGGCCGTAGCTTCGTCCACCGCTTCCACCTTCATCTCTTCTTTCTTGTGTCGGGCCAGCCAGAAATTGTAATACATAAAGGCGGCGAAACAAATCAGGAAAATCAGAGCATCCCAACGCGAAAGCACGTTGTCCGAGGCGCCCCAAAGCCACATGTCGAAGCAGAGCAGGCAGAAAGTGACAGCCGCCACCAGGCTAAGTGGGATGTCGACAATCAGTGCCCTTTTGTTCACAAGCACGGGAGCAATGAAGGCCGAAGCGCCCAGTATGACTAACGAATTGAAGATATTCGACCCCAGTATGTTGCCGGCAGACATGTCGCCGCTACCGCGGATGGCGGAGAAGAAACTTACAACGAACTCGGGCAGACTGGTGCCGAATGCCACCACCGTAAGGCCGATAACCGCCTCGCTGATGCGAAACTTTCGAGCCAGCGACGACGAGCCTTCCACCATCACATCTGCACCTTTCAATATAAATACGAGGCCCAAAATGACGCCCAGTATATCCACAAACATTTCCATCTGATATTCTATATTGATTATTATAAATCCAATTTTGCGTCACCCATTTGCCAACGGAATGGCCAAGACGAGCACTACGCAGCAGGTTGCCGTCAGGACAAAGGCCACCAGCGACATATCGCTCACCAAGAAACCGCCACTCGTGTAAGCAGGCGATGTGTAGGTATATTCTCCCACGAAATGATTCTGCAAACGCCTGTAAATCAAGTATACGACTGTGCCCACAACAAGGCCGAGCAAGGCACCGCAGAGGATGTCGCCGGGGAAGTGCACCCCCAGATAGACGCGCGAGTAGGACGAGAGGCAGGCCCACAGGAAAAAGCAAACACTGGCCACCCGGCTCCTAAAGAGGAGTGAGAGGAAGGCAAAGATGGCAAACGTGTTGGCCGCATGACTGCTGACGAATCCGTAGCGTCCCCCGGTATATCCCCGAACCATATCTATCGAATGCTGGAAAGCGACATCGTGAGTGGGTCGCCAGCGCATGACCAAGGGCTTGATGACCGCACTGGAAAGCTGGTCGGCCAGCAGAATCGTGACGCCCAGCGCCACAACCACAAAGAACATGCGCCGCCAAGTGCTGTTCTTGGCTACCAGATAGAGCACAACGAGCAGGAGCGGAATCCACGTCACGGTCTTCGTGACTATCCACATCACAGAATCCCAGTAGATGGAATCGCTGCCGTTCAGCGACAGCAAGAGACTACCGTCCAGCTCTTTGAGTTCTTCCAACATCTTTCTCCCGTCAAATCACTTCGATTGTTTTTTTCTCCAACCACCCCTGTTTACCGTCAGCCAGGACCACTTCGGCCCACTGGCTGAGCGAGTTGTCGCGAATGTCGACGCGAGTTCCCTCGTGCAGGACGAAGAGGTCGCTGCCCGACTTGGAGGGAGTGCTCTTCACCACCACGGAAGGCGACATCACGATGGCCCCCTGGCGAGAGGTTTGCCGGTCTCGCTGCGACCATGCACAGACGTTGCCGAGCAGCGTGGCAATGAGGAATACAACGGCAAGGGTGAATCCCGTCTTGCGCAGCCACATCTGTTGGCCATAGATGTATACAGCCAACGACACCAGACAGAGCACAAACAGCAGGATGCTCAGACGAGCCCATGAGTCGGCACTCATCCAGTTGGTCATCAACCGGAACCAGGTGACGAAGAAAAATTCGTGGCGCGGTGTTATGCGGTCAATGGTCTTCGAGCGGGCCATATCCAGGTTGAAGCGGATGTCGTCATCGCCAGGACTGAGCAGCGAGGCCCGTTCGTACCACAGGACAGCATGGGCTATGTCATCCATACGATAGTAGCAGTTGCCCAGGTTGTAGCAAACAGCAGCACTCTCTCCCTGCTTTGCGATTTGCAGATACGTCTTGGCCGCCGACTCGTAGTCCTCTTTGGCATAAGCACTGTCGGCCACCACCTTCAGGCTGTCGGTGTTCACGGCCAGCAGGACCGAGCACAGGATCAACTGAAGAAAACAGAATGTTAATATGCGTTTCATACCTTATTATTCTAAACGTCGTGCAAAGGTACAAAAATATACACAATAATACAGCACTGGAAGTAAATTTTTTTTGGATATGTGCACACTTATTCGTACCTTTACGCCCGATTTCAAAACAATATGAAGCGAACGAAACGGATTTTGCAATGGCTTGTAGGCACGCTGGTAGGCATCTATCTGGCCCTCTTGCTGCTATTCCACATCCCGCTCGTTCAGCGCTGGATGGCCCGAGGAGCAGAGCAGATACTTGCCGACGTGACGGGCACCCGAGTGGAAATCGGCCGCCTGCAGATGAACTGGAACGGACGGCTCATCGTGGACGACCTCGACGTATGGGACCAGCAGGGCGAAGAGATGCTGCGGGTGGCACGCTTGGCAGCCCGGTTGGGCTTCAGCGACCTTCTGCGCAAACGCATCCGCATCGGCAATGCCCAACTCTTCGGCCTGCATGCCAACCTGTATCAGCAATGCGAAGGATGCGACCCCAACTTCAAATTCCTCATCGACGCCTTTGCCTCCAAGGACACCACCCACCACACACCCCTCGACCTGCGCATCAGCCAGATACTGGTGAGGCGAGGCAACATCCGGTGGGAACAGCGGTGGAACCCGAACAAGCCGGACATTGCACTGAACAATCTGAACCTTACGGCCCAACTGAATTGTCTGACCGACGACTCGCTCAACGTCCGTGTGAAGCGCCTCGACTTTGAGGAGCATAGAGGATTGTCCGTCAATGCCTTGTCATTTAACCTTTCAGGCAACAAACGAAGTGCCATACTCTCCGACTTTGCCTTGAGACTGCCGCACTCGGACATAGAGATACCCGCCCTGAACATCCAACACGAAGGTCCACGCCTGAAGGGACTTGCCTACCAAGGCTCAATCGACGCGCACCTCTCTCCCACCGATTTCACCACCTTCGTACCGCGCCTGACGGAGGTGAAGGACGAGGTCGACCTGAGCGTCTATTTCCGAGGCCAGGAGGACCGGGTGAACATCACTTCGCTCAATGTCACGAACAACGAGAGGCAGCTACGACTGCAGGCCTCCGCCCAGGCCGAAAACCTGCGGCAGGCGAAAGACAGCCTGCGACTGGCGCTCAACATCAAGGAGCTCTTTGCTGCCAGTTCGGCCTTGGCGCCATACGTCCAGAACGACATCCTACAGCGTCTGGAGACGATTGCCATGAACGGCACCGTGCGCTGGGCCCATCAGGCGGCCAATGCCGACCTCGACATCCACACGGCACTGGGTTCGCTGGGCGTCAAGGGAGAGGGTTCGCTGAAGGGGGCCATCGATGCCACGGTCACGAGCGAAGGCTTCCTCCTGGGCGACCTGCTGGACCGCAAGGAGCTGGGCAACCTGGCACTCGACCTCTCGGCCAAGGGCACTGTAGGCAAACAACCTGACCTCACCATCCAAGGCCGCATACCTGAATTGCAATACAAGGGCTACCGCTATCGCAACATCGACATCCGCAACCTGCGGATTCACGACTCCATGTACAGTGCCGACCTGGCAGTGGCCGACCCCAACGCCTCTCTCGACATCCAGGGCGAAGCCGACCTGGCCAGCCATTCCTACAACGTCAGGGCCGACATAGCCCACCTGGCTCCGCACATGCTGAACCTGACCAAGCGATACGCACAGACCACATTCTCCGGCACGCTCTTTGCCGACCTCCAGGGGACGAACCTCAGCAACATATCCGGCGTGGCACAGCTCAACGACTTCGCCATGACCGACACCATCGGGCAGTATCGCCCAGGCGACATCCACATCACCTCGCGCCCCAATGAGGAGGGCAGCCACATGCTGCTCATCAGTCCCTTCCTGGAGGCTCAGCTCGAGGGGAACCTCGACTTCAAGACCCTCGTGGCACAAGTGAAGCGCATGGTGAGCAACTACCTGCCAACAGCGGACAAAGCCAATACGTGGAATGCCCATCATGAGGCCACAACCACGGACCCGACCACGCAGGCCGACTCCGATGCCCAGCCACAGCCCACTTCCAATCAAGGGCTACTGGCCTCGTCGGGCACCACGGCCTTCATCCTACGCTTCTACAGTGCCGAGCCCTTGCAGCGCCTGCTCGACATACCGCTCACCCTGAAGGGCACCACCATTGCCCACGGCGAGATGAACAGCGCCCACAATGCCATGTGGCTGAATCTCGAGTCGCCCGGCATGCAGTATGGCAAAGAAGACCTGCGCAACATTGACCTCCGGCTCGAGAGCAACTACGAGTCGGTGCTGGCCAACCTGGGCCTGCAAAGGCAGATGAAAGGCCGTTGGGTGAAATTCGGCATGGACACACAGGGCCAGGAGGGCAAACTCACCACACGCCTCTACTTCAACAACAGTCTCGAAGGCGAGGAATCGCCCGCCAAGACCTATGCCGGCGACGTCAACATCGTCTCCCGGCTCTGGCGCGACCTCCAGGGCAAACAGGGATTCGAGGGAGAGATTCTGCCCTCCAACCTCATCATCAGCGACACGCTCTGGAGCATACATCCGGGCAGCGTGGCCTTCTACGATGGAGCCCTGCGCGTCGACAGTTTCTGTGTCAGCCAGGGGCAGCGCTTCATCCGCGTCGACGGACGCGCCACGAAGTCGCCTGCCGACACCCTCCATGCCCAACTCCAGCGCATCAATCTCGAATACATCTTCTCCCTCATCAACTTCCACGCCGTCGAACTGACAGGCGAAGCCACAGGCGATGCCTACGTCCACTCGCTCTTCTCTTCGCCCAAGGCCGATGCCTACATCCAGATACCCCAGTTCGCACTCAACTACGGCACACTGGGCGACCTCACCATCCACCTCAACTGGGGCGACCAGCCCTACTCCATATTCCTCAACGGAGCCATCGAGGATGCCGACCACCCCGTAGGCGAAGGGCCCGACAGCCGTCCATCATCCACCCTCGTCCAAGGCTACATCACGCCCAAGAAGGACGTCCCCCACCACGGTCTCGACCTCAGCGTGCAAGCCGAGCGCGTCAATCTGGAGTTCATCAACAAGTGGACCAGTGCCATCTTCGACGACATGCAAGGCCGCGCCACCGGATTTGTCCACATCTTCGGCCCCTTCAAGCAGATTAACATCGAGGGCGACGCCCTGGTCAACGAGGCCTCGCTCGGAGTGCCCTTCATCGGTGTGCGCTACCACCTGGAAGGCGACAGCATCCATCTGCGCCCCAACCACATCTACTTCTCCAATGCCCGCCTCTACGACCCACAGGGCTCGCCCGGCTCCAGCGGCCACTACGGCCTGGTCAACGGCCACCTGCGCCACCAGTCCTTCAAGAATCTCTCCTACGACATCGCCATCGAGGGCCACAACATCCTGGGCTACAACTTTCAGGACTTCGGCGACCAGCGCTTCTACGGCACCGTCTATGCCACCGGCGACATCACCCTCAAGGGCCACCCCGGAGAGGTGCGCATAGGCATCAAGGCACACCCCGAACGCGGCACCACCTTCACCTACAACGCCACATCGCCCGACCGCCTCACCGAGACGCCCTTCATCACCTACCGCTCCACCCACGATTTCACCTCCCTTAAGGACCTTAACGCCCCTAAGGCCCCTATCAAAGCCAATTCCTCCGACACCCAAGAGGATACCCCCAAGAGCGACATGTTCATCGACTTCGACCTCGACATCGACGAGCAGTCCACCATGAACCTCCTCATGGACGCCCGCTCCGGCGACAAGATTTCGCTCAACGGCAGCGGCCACATGCTGGCCTACTTCTACAACAAAGGTTCCTTCCAGCTCCTGGGCACCTATCGGGTCGGCCGCGGCACCTACAACCTCTCCCTGCAGGAGGTCATCCACAAGAACTTCGACTTCTCGCCCGACGGCACCATCACCTTCAACGGAGAACCCTACGAGGCCGACCTCGACCTCCAGGCTGTGCACACCGTCAGCGGCGTCTCACTCAACGACATCAATCCCCGCGCCAACTTCTCCAACACCACCACACGCGTCAACTGCCTCATGAACATCGGCGGCAAGGCACGCGCCCCACGCATCACCTTCGACTTCGACATCCCCAATGCCAACGAAGACGAAAAACAAATGGTGCGCTCCCTCATCAGCACCGACGAGGAACGCAACATGCAGGTGGTCTACCTCCTCGGCATAGGCCGGTTCTATGCCTACAACTATGCCAACGACAACCAGGCCCAAGGCACCACTGCCATGAACTCTCTGCTCTCCTCCACCCTCTCCGGCACCATCAACCAGATGCTCTCCAGCATGATAGGCTCGCGCAACTGGAACTTCGGAGCCAACCTGCGCACCGGCACCGACGGATGGAACGACATGGACGTCGAGGGCATGTTGCAAGGCTCGCTGCTCAACAACCGCCTGCTCATCAACGGCAACTTCGGCTATCGCGACAACCCCATGGCCAACACCAACTTCATCGGCGACTTCGACGTCAAGTACCTCCTCACCCGTTCCGGCTCCGTGGCCCTCAAGGCCTACTCCGAGACCAACGACCGCTACTTCACCAAGTCGAGCCTCTACACGCAAGGCATCGGCGTGCTCCTGAAGAAGGACTTCACCTCATGGCGCGACCTCGTCACACTCCGCAAACGCAGGATGAAACTGAAGCAATGAATGCGCCCCCTGCCCGCAGCCACAGCTTACCGAACCATACCCATTAGTATAGCCTGAGTTTAGGCGACGTATTGCCTGAGCTCCAACCATAGTATTGTCTGAGCTCCAACCATAGTATTGTCTGAGCTCCAACCTTAGTATTGTCTGAGCTCAATCGACGTATTGTCTAAAAACATGACTGCTCGGGGGCCTC
>CAMOUQ010000021.1 GCA_946626595.1 uncultured Prevotellaceae bacterium | reverse complement strand
GTAATTTTGCACGCTGTTTGGAAGAAACTATTGGAATATAGTAAAGAAAAGAAGAATTTAGAACGATGTCTAAGATTTGTCAAATTACCGGAAAGAAGGCCATGATTGGCAACAACGTTTCGCACTCGAAGCGCCGCACAAAGCGCACCTTTGATGTGAATCTGTTCTATAAGAAGTTCTACTACGTTGAGCAGGAATGCTGGATTACGCTGAGAATTTCAGCAGCCGGTCTTCGTATGATTAACAAGGTTGGTCTGGATGCAGCTCTGAAGCAGGCTGTCGAGAAGGGCTTCTGTGATTGGAAAGACATTAAGGTAATCGGTTAATATTGAAAGGAGAACCAAAATTATGGCAAAGAAAGCAAAAGGCAACAGAGTTCAGGTAATCCTGGAATGCACCGAGCACAAGGCAAGTGGTATGCCCGGCACAAGCCGCTACATCACCACCAAGAACCGTAAGAATACGCCCGAACGTCTGGAACTGAAGAAGTACAACCCCATCTTGAAGAAGATGACCGTACACAAGGAGATTAAGTAGTAATTCGTAATTTGTAATTCGTAATTAAGAAGAACTATGGCAAAGAAAACCGTGGCCACCTTGCAGACCGGCAAGAACGATGGCCGTAGCTATACCAAGGTCATTAAGATGGTGAAGAGCCCCAAGACGGGTGCCTACATCTTCGACGAGCAGATGGTTCCCAACGAGGCTGTTAAGGATTTCTTCAAATAATCCGCACACACATACAGTCATTCGTTGACATTTATACAAGAGGCTGTGTCATAATGGACGACACAGCCTCTTTTTATCTTTATTACGAATTACTCGAATCTTATTTCAGTAGCTTCGTGATTTGTTTCTCGGTGGCAGTTGGCAAGAGCTGTGAGAGGTGCTCTACCATGCGCCGATAGGATTCCTCGGGACTGCGGTCGCACAGACAGGCCTCCTTGGTCAATAGCCTCTCGGGTGTGGTCAGCAACGACCAGCCGAAGCCGTACTCACGTCCGTGCTTGTCTACGGGATAGACAAAGTCTTCGGTCACAATGTAGGTGCCCATCTGCAGGCGGCCCACATAGGCATCGAACCTGGAGCGCATGTTCTTCCCTGTGAAGTCGCATGCGGCACGCAGTTCGCGGGCTATCATGCTGCCATGCTCGCGTAGGGTGGTGAGGATGATGTCTTCTACACTGCCTTCCTCCGGTGCAGGGTGCGAGCTGCGGCGCCAGTTGTAGAAGTCGGGCCACCACTCCCGGCTGATGAAGCCAGCCTTGCCTGCAAAGAACTTACCATAGAGGCAACCGCCCTCGCGCACCACAGAGCCCTTCCACTCCCATAGCGGCCACTCCCATGTTCCGTCTTCGAACTGCGTGAAACGACACTCTTCGTCCATCAGACTTTCGGCAGCATAGCCCGGAATGCCGCTCTCCAGTAGGGGCAGAAATCCTATCTGGCGGACACATGCCATCAGTTCGGGACAAGAGTGTATGTAGCCCAAGGCACCGCTATGCTGCTGGATATTCTTGAAATATTCTGTTAATGAATTCATAGGCTGGGATTATTTAGTCATAATGCGGCCGCGGCGAATGTACATTCCACGGTGTAGTTTCTTTGCGGATATGCGGCGACCGCTGAGGTCGTAGAGCGGTTCGTCAGTGGCGTCGGAGGTTTTTGCTTCGGGGATGTCCTGAATGGCGGTGTAGGTGCTGGTGACATCATTGACCTCGTATTTGCCTTCGGCGTTGGTAGTCTTCTTGATGATGAAGAAGGCGTCCTGCGTGATGCCGGTGATGTCCACCGTCTGGGGGCTGCCCGAGTTGGTGCTGACGACGAGGTTGACGGAGCGGCGCTGGCTGGTGATGTTCACGGTCTGGCGGTACCAGGTCTGGCCGTTGATTTCTTCCGTCTCGGTAATGCGCTTGCCAGGCCAGGGACCATTCAGTTCGGTGTTGCTGCCCGTCCAGATGTAGAAGTTGATGGTGGGCCATGAGGATGTTATGGTGGCCAGGGGACGACAATAGATGGTGGCCGTATGGGGCTGGAACTCTACAATCTGGTAGGTGCGCTGGATGGTGTCAATGACCTTTCCGTCGATGACGAGGCCAAGCGTGAGAGTGCACGACTGGGTCAGATGCAAAAGTTCGCCATCGGCAATGCTGGGGCTGTCGGGGGTGGGGGTGGAGCCGTCAGTGGTGTAGACGAGACGAGCATTGCTGTTCGTGGTGAGGGCTCTGGCACGGACGTTCACTTCGCTGTCGTATGATCCGCTGGCCTTGTCGAGCCAAGCGTGGTCGAAACCCTCCCGACGAGCCACAAGGTAGCGGTAGCCAGGACCGGAGACGATTTCCTGGAAGTCGCCTTCCACAGCAGGACTGTCGGTAGTGACGGCACCGGCCTTGCCCACGACGACGTAGAGATTGGTATGGTGACCAGTCACCTCTGCGGCATAGTAGTTGGTAAGCGATGTGCGGGTGGTGTAGGTGGAGGTGTTGGTGACACCGGCCAGACGGCGCGCCTCAATCATGAGTTTGATTTCCTGCTTGTAGGCCTGCCAGTGGGTCAGGAAGACGCAGGGCGTGCCGGGCATGGCCAAGAGGAAAGCATTGGCCTGAAGGGTGTCGTGCAGGATGGGGTCTTGCGGTGCCGATGCGCTGCGGTATTCCATGTCGTGGTTCTCCACGAAGGTGACGGCGTAGGGCTTCATCTGGTTGTCGGCAATCAGTCGGTTGTCGGTCTTCAGATAGGCCCAACTGCCGCGGTTGATGGCATCGCGCACATTGTATCGGAACTGGAAGTCGAAGGCTGCCGAGGTGGGCTGGCCATCGTCGCCGCGGGTGTTGCGAATCCAGTTTTTTATGTTGGCATTGCTGTCCCAGTATTCGCCTACGGAGAACTGGGGACGAGCATATTGGTTGTATTCGGCAATGTATTCGGGACTGAAGCCCTTGACCATGTCGTAGCGGAAACCGACATAGCCCAGATCGTCGATGAGGTAGCGGGTGTAGGCGCGTATGATGCGGCGCACATTGTCGCTGCGATGGTCGAGGTCGCGGCAGCCGTCCCAGTCCTCACCCGTATCGTTGTTGGCGGAGAGACTGATGCCTTGGCGCTGTGCTTCGGCCAAAGCCTTGCCGCCGTCGTCGTTGCGGCAGATGTCTGTGGGCAGCATCTGGTAGGTCTCGCCCTGATAGGTCTCGACGGGATAGCCAAACCATCCGCTTACGGGTTCGCGGTGATTGACCACAACGTCTGCTATGAGGCCTGTGCCGAGACTGCGGAAGGTTTTTATCATGCTCCGGAGTTCGGCCTCAGTGCCAAAGGCGCTGCGTTGGTTCCAATAGTATTTCGGGGTATAGCCCATGTTCGTCGTGCTGCCGCACCATCCGCTCTGAGGTACCCAGATGAGGTCGAAGGAACGGGAGAGTTCCTCGGCTTGCGATTCCAGATGAGTCCACTGGGTGTCGGCGAAGCCGTCCCAGTAGAATCCTTGCAACATGACGCCGCCATAGTCGGCAGGCCAACCTTGGGCGTGGATTGTGGCCTGATGAAAGTTGAGGAAGGAAAGATGAACGTTGGCTACGCAGAGCAATAGGATGAATAGACGTTTCATGGGAGGTATTGAATTTAATGGGGGATGTGTGTATGTGTGATGTGAGAGAGAAAAAAAGGCCGTGGCACACTGCTGTCAGAGGCCACGGCCTTGCTTTTATGGGATAGCTAAAGGGGGATTATTTTACCACCTTCTTGCCATTGATGACATAGATGCCGCGCTGAGCCTTCTCTACGCGCTGGCCAGAGAGGTTGAAGATAGCGTTGCTCTTCTGGGCTGTCTGGATGTTCTGGATGCCTGTAGCAGTGAAGGTCCAGTCGTCGTTGAGTGTGAATTCCAGAGTAGCGTTGGCGGTGATTTCGCCCAGTTCGATGTTCTCGGTCTGGCTCTTGTCGCCAACAGCCTCGCCATTGAAGATGAGTTGCAGGGTCTGGCCCTTAGTAACTTTCACTGAGTAGGTGAAGCCACCATCTACCTTCGTCATGGCAGTGCCGGGCCAGCCACCTGTCAGGTTCTCCCAGCTTGCACCCTGGCAAGCGAACAGGTTGACGGCTTCCTTCGAGGTCTTCACGTTGATGGTGACGAAGTAAACTGAGCATGCAGCAGTGGTTACGCTGACGGGGTTCTCGGTGTTGTTCAGGTCGAGCGTGATGGTGACGTCGGCATCCTCTGTCAGGTTGAGAACATAGTCGGCAGCGGGGTAGGCTACAGCCCAGTCGTGGTTGAGGACAACCTTGAACTTGTGCTCACCAGCCTGCAGGGGAAGGGTGATGTTGTAGATGCCCTCACCGGCCTTGGCCAGTTCCAGGCTCTCGTCCTTCTGGTTCCAACCATTGAAGGTGCCAGCCAGCGAGTAAACGTCGTCCTCTATGGCAGCCTCACCGGTCTTGGTCCAGGTGGCAGTGGCCGTGGGAGCATCGGGGTCCATGTTGTCGAGCGTCAGAACCACCTCATAGGTGGCACCCTTCTCGAGAACGAGCTTCAGGTTGCCGGGGTTGGCACCACCCTGAACGGGAGTGGCCACACCGTTAGCCAGTGTCTCCTGACCTTCTACAGCACCCCATTGCTTGGCCCATGCGCCATTGGCGGCAAACTTGAATTCGTAGTTGCCGGCAGCAACGTTCGTCAGCTTCAGTTCGTAGTAGCCAGCATCCTCTTCGGTCATTCTGTTTACCGTGGACTCTACGTTCCAGTTCTCGCCGTTCAGCAGAGCGTCGGAACCGGCTACAACGACGAAGTCAATCTTGTTGGGATCGTAAGCCACGACCTTGTCGCCACTATAGGTGGAGAGCAATGTGTTGGGGTCGAAAGTGATGTTCACGTCACTGGCTTCGCTCACCTGAAACTGGTAGTTGTTGCCCTTCTCGTCGCCATACCATTCGCCATCGTAAACGACTTTGAACTCGATGACCTTGGTGTCCTTGGCTGCCAAGGTAATCTTCCACAGACCCGATGCTGCATCGTAGGTCATCTGATCTTCGGCTGTCCAGTTTCCTGAACACAGGTTTTCTGTACCAGACACCACAGCGGTGTGAGCGCTGGGGTCGTAAGCATCCTGTGCAAAACCCACGGCACTGACCAGTGCCATGCAGAGAAGTGTAAAGAATTTCTTCATAATGTTTTGTTTTTAATTGGTTAATAAATAAAGTTAGTTGATAATAGTTCTTAGAGAGAGGGTAGGGGCCTTAGAGGTTTTAGAGTTTTTAAGGGTTTTAAGGGTTTTAAGGTCTTTAGGGTCTTTAGTGTCCTTAGTGCTCTTAGGGCCTTTAAGGCCCCTACCCGGGTGTTAATCTTCTACGAAGAGGAATTCGCCTGTGATGTCGTTGAAGTAGACGTTGTACTTGCCTGCGGGTACGGTCATGTTGAGACCATCCTGTGTACCAGTACCGTAGGGGTTGTCCTTGATGCTCTGGCTAACACCCCAGTTAACATCCCACTTCTGGTCGGCGCGGAACTTTACTTCTCCTGCGGTCAGTTCAACTCCCAGAGCATACCAGCAGTGGCTCTGCCAGGAATTGTTACTGGCGGCTACCTGCTGCAGTTCCAGGTCGCTGCCCCAACCGTTGAAGTCGCCAATCAGTGAGATGCTGCTGTACTCGGCGGGCGACTGATTGTCGAGACGGGAGAAGGTGTAGCTATACGTAGCAAAGTTGAAACTGAGGGTGTACCAACCAGCGGTAGGCGGACAGATGTAGCCACCGCCCACAGAGAACTCGTGGCTCATGGATGCCTGGTTGCCTCCTGTGGCTCCGTAGGTTTCCTTCGTGTCGCCGAAGGTGTCGTCGCTCCACAACTTGGTATCCAGTTTGCCAGAGAAGTAGGTGGTCACGGTCTGCAACTCCTTGCTCACGGGCATCAGGGGCAGTGTCTTGACCTTGCTGTCGCGGCCGTTCTGCTTGCCGTAGATCCAATAGTTGAGTTCCGGCACTGCGGGCAGCACACGAACGATGAACGGGGCGGAAACCACTTTCATGGTGGAGCCATTCTGCTCGTACAGGGCAGTCAGGACGCCATTGCAGGTACGTTCCTCCTGTTTCTTTCCGAAGAACTTCACGATGGCTTCTTCAAACTGTTGGCGGTCGATGTAGCCTTCCGTGCTGGCCGTGAAGTCCTGGGTGTTGCCTTTGTCATCGCTCAGGGTGACAACATAAGTGGCATCGACGTTGCTCTCGACCTTCTGAGGTACGAACACTTGCACCTGAGATGCCTCGCCGAGTGATTCGATTTCAATGACATTAGCAAGTGCCACGACGTCAACCGTCATCTGCACATCGGCAGGCTGTTCCTGCTCGTTGTGTTGTGGCTGAGCCCAGTCGTCGTAGTCGCCCTTGCAACTGGCAAAGAGCACACAGAGGAGACTGAGGCCACAGAGATATTTCATATACTTTTTCATAATCATTATGAATTGTGAATTGTTAATTATGAATTGTGCATTGTCAATTACTTCACTTCACCAGTCAGTTCGTCGAAGTTGACGTAGAGCTTTTGTCCATCAGCACAGGTGACAGAGTAGGCAGAACCGACGTTTTCAGCCCAATTGGCAGGAATGTCTACCGTACGCCAGTAGAGGCTGCCCTTGTACAGGGTGAACTCAGTTCTCCACCAGTCAACGCCGGGTACCTTGATGTAGGCTCGCAACTCGCCGCTTCCGGTGAATGCCGGAGATTCCCAGATGCCATCGGCTGTAGCCGGTGCTGTCATCTGCCAGTCGGGGTTAGAGTCTGTCCAATCGCCACCGGCTGGGTTACCAATGACGTAGGCTGCACCAGGATAGATGGTGAGATTGCTGACGAGGGCATTCTTGACCTTGTCTATCTCGGTGGCCATGCTCAGGACATACCATCCGGCCGTAGTCACCTTGAAGCTGCCGTCCTCGGCCTCTTCGATGCCTGCACCGGCCTGGTCGTCGACGGAAGAGGTGCGGCCGTATCCCGTACCTGTTTCTTCGCTGTCGCCCCACAGGAAGGTATCGCCTGCGCCAAAGTAAGCCATCGTGTAGAAACTGCCGGGCATGCCATAGACGGGAGCCCATTCCTTGGCGCCATTACCACCCTTCACCGAGCTTCCGCTCAGGAACAGCGTTTTGGGTAAGGCAGCCACGTAGGCTACGGTCAGGTTGCTCAGTTTGATGACGTTCGAGAAACATTCCGTGCCGGCAATCTTCTTGCCACCTTGGGCCACCAGTTCGGCACGTACACGGACGTAGGCATCCAAGACCTTGCCCGTGGGGTCCTCACCATTGTTGGCCGACTGGTACATCTTGATGATGGCATTGTTCATCTCCATGGCATCCACCATCATGTTTGCCTTGGTGTAGGTGCTGGCCAGTGTCATATACTTTACGCTGGGGTCAGCGTCACTGGGCTGTACGTTAGCAAAGGCTGGGTCGATGGCCACCTGAACAGAATAGATTGTGATGGCAGGAAAACCATAGTTGGGCTGGTCCTTGATTTTCAAATTTATGGTCTCAGACGCAGAGAGGTCGAGCAATGTGCCGGTGGGGTATGCCGACTCGAGCAGCGTCATCGTCAGGCCGTTGGTGTTGAGCGTGGGATTGCTGTCGTCGTCCTTGGCACAGGCCATACAAAGCATGCTGAGTAGGGCGAGACCACAGAGATTGATTATATTCTTTTTCATGATAATAACCTATTATTCATTAATTAACTATCAACGGTTCAGTACCCAGGGTTCTGGCTGTCCTTCATATTCTCATTGTTGTTGATGTCGTCCTGGGGAATGGGGTAGAAGCGATAGTGGTCGTCGACGGTCTGACCATTGGCAACACCACCCTTCCAGGCCCATATATAGGCACTGCCCGTAAAGCGGCCGAATCGATTCAGGTCGCTGCGGCGACGGCCTTCCATGTAGAACTCACGGCACCATTCGTCGATGAGGTCATCCTCGGTCACGGCGGTCAGTTCAACCGTATTGGCACGCTTGCGCAGTACATTGATGTCCTTCAGCGAACCAGCTTCGTCGCCCAGGCGATAGGCTACCTCGGCGCGAATCATGTATGCCTCAGCAAAACGCAGGAGGGGTATGTCCATATCGGGCCATTCCACATCCTTCGTAGAACCACCGTCGGTGCGGATATTCTGGAACTTCACCACAGATATTCCATCCAGGAAGTTGTTCAGTTTGTCGGTCTTCAGTTTGCGGATGCCACCTCCGAAGCCTGAGTAGAACAGGGCACGGTCGTCTCCGGCTGCCTTCAGCACGTCCTTGGTGCTGACCTTCTTGAACTCGTCGTATGCGATGAGTTCGCTCTCTACGAAGTCGCGCAGCTGATACTCTGCCGTAGTCTCTGGGAGTCTGTTGTCGTTTACCCAGGTTTCCTCTCCCGTCTCCTTGTTCTTCATCAGGTAGAGCGTGTCGTTGTTCTCCACCTTGAACTGGAAGATTCGGTTCTGCTTCTTGTAGGTGTCCATTGCAGTCTGGTCTTCTGCAGCCATGGGGATGTTGCCCTTGGGGAAGAACTTATAGACGAGGTCGGGACGGGCATAGTTACAGCTCCAGCAGTTAGAAGTTCCGGCATAGGGCATTCCCGAGATGCGGGTGGAAGACACCAGATAGTTGGCAGCAGAGTAGCAGCGTGTGTGCAGACCATCCTGGCGGATGGGGAGGATAATCTCCTGCATGGCTTCAGGGTTCTCGTCGTTGTCGGCCATAAAGAGCTGTGCATAGCCACTGTAGCCGTTCTTCTCGTTTGAGGCGAGTTTGTACTTGCCAGAGTCTATCAGTTGGGTGGCATACGTCTTGGCCTTTTCCAGATCGTTGACTTTCCCATCGGTATAGATGGCTGAGTTCAGGGCAAGACGGGCGTGGAGCAACCATGCGGCACCCTGGTCGACGCGGCCGAAGTCGTTTGCATTGTTGAACGTACCCACGGGAGCCAGCTCGCTCTCGATGGCGGTCAGTTCCTGGTCAATCCAGTTGTAGAGGTCGATGCCTTGCTTGGGCACAGGCAGAGCGGCAGACTCGTCGTTCTCGTCCTTAAAGGGAGCCTTGTGCCAGAGGTCAAGGAAATACCAGTAGTGCAGGGCACGCAGGAAACGAACCTCGGCACGGTAGTATTTGTAGTCTTGGGTGTTCTGTCCGGCAGTCTCCTTCAGGTATGTGTTGAAGAGCACAATGTCGAAGCCCAGGCGCTGGTAGCACCACTGGGTACGCTGTGACGAAGAGCTCCATGAGATGCCCGTAATCTGCGGAATGTCGGTATCAGTTTGCCATGCCCAGTTACACTCGTCGGTGGGCAACACTTCCAGGTTGAATGTTGTGCGGTAGAAGCCGCTTTCGCCTTCGTCGCTGCTGATGTCGCCCTTACCGGCAGGTCCTTGCTGACCGGTCAGTCCCAGTGTGCTATAGGCCTTGGCCAGAAGTTGCATGTCATCGAACGTGGGCGACGACTGTGGATCGATGGATTTGATGTCGAGGTCGTTCCAGCAGGATGTACAGAGAACGCAAAGGAGACCGAGTCCACAGAGTTTGTTTATATACGTTTTCATAATAATCATCAATTATCAATTGTCAATTATCCATTAGAAATTAAGATTAACGCCCAGTTGGAAACTCATTGGACGCGGATACGGATTCTTGTCTACGCCACTGGCCACCTCGGGGTCGATGCCCTTGTACTTGGTGACGAAGAAGGGATTCTGTGCCGTGAAGTATATGCGGCCACCGTCCACTTTGGTCTTGCCGTTGCGCACCCAAGCAGGGAAGGAGTAGCCCAACGTGATGTTGGAGCACTTCAGATACGAGGCATTGCGCACGTAGTAGTCGGAGAGGAAGTATTCAGTACCCTCACCCGTGAATCCCAAAGCAACGGCCTCGGGGAATGTGTTGGAGAAGGCGCTGTTGGAGTACAGGCCTGAGGGGCTGATGCTGCCTTTGTTCGACAGATAATCGTAATATACGTAGTTACCCAGCGAGGCATGGAAGGCCAAGCTCAGGTCCCAGCGCTTGTAGATGAACTTCGTAGTCAGACCCATGATGACGTCGGCAGCCGGCTTCTTATAGTAGTAGCGGTCCTTGTCGTTGATTTGTCCGTCGGCATTGCGGTCGACGTATACACCTTCCAAGGGCTTGCCATTGTCGTCATAAACCTGCTGGTACACCCAGAACGAGTTGGCCGGCTCGCCCACATGGTGAGCCATGATGCTGGTGGAGTTGCCTCGGCTGATGGTCTCACCCGTGACGATGCGATAGTCCTCGTCGCCCGTGTCGCCAGCCAATGAGGTAATCTCATTGTGGTTCCACGAAACGTTGTATTGGAGGTCCCAAGTGAAGTTCTTTGTGACGACGGGTTTCACGTCGAAGCTGAATTCAACACCATAGTTCTTCAGCGAACCGATGTTCATAGGCAGGATGCTGGCAGGAGCCGTACCCACAGAGATGGTCTTATACTGCAGCAGGTCGGTGGTCTTGCGGTAGTAAGCATCGAGGTTCCAGACGAAGCGTCCGTTCTTGGCCGAAAAGTCCAGACCTGCATTCCACGTCGTGGTGGTTTCCCACTTCAGGTTCTCGTTGACAGCCGATGGGCGTGCCGTATAATAATAGGTAGAACCGAAGGGATACATGGCGTAGTCGTTGCTGACGGTGTAGACAGTCTGATAGGCAAAGTCCTCGCCGATGCCCTGCTGACCTGTCTGGCCCCATCCGAGACGCAGTTTCAGGTCGTCGAGCCATTTGGCATTCTGCATAAACTTCTCGTTGCTGATGCGCCAGGCAAGAGCAGTGGAGGGGAAGTAGCCCCAGCGACTCTTGGCACCGGCGGGGAAGCGCGACGAACCGTCGGCACGGAATGTTGCCGTCAACATGTAGCGGTCGAGCAACGTATAGTTGAGACGGCTGAAGTAGGACACCAGTCGGTTGTGTGTGGCCCATGAACTCTGGGCACGTGTGCTCTCGTTGTGCGAAACCGGAGTTGCCAGCAGGTTGCCGTTAGTGTCATAGCGCTCCCAGCCCTGTCCGGCATTCCAGCCTTCGCGATGGTAGCGGCTCTCCTCAGCACCGGCCATGATGCTGAAGTCGTGTTTGTCATTCCAATTATGAGCATACTGGGCATATGCATTGGCCGTGGCCGACCACTTCATGTAATGCGTCTCGCCGTCCCAACCATAATAGTTGTTGTCGAACGAATAGGGCGTGCTGTAGTCGTCTTGCTTCGACTTGGTGTACTGCCCGCCGAAGCTGGCATGCAGCGACAGGTCTTCCAGTCCGTGAATCTTGTATTCCACATCGAAGTTGCCGATGAAGTCGTTGGCATGTGCCAGTATGTACTGATTCTTCAGCAGAGCCAAGGGATTCTGCGCAGCATTGGGATTCTTCGTAAACTTCCAGTTCGGGTCGTTGTAACTGGCATTCTGTGAGGGCTGCCAGTAACCACCGAAGTATGCACCCACGGGAGAGTCGTCATAGACAGGGCGTGTGGGGTCGATGGTCAGCGCATTGCCGATGGCACCGCCGGCGTTGGCATAGCGGTCGTATTCGTGCATATACTTTGCGGTCAGACCGATGTTCAGGTGCTTGTCCAGGAACGACGGAGCCAGGTTCAGCGAAACATTGGTGCGCCGCATGCCTGAGGTCTTGACGATACCATCTGACATGTTGTAGCCTACGCTCAGTCGGTAGGGTAGATTCTTGGCCGAGCCATTCAGCGAGATGTTGTGGTTCGTAGATATCGAGTTGCGGAAAATCTGATCCTGCCAGTTGGTGTTGGCATTGCCCAGAGCCGTAGCATCCAGGCCGTCCATGCTGGCCACCAGCGAACGATAGGCAGGACCGTCCAGCGTGTCATACTTCTTCTGTATGGTCGATACCGTGACGTCGCCGTTGTACGAAACCTTGGGCACGGCATTTCCCTTACCCTTTTTGGTCGTGATGATGATGACACCGTTGGAGGCGCGGCTACCATAGATGGCCGTTGCCGAGGCGTCCTTCAGCACGGTAAAGGTCTCGATGTCGGCGGGATTGATGTTGGCCAGAATGTTGCTCATGCCCGTAGCCGTATTGCCGTCGATGGTCAGTCCGTCGATGACGAACAGCGGGTCGTTGGTGGCATTCAGGGACGAACCGCCACGGATGCGTATTTGTGCGCCGGCACCAGGCGTACCGCCCGATGTGATGACGTCTACGCCGGCAATTTTGCCCACAAGCATGTCGGTGGCGTTGTTGGTGATACCCTTCGACATCTCATCGGGGTTCATGGCCGAAACGCTACCTGTCAGGTCGCTTTTCTTGGCATGACCATAGCCGATGACAATCACGTCTTCCAGGGCCTTGGAATCTTCCACCATGGTGACTACCATGTTGGGCGATGCCGTCAATTCCTGAGTGATGAAGCCCATGTAGGAGAACACGAGTGTCGTGCCTCGGGCCACATTCATCTGAAAGTTACCCTCGAAGTTGGTAACCACTGCCGAGCCTCCGCCCTTGGGGGCAACCTTTGCGCCTATCAGAGGCTCGCCAAATTCGTCTTTCACCAAACCTTTCACTTGCATCTGAGCCATCGCACCTACTGAGCAGAGCAGGCATACGAACAGCATCATGGCCTTTGGCGCTGGCTTAGTGAAAACATTCCAAAAGACTTGTTTCATGTTACTGAATTTAATGTTATAAGTTAGTTTTTATCCATTCTAAGCACAAATTTATAAATTTGTAGGCTAACTGCGAAAACGTTTCTGATGCTTTTTTATGAAATTTGAGCGCAATCGTTTGCACATTCAGCCGATATTTCCTATTTTTGTGGTGTAAATCAGATAATCATGGATAAACACATTATCACCATACGCGACATAGCCCGTGCGCTCGGCACATCGGTGAGCACGGTGAGCCGCGCCCTTCGCGACAGTTCGTCCATCAGCAAGGAGAAGCGTCGCGAGATACAGGAATATGCCCGCCAGCACGAATATCAACCTAACGCCATGGCGGCTGCATTGCGCACTTCGCACGTAGCTCTCAAGAGCAATCTCATTGGCGTGGTCCTGCCCGAGTTCGAGCACTATTATTTCTCCTGCATCCTGACCGCCATTGAGGAGACCTGCCGCGAGAATGGCTACTTCGTGATTGCGGCTCAGACGGGCGACAGCTACATACGCGAACGCGAGGTGGTGGAGGCCTTCCACCGGCAACATGTGGCTGGCATCATCATCAGTCAGGCCAAGGACACTGCGGAATACTCGCACATCGAGGCTGCCATTGCCGACGGCATCCCCATGGTTTTTGTGGACCGAATTTGTACCGGTGTGCGCACCAGTCGCGTGGTAGTGGACGACTATGCCGCCAGTTCTACGGCCACCGAGCATCTGATTTCCTGTGGGTGCCGGCGCATTGCATTCCTGGGCTCCACCATGCACCTGGAGATATCCAAGAACCGCTTTAACGGCTATCGCGATGCCATGCACAAGCATGGACTGCAAATCGACGAGCGTCTGGTGCGCCTGTGCGACAACCGCCTCGAGACGGAGAGCATGGTGCCTCTGCTTATGAACCTCGACGAACGGCCCGACGGCTTCTTTGCCATCAACGACGATACGGCCCTTGGCGTCCTGTACACCTGCAAGAAGATGGGTTTCCGCGTGCCCGAGGATATCTGCATCTGTGGTTTCGCCGACGGCATCCTGGCCAAAAGCAGCGACCCACAACTGACCACTATAGCACAGAGTGGTCACGATGTGGGTCGGCAGGGGGCTCAGGTGATGATGGACACCATCAGCGGAGTCATTCCCGAAGGACAATACGTTAGTCGCGTCGTGAAGACCAAACTCGTGGTTCGTGGCACTACGCGAACGTCAGCTCCTACTTCTCTTTGATGGCATTGACGGCTACTGCACCACACAGTAGCAGACAGCCTGCGAAGACGAGCATCAGCGGTTCGTTGGGTGCTCCGTTAGCGCCCATGGGCATCAGTCCCAACACGATACCGCCAGTGGCGGCCATCACTATCTGGGGCAGGCATATCGTGCCGTTGAACAGTCCCAGGTAAGTGCCCATGTGTCCGCGTCCCTGCAGGGCATTGGTCAGCAAGGTGAAGGGCAGGGCCAGCATGGCAGCCCATGCGCAGCCGATGAGCACGAACGGGATGAACATGAGATAGGGATCATGTACAAAGTTGGTGGCAATGAATCCGATGCCTCCCAGTATCAGACTCAGCACGTAGGCAAACTTGCGCCCGGGCAGGAACGGAATGACAGCAGCCCAGGCCATCGAGCCCACAGCCTGCACGGCATAGAGCACGCCCACCCAGTTGCCGGCTTCCTGATAGGCCTCGCTGCTCGTAGAAAGCAGACCGTCCACGACGGGCGTATCAAAGACCAGGGTGGCAATGCTGCCGTTTGTATAGCTCCACATACACAGGAAGGCTGCCCAGCAGAAGAACTGAACCAGACCGACGCTCCAGAAGGCGGAAGGTGCCTTGGCCAGCAGAGTCAGCATCGAAGGTTCGTCCTTACTGCTGCTGGCACTGTTGTCTTCGCTTTCGTTGTATCGGGCATAGTCCTCGGGGTTCCATTCCTTCACGGTCAGCGAGGTGTACAGCACACACAGGATGAGTATGGCCGCACCGGCATAGAAACTATAGATGACCGTATCGGGTACGACACCCTCGGGGGCCGTGTTGCTGATATACAGGCGTGCCAGAATGTAGGGGAACAGAAATCCCACCACGCTGCCGGCATTGCAGAGGAACGACTGTATGCTGTAAGCCTTTGTCTTCTGTTCCTCGTTGACCATGTCACCCACCAGCATCTTGAAGGGCTGCATGGCCATGTTGATGGAGGTGTCGAGCATCATCAGTGAGAACAGACCGAAGAGCATAGCCCCTGTCATGCCCCAGATGACAATGTTCTTGGTAAGCCCCAGACTGCCGGAATTAGGCAGCAGGCACATGATGAGCACTGCCACCAGGGCACCTGCAAACAGGTAGGGGATGCGTCTGCCGAAGCGGCACCATGTGCGGTCGCTGTACTTGCCCACGAGGGGCTGTACGATGATGCCCATCAGCGGAGGCAGTATCCAGAAGAAACTTAGCGAATGCGGGTCGGCACCCAGTGTCGCGAAGATGCGACTGATGTTGGCACTCTGCAGCGCATAGGCAATCTGCACGCCGAAGAACCCGAAACTCAGGTTCCACAGTTGCCAAAAGGATAAGTCAGGTTTCTTAGTCATGGCGTATATTTAATTTTCAAGTTTCAACTTAATGGCAAATCCGCCGCCCGAGGCCGAATGTATCTTCAATCGGGTCTTGGCCGTCACCTTCTTCTTCGTGATGACGTACGACTGTGGATTCCGCTCCCAGTCGGCATCCTTGCCGTCCTGATAGATGGTGGCCTCATACTTCTTTCCAGGTTCCAGGAACGAAAGTCGCAGGTCCGTATCGTGTCCGCCTGCTCCCACAGCGCTGCCCACGTACCAGTCTTGCGAATGCTTGTCCTGTCGTGCTATGGTCACCACCTGCCCGGGCTCAGCCTCGAGATACAGGCTGCGCTGCCAGTCGAGGGGCACGTCCTTGATAAACTGGAAGGCATCCAGAAAACGTTCGTAGTTTTCAGGCAGGTCGGCTGCCATCTGCAGCGGACTGTACATCGTCACATACAGGGCCAGCTGGCGGGCCAGGGTGCTGCGTACGCGGGAATGATTCGTGGGTGAGAGCTTTGAGCAATCCATCTCGAAGATGCCAGGCGTATAGTCCATCGGTCCGCCTATCAGTCGGGTGAAGGGGAGAATCGTGGTATGCTCCACCGTGTTGCCGCCAAACGCCTCGTATTCCGTTCCGCGGGCACTCTCGTTGCCAATCATGTTGGGGTAGGTCCTGCACAGTCCCGTGGGGCGTACGGCCTCGTGGGCATTGACCATGATGTGGTACTGTGCGGCCTTGGTGATGCAATAGAGATAGTGGTTGTTTATCCACTGGCTGTAATGGTGCTCGCCGCGTGGCACGATGTTTCCCACGTAGCCACTCTTCACGGCCGGGTATCCATTGTCGACCATAAACTGGTAGGCCTGGTCGAGGTGGCGTTCGTAGTTGCGCACGGAAGAGGAAGTTTCGTGGTGCATAATCATCTTCACGCCTCGCTGTGCCGCATAGTCGCGGATGGCCTTGACGTCGAAGTCGGGGTAGGGAGTCACGAAGTCGAAGACATAGTCTTTCTCGTGTCCGAACCAGTCTTCCCAACCTTGGTTCCATCCCTCCACCAGTACGGCGTCGAACCCATGCCGTGCGGCAAAGTCGATGTATTCCTTCACGTGCTTTGTATTGGCGGCATGCCTACCGCTGGGCTTCAGCCTCGTGTAGTCGGTCTGACCCAGTTTCACGCTTGTAGCCTCGTCGGTATAGGACCAATGATTGCGCCCCGATATCATTTCCCACCACACGCCGATGTACTTCGTGGGACGAATCCATGATGTGTCTTCTATCTTGCAGGGTTCGTTCAGGTTCAGCGTCATGCGCGAGGCCAGAATGTCAGCTCCGCTCCTGCCCACGATGATGGTGCGCCAGGGCGACTGGCACGGTGTCTGCAGATAACCCTTGTCGCCGCGAGCGTCGGGCGTCAGCCATGACTCGAATGTATGTGTCTCTTCCGCATAGTTGAGGTGCATGGTGGAGTAGTCGATGCAGGCCGCCTCGTGCAGGTTGATGTACAGTCCGTCGTCCGACTTCATCATCAGTGCCGTCTGCACACAGGTGGGCCCCGCAGGTGTCTGCGATGCGTTCGGCGTGATGGCTGCTTGCATCCTGTCGCGAATCTCCGACAGGCGCGACTCCGTGTAGGCGTATTCCTGCGTGTCGTAGTCGCCAGGAATCCACCAGGCCGTGTGGTTGCCCGTCATGCGGAACTGGGTGCGCTCTTCCTTGATGACGAAGTAGGTCAGGTTCTTCTGCTCGGGAAACTCGTAGCGGAAGGCCAGACCGTCGTTGAACAGGCGGAAGCGGATGGCCATGTCGCGATCGTTGCTTGCCTGATGCAGGCGTATGCACATTTCGTTATAGTGGTTGCGTATCTGGCTTTCCTCGCCCCATACGGGTGTCCATGTTTCGTCGTGACTGTCCGTCTCCACCGACCTCAATGCAAACCCCGTCATGAGGTCGGCCTTTTGGTCGATGGTCGCGGCATCGGTGTGCTTACTGTTGTCGAAGGTCTCCTGTCGGTCAGCCTGTTCCTTCTTCAGTTCCAGTCCCAGGCCGCTTGTGCCAATCACCTCCTGTCCGTCCAGGGTCAGCCGATAGGTAGGTCTGCCCTGTCCGTTCAGTGCAAAGTGCATAGCGAAGTGTCCGTCGGGCGACTGCAACGTTTGGGCGACGAGGGAGAAAATGAGCAAATGAGAGAATGAGAAAATGAGAAATATCCGCTTCATCTTTTATTCGTGTTATCTGTTTATCTTATCGTTTTTCCAAACCGAATTCGTGCAATCCGTGGTCAAAAGCCCTTTCCTGCGTTTCGTGTAATTCGAGTAATTCGAGGTCAAAAGTCCAGGAGCAACGTCTCGCGTCCCTTCAGTGTCAGGCTGTCGCCAATCTCCACTGTGCGGTGGGTCAGCACATCGGTGGCCTTGCCCTGTGGCAGAATCTCGGCATAGCGTTCGGTACTGATGGTCTGTTCCTTGCCGGTGCCGTTCATGAATACACAAATCCTTTTTCCATTAAACGCTCTGCCATAGGCATATACGCCATTCTGTATGCAGAAGTGCACCAACTTGCCAAAGTGTGCTGCCTCGTTTGTCTTGCGCCATTGCAACAGGTTGCGCGTGAAGCCGAAATACCACTCCTGCAGCGGAGTGCGGCCCTCGGCCTTGAAGGCATTGTTCGCATCGCCTGGCCAGCCGCCGGGGAAGTTTTGGCGCAGTTCGCCGTCGCCCTTTCCCTTGTTCGCTGCCATGCCGATTTCGTCGCCATAGTACAACTGCGGAATGCCGCGCAGGGTGAGCAGCAGGGTCAGTGCTTGCTTGTAGCGCGTGGTGTCGCGAGCCATCTCTTCGTTCTTTTGGAAACGGTCCGTGTCGTGGTTGTCGAGGAAGGTAAGCAGATGGTTGACATCCGCATACACCCCGTCCTGGCTCAGGTATTCCTGCAGTTTGGCCAGTCCGTGGTCCCATTCGTCAGTCTCCTGGTCACACACCCAGTTGAGCATCCCCATCAGGGGGAAGTCCATCACCGTGCGCAGTTCCGAATTGCGTGGTGCAGCCACCTTGCTGTCCTTCTGCCAGTAGGCCACGCCCACGTTGTGGTTAATCCATGCCTCGCCCACGATGTTCAGGCCCGGAAATTCCAGTTCCACACGCCGACACCATTCCACCATGGCGTCGAAGTCGTTGTACGGATAAGTGTCCTGCCGCACACCGTCCAGTCCGGCCCATTCTATCCACCACAGCGAGGCCTGAATCAGGTAGTCCTTGACCAGGCGGTTGCGCTGGTTCATGTCGGGCATCGTGCGCACGAACCATCCGTCCACCGTCCGTTCCTGGTCGTAGGCCGAGGCATTCGTGTCGCCCACGGCCCCCGTCTTGTAACCCGTCTGCACATACTTGCCGCCGTAGTTGAACCAGTCGCTGCACGGGATGTCGCGGAAGAGGAAGTTTTCGCTGCCGCAGTGGTTGAACACGATGTCCTGTATGACCTTCAGTCCGCGGCGGTGCGCCTCGTCCACGAAGTGGCGATAGTCGTCGTTCGAGCCCAGTCGCGGGTCGGTTTCATAGTAGTTCGTGATGGCATAGCCGTGATACGACTCCAGCGGCATGTCGTTGACAAGCGTAGGGGTGGGCCATATCGCCGTCACGCCCAGGTCGGCCAGATAGTCGAGGTGGGCCGTCATGCCGGCCAGATCGCCTCCGTGTCGGCCAAAGGGAGCCTTCGGGTCGAGTTCCTGTTCCTTCATGCCGGGCAAGGCATCGTTCCCCGTGTCGCCGTTGGCAAAACGGTCGGGCATCAGCAGATACACCACATCCGAGGCATCGAACGTCCGTCCCTCTCTACGCGCGCGTTCCTTTAATTTATATGCACAGGTATTTTTCCCCACCCTGATGTCGAAGGTCTGAGCCGGTGCCCCCTTCGTGTCGAGATACAGGAACACGTAGTTGGGATTCTCCGTGCGCACCACCTCTTGCAGCGCCACGCCCTGGGCATTGGCAATGGCGATGTTCTCCTGTGCGATGTTCTTTCCATGCAGCATGATTTGCAGCCGTGCATCCTTCATTCCGGCCCACCAGCAGGTGGGGTGGATGTGTTCCACCATAGGCTTGGGAGCGGCCTTCGCTGTTGCACCAAGCGTCAGGGCCATTATGGCAGCAAGAAAAGCGTTTTTCATCATGGTCTTCTTCGTTTTTGGGTTACATACCGCTGCAAATTTACACATTTTCCACGAAACCGCAACACCCGATTCGTTTTTTGACAAACAATTTCCTGCAAACGTTTGCTTAGCCTGCCCTCAGCCCCCAGCCTCGGGGCCCTGGCGACCAGGCCTCGGGAGGCCCCTGTTCAGACAATAGTAAGGTTTGGGTTCAGACAATAGTAAGGTTTGGGCTCAGACAATAGTAAGGTTGGAACTCAGACAATAGTAAGGTTGGAGCTCAGACAATAGTAGGGTTGGAACCGGACTTAAATAGTATAAAAAATGTGAAATGCGTGCAAGGTAAATAGATTTTTCGTATCTTTGCACGCGATTAACTAAAGACGACACAATGAAACGACTGATATTTACCCTCATATTGCTGGCGACAGGCATGGCCGGACATGACCTGATGGCACAGAACTATCGCGACTACATACGGCGCGGCAACCGCCAGTATCGCGACTCCATATACGACAAGGCGCAGGTGCTCTACCAGAAAGGACTGGAGAAGGACAGCGACTGCGTGCAGCTGAACTACAACCAGGGCAACGCACTGCTGGTGCAGGGGCAGCCCAAGGAGGCCATGCGCCTCTACGAGAAGGCTTCGAAGGTGGAGCACGACCCGGTCAGACGCCACCAGATATTCCACAACATGGGTGTCATACTGCAGAGTCAGAAGCAGTTCGGCCCAGCCATTGAGGCCTACAAGGAGGCACTGCGCAACGACCCGAAGGACGACGAGACGCGCTACAACCTGGTGCTCTGCCAACGACAACTGAAGGAGCAACAGCAGAATCAGGGCGGACAGGACGATAAGAACGGCGACCAGCAGGACAAAGACAAGCAGAAGCAGGAGCCGCAGAAGCAACAGCAGCAAAAGAACGACAAGCAGGAGCAGAAGCAGCAACAGCAACAGCAGAACCAGATGAGCCGCGAGAATGCGGAGCAGATGCTGAACGCTGCCATGCAGAACGAGCGCCAGACGCAGGACAAGGTGAAGAAACAGCTGCAACAGGCTCAGCCTCGCCGACTGCAGAAGCAATGGTGATGGAAAGTTAAAGGGTTAAAAGGTTAAAAAGTTAAAGGATTATTATGCGACGCATATTGTTTTTCTTTCTTATTTTGTCAATTTCTCATGCACTGGCTTTTGCTCAAGTCAGAGTGACCATACAGGCTCCCTCGCAAACCGAGGAGGGACAGCGCATACGCGTCAGCTACGTGGTGAACACGCAGGACGTGGAGGACATACAGGTCGGCGACTTCCCAGGCTTCGAACTGCTGTTCGGCCCCAGCACGTCGTCCAGCAGCAGCTTCTCGATGGTGAACGGCAAGACCACCCACTCCAGCCAGATGACCTTCACCTACACGCTGCTGGCCACGAAGGAGGGTACGTACCGACTGCCCGCAGCCACGGTGAAGAGCGGCGGCAAGACGTACAAGAGCAACCAGGCAAGCATAGAGGTCATGAAGGGCGACGCCTCGGCACAGTCGGGCCAGGGCGGACAGCAGTCGCAGCCCAGCCGCATGCGTACGCAGAATGCCGGCGACCGCATCACGAAGGACGACCTCTACATCACCGTCACGGCTTCGAAGCACCGACTCTACGAACAGGAGGCCGTGCTGATTACCTATAAGTTGTACACTCTGGTGAGCATCGACCAGTGCCGGGGCGACATGCCCGAACTGGACGGATTCCACACGCAAGAGATAGAACTGCCCCAGCAGAAGAGCCTGAAATACGAACGCGTGAACGGACGCAACTATGGTACGGTGGTGTGGAGCCAGTATGTGCTCTTCCCGCAAAAGACGGGCAAACTGACCGTCCCGGCCATCACCTTCGAGGCCGACGTGGTGCAGCAAGACCGCTCCATCGACCCCTTCGACGCCTTCTTTGGCGGCGGTTCGTCGCTCGTCAGGGTGAAGAAGACCATCGTGGCTCCGGCTGTCGAACTGCAGGTTGACCCGCTGCCCACGCGACCCGCCAATTTCTCTGGAGCCGTCGGCACACAGTTCGCCATCAGCGGTTCGCTGACTCCGGAACAGGTGGATGCCAACGATGCCGTATCGCTCCGCCTGGTGGTGAGCGGTGTGGGTAACATGAAGCTGATGAAGGCCCCCAGCGTGCCCTGGCCCAAGGACTTTGAGACCTATGACCCGAAGACCAACGACAAGTCGCGCATCGGCACCAACGGTGCTTCGGGCAACGTGGTCTACGACTATACGGCCGTGCCCCGACACGGCGGACGCTACACCATTCCGCCCGTGGAGTTCTGCTACTTTGATACTGGCACGAAGTCGTACAAGACGCTGCGCACCGACTCCTTCCACCTGGCCGTAGCCAAGACGGCCAGCGGCAGCCTCCGACGCGGCCACAGCCAGGAAGACCTGACCGTGCTGAACAGCGACATCCGATACATCAAGACGGCTGCGGCCGACGTGAAGTCCGCAGGTGCCACCTTCTTCGGCAGTCTGACGTATGCCCTCAGCTACCTCGGTGCCTTGGCACTGTTCCTGCTGATGGTGGCCATATTCTACCGTCAGGCTAAGGCCAATGCCAACGTGGCACATCGCCGTGGCAAGAAAGCCGGCAAGGCTGCTGCCAAGCGACTGAAGAGTGCGGCCAAACTGCTGAAGCAGGGAGAATCGCGCCCGTTCTACGAGGAGGTGATGCGTGCCCTCTGGGGCTACGTAGGCGACAAACTGAACCTGCCCGTGACCGACCTGTCGAAGGACAACGTCGGCGAGCAACTGCAGCAGCGTGGAGTGGGAGAGGAACTCGTCGGCCGATTCCTGCATGTGCTGAGCGACTGCGAGTTTGCACAGTACGCACCCGGCGACCCTGCCGACACGATGGACCGCATCTACTCCGATGCCACCAAGGTCATCAACGAGCTGGACAGCTGCCTGTAGCAGGGGCGCAGGTGCGATTCTTTAGGCAAATACCGCAAATTTGTTGCAAATGATAAAATAAACGGGCGATAACTTTGCAGAATGAAAGATAATACGTAACTTTGTCAAACAATTTGAAATGTTGGCTGTTACGATAATTATCAATTTCTAATAATATAGATATGAAACAAAAGAAATTTCTCCTCAACGAGAGCGAGATTCCTACACAATGGTATAACATACAGGCCGACATGCCCAACAAGCCCCTGCCGCCTCTCCATCCGGCCACGCGCCAGCCGCTGACCTGGGAGGACCTGGCACACATCTTCCCCACGGAGTGCTGCAAGCAGGAGCTGAACACGACGGACCGCTGGATAGACATCCCCGAGGAGGTGCTGGAGAAGTACCGCTTCTACCGTGCCACACCGTTGGTGCGTGCCTACGAACTGGAGAAGGCTCTGGGTACGCCCGCACACATCTACTTCAAGAACGAGTCGACCAACCCGCTGGGTTCGCACAAGATCAACTCCGCCCTGCCGCAGTGCTACTATGCCAAGCAGGAGGGCACCACGAACGTGACCACCGAGACGGGCGCCGGACAGTGGGGTGCAGCACTTTCGTATGCAGCCAGCGTCTTTGGCCTGGAGGCAGCCGTATATCAGGTGAAGATATCGATGCAGCAGAAGCCCTACCGCTCGAGCATCATGCGCACCTTCGGCGCCACCGTAGAAGGCAGTCCCTCGATGTCGACCCGCGCCGGCAAGGACATCATTACGAAGAATCCCATGCACATGGGTTCGCTGGGAACAGCCATATCGGAGGCTGTGGAACTGGCCATGACCACTCCAGGATGTAAGTACACGCTGGGCTCCGTGCTCAACCATGTGGCCCTGCACCAGTCGATTATCGGCCTCGAAGCCGAAAAGCAGATGGAGAAGGCCGGCGAATATCCCGACACCATCATTGCCTGCTTCGGCGGCGGTTCGAACTTCGGCGGCATCGCATTCCCCTTCATGCGCCACAACATTCTGGACGGCCGCAAGACGGAGTTCATAGCTGCCGAGCCCGAGAGCTGTCCGAAACTGACCCGCGGTAAGTTCGACTACGACTTCGGCGACGAGGCAGGACTGACGCCGCTGCTGCCCATGTACACCCTGGGCCACGACTTCCGCCCGGCCAACATCCATGCCGGCGGTCTGCGCTATCATGGTGCCGGCATGATTGTGAGCCAGCTCATCAAGGACGGCATGATACACGGCGTGGACATTCCGCAGCTGGAAACCTTCGAGGCCGGCATCCTGTTTGCTCGCACCGAGGGCATCATACCTGCTCCCGAATCCAGTCATGCCATTGCCGCCACCATCCGCGAGGCACTGAAGTGCAAGGAGACGGGAGAGGAGAAGGTCATCCTGTTCAACCTCTCGGGCCACGGACTCATCGACATGTCCGCCTACGACCAGTACATCAATGGCGACCTCGTGAACTATAAGGTTTCCGATGACGAAATCTCCAAAAACCACATTGGCGCATAAAGTTTGAGCCTAAGATATGCAACACCGAGCGAAAAGTTATGATAAAATTTGCTTATTCGCTCGGTTTGCATTATCTTTGCACTCAGTTTTGGCTCCGTAGCTTAGCTGTATAGAGCGTCAGATTCCGGTTCTGAAGGTCGTGGGTTAGAATCCCACCGGGGTCACTTTTTTTGAGAAAGGAGGATTAAGACCATGAAAAAGATTCTTCTATTCGCGTTTATCACACTGATAAGCATGGGCACACGTGCTCAAGAGCATCTCGACTTTCTGGGCTATCCCATGGGCATAGCTATCGAAGATTTCACGCAGAACATCCGTCAGCGCTATCCTTTGCAAAAGAAGGTGGGCGGCGACCGTTACTACATCTTTCGGGGTAACGTCTATGGTCACGACTGCTACTTCAAGGCCGAGTATTCGCGCAAGACGAAGACCGTGTATAAAATCACTGTCACGCCGAAGCAGGTAGAGCAGAACGGGCTGATAGACTCGCTTGTCGTGCACCACGGACAGGCGATGGAAGTGCAGGGCGGCTATCGTTGGAACGTGGCAGGCGGCACCGTCTTCCTCTATACGCCCGAGGGGTACGACCCCGTGCTGATGTACTTCGACGAAGAGGGTGTTAAGAAGTTCCGCGAGGAAAAATAATCCGTCGGCACTTATTTTCGGACGGCACTTATTTTCGGACGGCACTTATTTTCGGGTGGTATTTATTTCCGAACCACCAGACTATCATTGTTCATACGCTGCATGTATTGCTGGATGACCGATTTCATACGGTTCTCCAGCCTTAGCAGTGTGTCCTGGGGCATCGTACCGAGCACGTTGGTTTGCAAGAGCGAATCGGTGCGGAAGCGATAAGCCGCAGTGACCTTCTGCCCGTCGAACTGCAGGAGATAGTTGTCCTCCAGATATTGGTAGCCACTGAACTCGGGTACCCAATGCAGGGCAAAGGGACGTGCCTGGGCAGCAAGCATGTCGGTGCCGAAGGCGATATAGGGATGGTCGTAGTGGAGCAGCGAGAGTACCGTAGGCATGATGTCAGCTTGCTGCACGATGCGCTCCGTGTCATAGCGGTGCAAGTCGGGCAGGCCAGGTGCATAGAGGATGATGGGCACGGAGTAGCTGCCCAGCGTGGTGGTGTAGAAGGGGTCGATATTGTTGCTGGTGTGGTCGGCCGTGATGACGAACAGCGTGCGGTCGAACCAAGGCGCGCGGCTGGCCGTCTCGAAGAACCGGCGCAGGGCGTAGTCGGTGTAGGCAATGCACTGCTGCAGCTGGCGTTCGCCCTTGGGGAAACGGTTGACGTAGCGCTCCGGCAAGCGGAAGGGATCGTGTGAGGAAGCCGTGAATACGGCCGTCATGAAGGGCTCCTTCATTTCCGTCATCTCTTCGGCATAGTACTGAAGAAACTCTTCGTCCCAGATGGCCCAGATGCCGTCGTAGTCCGCGTCGCCATTGTGGCGCGGAGAGCGGTTGTATTCGGTGCGCCCATAGTAGTGCTCGAATCCTGTGGTGTTGGCAAAAGCCTGGAATCCCATGGAACCATTCTCGGCTCCGTGGAAGAAGGCCGTCGTGTAGCCCTTCTGTTCGCGCAGTTCACGTGCCAGGCCCGACATGTGGTTGAGCGAAGCTTGCGTGAGGAACAGCGGCTCCACGTAGTTGGGCAGCGACGAGAGGACCGAAGGCATGCCCTCGATGCTCTTTCGTCCGTTGGCATAGGAATACTGGAAAGTGAGGGCCTGGTGTGTGATGAGCGAATCGAGGAAAGGGGTGAATCCCTGATACGTGCCGCCGCGCAGCGTAGTGTTGTAGAAGCCGAAGTGCTGTTTGCTGAAGCTCTCCAGGATGAGCACCACCACGTTCATCGGGCGGAACTGTGCCGTGTCGGTGGGCTGGTGTACGGGCGAATACAACGACAGAGCCTCCCCGTCGCTCATGTAATGCGGCGAGGGGAAGGGACGCTTCGACAGCGTGCGGAAGATGGCAAAGGGAGTGTTGAGTACGATGCCCGTCTCGATGGGGCGGTCGACGTACTGATTGGCATTGCTGATGGTGATGGGACGCACGGCATGGGTGAAACCGCCGCGCATGCCACCGATGGTGAGAGGAATGGATGCCGCAAGGGCAAGAATCAGGGAGGCGTAGTAGAAAAGGGTGGGCCGGCAACGCTGCCCCATTTGCCGGGGCCTGGGACGGAATGCCCACCACAATGCGGCCACAAGCACGACGAAGAGCACGACCAGATACCAATGACTGAGCATCTGGCCCCTGAATATCTTCGACAGATTGCCTGCGCCTTCGTGACTGAATTCGGCAAACACGCTGGCCGTAGTGCGCTTGCCTGTATAGGGGAAATATACGCAGTCGGCCAGGTTTGCAGCGATGGCCACAGCATTGACGACGACAAACACCCAGCGCACCAGACGGTAATATGCGGGGCGCTCCTTCCAATGGCAGGGCAGGAGCACGAGGAGCATGACCAGTACGTTTGTGTACAATATGGCGGTCGTGTCGAATCGCAATCCCGCAAGGAACAGGTTCAGCGCATGTCCAAAGGTGAGACTGCCGGCATAAAGGTCCCAATTGGTGAGCAGAAAGGCCAGTCGGCAAAGGGTATAAGCCACGTATACCAACAGCAAGTCTACGATGAGGCCCACTATCGGAAAGTCGGCGAATCTATGTTTTTTCATCTATCTTATCATTAAATGCTGCAAAGTTACTAAAAAAAATTGTAACTTTGCCCGTGCAAACCTTCATAAGATGATAAACTTAGTCAAAAACATCGTATTACTTTGCCTCCTCGTCGGCCTCGCCGTTTGGTGCCGGAAGCGCTGGAATGTGTGGTTCCACAATGCTCCGGAGGCACCCTATCGGCCGCTGATGGAGCCCGGAAGAGTATTGTTGACACTCGCCGACGATGAACGTTCACGGTTCGTCACTTGGCAATGCGACAGCGTGTACCGTCCCTCGTGGCTGGAGCTGGCACAACTGCCTGATGGCGACACCCTACACATAGATGCACAGGGCGAGGTGTTTGCTTCGCGCAGTGGCAGGGCGGCGTATTACCAAGTGCGTCTGGACAGCCTGGCGGAAGCTGCCCGATATGCCTATCGCGTAGTCACCGATGGCAAGGCATCACGGTGGTTCTCCTTCGAGGTGCATCCCAGTGGGGATCGCCCGTTTGCATTCCTATACATAGGCGATGTGCAGGACACCCTGCAGGGCGAGACCAACCGCTTCCTGCGCCAGGCCGTCTCGCGGCATCCCGACTGCGAGTTCACCCTTTGCGGTGGCGACCTCGTGGAGCGTCCGACCGACAGCTACTGGGGCGAGGCATTCCGCAACATCGACAGCATCAGCCAGTATATGCCCTTCGTGACGGTGACGGGCAATCATGACTACTTCAAGGGCATCTGTCAGCGCATAGAACGGCGCTTCGACCTCGTCTTCCCTTATTTCGAGACCACCTCTACCGATGACAACCGGGTGCAGACGCTCACGTATGCCAATGCCCAGATATTCCTGCTCGACAGCGAGCGCCGTCCGCATAAACTTTGGCAACAAAGGAAATGGCTGCGCCAGCAACTGGAGCAGAGCCAGGCCCGCTGGAAGATTCTCGTCCTGCACCATCCGCTCTATTCGCTGAAGGGCTCGAACAACCTGGTGCAGCGGTGGCTCTTCGACGACCTGGTGCGCAGGTACGGCGTAGACCTCGTGCTACAAGGGCACGAACATGCCTATGCCCGCATGACCGGACATGATGATGAAGGAAGGGCGACGACACCGGTGTACATCGTAAGTCACTGCTCGCCGAAGAACTATCGCATCCAGTTCGACGAGCGTTTCGACCGCTTCGGCATTTCCTGCCGCTACTATCAGACGGTGGAGACCCGGGACGACGTGCTCATCCTCTCGGCCTACGATGTCTACAAGCATGAGCTCTACGACTCCCTGCGCATCGTGAAGACAAACGCAGCAGAGCCCGCCCGCATCGAAGATTACGGTCGGGGCATACCCGAATACCTGGAATATGTTCCACGCAAGGGGAATAGCAAAGACGAGAAGTTTGCGAAGCGAATAAACGCGCGGAAGGCTAATCCTGCAGCTTAGCAAGGCCTCCCTGCGCGGTTTCCTTATAGAGGGAAGGCAGGTCGTGTCCCGTCTGTTTCATGACACGGACGACACGATCGAACGACACACGGTGCTGGCCGTCGGACAGCGAAGCATAGAAGTTGGCATCCAGGGCACGCGCTGCAGCAAAGGCATTGCGCTCGATGCACGGAATCTGCACCAGACCGCACACGGGGTCGCAGGTCATGCCAAGGTGATGCTCGAGCCCCATCTCGGCGGCATACTCAATCTGGTGGACACTGCCTCCGAACAGTTGGCAGGCGGCAGCGGCAGCCATGGCGCTGGCCACGCCCACTTCGCCCTGACAACCGACGTCGGCACCCGAGATGCTGGCGTTGTGCTTCACCAGGTTGCCGATGAGTCCGGCGGTAGCGATGGCGTGCAGCATCCGTTCCTCCGAGAAGCGATGGTTGTGACCGAGATGATAGAGCACGCCGGGCATGACGCCACACGAACCGCAGGTGGGAGCCGTGACGATGACGCCGCCCGAGGCATTCTCCTCGCTCACGGCAAGGGCATAGGCATACACAAGGCCCGAACTCTGCAGGTTGGCCTTATAGCCCATGGCCTTAGTGTAGTAGACGGGGGCCTTGCGCTGCAATCCCAATGGGCCGGGCAACACTCCCTCGCGATTGATGCCGCGCTCCACGGCTTCGCACATCACCATCCACACCTTGTGCAGATAGTCCCAAATCTCAGGTCCCTCGTTTTGCTCAACATACTCCCAGAGCGAGCACCCCGTCTTGTTGCACCACTCGATAATCTCCTTCATCGTGGTGAGGGGATAGACACGCCGATGCTCGATGTCGTCGTTGGGCCCCTGCGAGAGTGCACCGCCACCGATGCTATACACAATCCATTCGTCGAAGAGCGACCCGTCGGGCTGCACGACGGCAAACTTCATGGCATTGGGGTGGTAGGGCAGACGTGTCTCAGGCTCCCAGTGCAAATCCACGGTAGCCTGCTCCTGCTCCAACACACGCAGTATGGCCTGGTCCGTCATGTGCCCCTTGCCCGTGGCTGCCAGCGACCCGTAGAGGACAACGTCGAACGACTTTGCTGAGGGGTGGCGCTGATAATATATCTTGGCAGCCGACTGTGGCCCCATGGTGTGACTGCTGGAGGGGCCTATGCCAATGCGGTAGATGTGACGGATGGATTCCATTTAGGGA
>CAMOUQ010000020.1 GCA_946626595.1 uncultured Prevotellaceae bacterium | reverse complement strand
TAGCTGATGCGCACGGTGTCGCTCCAGCCTGCAGTGACGGTGCCGTCGCCCCGGCCATGCTACATGCGTGTGCACACGCATGCGCGTATATTAAAATATGGTATGGAGGCACAGCCTTCTGGGGGTGACGGATCACGAATCTACCATCGAACGACTTTCTTCCGACCATTGTTAATATAAATGCCTCGTTCTGGTTTACGGGACAGGCGGCGTCCCTGAAGGTCGAACAACCTACAATCCGACCATTTACGATTTATCATTGTCTCGCCTATAGGGGTCTCATTGTCGTGAAGGACGATTTCCCTATTTTTCGTCACACCCTTTGTGCCGCCTTGGTTGTAGGGGTCGTCCCATGTCAGATAGGCGCGAAGGGCGCCTATAATGGGCTTCTCCATGCTGTTTCCCGCAACCCGGCAGTCGGAAGTAACGTCTAATATATTGATGTAGCGGCCCTCCTGGCTATCCAGTTCCCTACGAAGGTACGAGCCGATGAGGAAAACGTCCTCCGTAGAAACGGTATCGCTACGCAGTCCTTCCAAATTCAGGGTACTCAGGTCTATGCTAAAGTCCTCATTCGGCACAATGATATACGGTGTGCGAGCCTTGGGCTGCAGTTCTTCCTCAAAGATAATCTTGTCCTTCTCGCAGCGGTCGAGTCTGTAGTATCGTCCCTTGCTTGCATCAGGCGTTGTTGGCAGAATGATGGTTGCCATCTGGCCCTGAGTGAATATGATATCATCGCTGCCCTCATATACTCCCCATGATTGATTGGGCATGCCCCAATCACTAACGCAGGCACATGGTATCCAACCCTTTGCCCTGGCCGCTGCAACCTGCGCTTTTGTCATCACATTATGCTCATCACTATTATTATAATTGACACGCAAACCTACATTGTTCACAGTAGGCAGATTCTTCACCAAGGCATCCATTGCCGCGCCTCTAATGTGATTTAGGTGGCATTGTAGTACGTCTATCAGACCTGTAGTATTACTCGATACATTCAGTTCTATAAGTCGGTTGTTGCTGCAGTTCAATGTTACCAGTTCAATATTATTGGATACATCCAGTATCGTCAACTGATTATTGTTGCATTCTAAATGACGTAACTTTGTATTATTCTTCAAATCCAACTCTTTCAGTTCGTTCGAGTAGCAAGTCAGTCTTTCGAGAACCGTGCACCCTGATACATTCAGTTCTGCCAAATGGCAACATGCGCAATTGAGTTTTCTTAGCTTGGTATTCTTCGACACATCCAACGATGTCAATCCACTATATTCGCAGGACAGTTCTTCAAGTTCGGTGAAGTATTCGATACCCTTTAGACTGTGAATAGTGGTATCACAATTCAAAAAAATGTATCTGACATATGCCACTTCTGCATCTGTCAGCACACCGTCTATTCCATACATTTCGTTGCTTAGACTGTTGCGGAAGCCCTTGTCGGGAAAGTTGGTCTCATTAATCTCTACGCTTGCAGCTCCCAACAGTGCTTCGATGTTTCCAAATTCGCTCCAGGGCAATGTCGCTTTGTATGAATTCACTGAGCCCTCTGGAACACGGAGCATTGCTCTGTCGATATTGGTAGTGGAAAACGCATCGTTTGCTGTGTTGGGAACACTATCTGCATGGCAAAAAACCTTCATGAGAGCTCTACATTTAATGAATGCACCTTCGCCAATACGAACTATACTACCGGGAATGGAAATTGAAGTCATGAGTAAACAATCACCGAAAGCATAGGGACCAATGATTCTTACTCCTTCTAAGATGGAAACGGATTTCAAACGGGAACAACCATAAAATGCGCCCTCGCCAATATCAATCACACTGCCTGGAATAGTGACAGAGGTAAATGAATTGTTTTTATTGAAAGCATAAATACCGATACTGGCAACAGTGTATTTCTGTCCTTCATAATCCAGTTCCGAAGGGATGTTTAGTACATCATGCGATATGGCCTCACCGGCATTCTTCCACTTTGTCCCATCAGTCAGTATAGCCGTATGCATCAACTTATGTATTCTGTAGCTCAAGCCATCTATGCTGATATCTTCATAGATATCCTCCAGCACCAACGGTTCACCTTCCGTCAGGTTGACCTGCCCAGTGTACCACCAGCATGAAAATTGGAAACTGCTAACCTTCCAATCACGTATCGTAAACGAAACGTTGTACGGGCAATAACAATCTGCGTAATCTTCACCGATGTATGGTTTCACACTGACAGACACTAAATAGGGTGCGCCGTCGCTACCGCCACTTATGCTGTGCGTGACATTAAAGCCTTCTGTAGCACAATTAGCTTCATAATTGAGCAGCTGTACCGACAATACATTACCTTCCTTTGTCAGAATAATAGTCGGTATCGGTTCATCCACCATAGCCATTTTCCCTTTTACCTTATTCAGGCAACCACTATTCTGAACATCGGACAACGTCGGTTCCTGAGCATTAACGGCAACCCGCGCTCCCATCAGGAACACCAATACACAAAATAATAATCCTCTTTTCATGATATAATGTATTTGTTTTTGCGTTAGTATCGATTTACGCTTGCAAAATTATATAGTTTATGTATTCCCTCCAAATATTTCCGCTCCCAACTACTCCCAACTTTATACATAAATTATCCACATGTAAGGGGGATTGCATGTAAATTGTTTATTTTAAGGCCGTCACGGCATAAAACGTTTTTATGTGTTTATGAACATATTTGGGAGTAGTTGGGAGCAAATTTGTTTGTTTGATTTAGAGAAAACACCTAACTTTGCATCGAGAATAATTAAGAATCGGGGTGAGATATATGGGAAAAGGGAGATTGATTTTTATAGTATTCTGCATGTTGCCGCTGCTTTCTTGCAACGAGAACAAGCAAGAGCAGCAGTTGCTGGACAGCATCGAACAGGCGTGGCAGCAATGCGAGACCTCACTGTCGGAGGCCCAAATGCGTGCGAAGACACTGAAGGATTCCGTTCAAGAGTCTTCAGCGTACGTCAGGCAGAAATACAATCTGCTGACCATCCGTCTGCGCGACAAATACGATGTCATACCCTCCAGCCCCGACTCTGCCATGCAGGCAATGACTTATTTCGCCAATCGGAAAAACGTCATTGACAAAGAGCGGGCCTACTATTATCTAGGCAGCGCCTATCGCGACCTGAAAGACTATCCCAGGGCGGTCAATCACTTCCTGAAAGCAGTAGAGGTGGCCGGACAAAGTCAAGATGCCGATACCCTGGTGTGGCAAAACGCTCTTTCGCAACTGAGGAACCTGTACATGCTACAGCTCAATTATGAGGAAGAACTGAATGTAGGTCTGCAGGCCGTGGAACTGGCCAGGCAATCGGGCAAGAAACTGGGATGGCACCTTACGGACGTTGCCACTGCGTATGAACACCTGAACGACACCCTGCGGTGCCTACAGTATTGCGACCAAGCGTATAGGATATACCAAAAGGAACAGTTCCCCCAGAAATATGGAGGCAGCTATGCCTACATGCTGGCCATATATTCGAAATATAATTGTCAGGAAAAAGGGGAGGCACTGCTGCAACAGTTGCTGCAATTGCCGGAAGCCCTGCGACCACACAACTACGAGCTGTGTCTGGCCCGTTTCCACGAGAATGCCAACCATACGGACTCGGCAATCCTTCACTACAAGACCTATATAAATAAGGCAAACAACATGTCCGGGAGGTATGAGGCATCTGCCGGCCTGCAGCGATGCTATCTGCAGCAAGGGGATTACCGCGAGGCAGCGCAGTGGGGGTGTCGCTTGTATGAAACCAACGACTCTATCATCGCTCAGAGAGCGTTTGAACAGACACAGAGAGCCAGAGACGCATATCTATACTATCGTGACAAGGAAGAGGAACAGGCTGTCATCCAACGTGACGAACGTATCATGCTCATTTCCATTGTCACAGTCCTTGCCTTACTGAGCATCGTGTTGGGGCTGGTGGCATTCTACAACTTCCGGAAGAAGAGGTTCATGGAGGAGATTGTCGGGAAAGAAAAGATGCTCATGTCCGTCAAAGAGGAGATACTCCGTCGACGACGGGAGCTGGAGCAGAAACAGCAGGACATTGAACAACTGGGCTGTCAATTGGATGATGCGGAAGAGACCATAGCGGCATCGAAACGGCAGATGGAGAATACGATGAAGGAACTGGAGCAGAGAACCATGATTAACAAGGAACTGACACGCATCGCCCTCATGAACAATGCGACAGAGAATGCAGAAAACGTCATCGATTATTTCCGCAAGGTCGCCTCCGGCAAGTCAAAACTTAAAGAGAATGCCTGGGAGGAACTTATGGCAGCCATAGAAACCCTGTATCCAGGATTCCTGGAGAAAGTTCAGGGACGGCTGAAGCGACAGTTACGCGAACCGCTGCTCTATACAATATGTCTGATGAAGATAGGCCTGAAACCCGTACAGATAACTAAGGTTATGGACGCAAAGATACAAACGGTCTGGAACCGCGTGAAGCGTGCAGAGGAAATCTGCGGTGACCTGCTATACGTCTCTTGAATACTCAGCGGCGGCGGGCCTTCCACGCAGGCACACCGGTGTTGCAGGGATAGATGGCAGCCATGTGGATGCGGAACTGGAGGGTGCTGTAGGCTGGTATGACGCCGTGGTCGGTCTCGCCGTAGGCCAGGCGGTTGGGGATGTAGACCATCCAGTCGTCGCCCTCGGTCATGTACTGCAGGGCTGTGGAGTAGCCGACGATGAACGAGGAGACGGGGGCCAGCGAGGGTGCGGCGGTGGCGGTGCTGAACTCGCCGTAGTAGCTTTGGTCGAAGACTTCCTGGCGGAGGCTGTCGACGCGCTGGCCTGCGGCGTTATAGAGCCGGTAGGTGGCGGGCATCATCCAACCGCGATAGCTGATGCGCACGGTGTCGCTCCAGCCTGCAGTGACGGTGCCGTCGCCCCGGCTGATGATGCGTACGCAGATGCTGTCGTCGACACGGCCGGTGTTGTAGTCCTGGGACTGGTCGAGGCGCTTCATCATGCGCCACTGGCAGTGGTCTTGCCACTGGTCGCCGTACTGGGCCTTGGCCTCGGCGATGGCCGTGCGGGCTGTGTCGGCTACCAGCCAGAACCATATCCGGTTCCTCATTTGCCAGTTGGCATAGGGGTCCCACTCTTGCTCGTCTTCGCTGCAGGAGACGAGGATTGTGAGCATACCTATCAGTAACAATACATATTTTTTCATACTGAACTATTTGACTACCACGATTAAGCGGATTATACGGATTTACCCTTAACTATATAACTACCCGATTATGCGGATTTTCTCTTAATTATTTGACTACCACGATTAAGCGGATTATACGGATATTATGATTGGTTGCGAATGTAATATCGTTCATATTTCAGAGACATTTCACCGAAGTTTATCAGCAACGCTACGCGTTTCTTGCCCACTCGCCCATAATTCATGACCTGCGAACGGTGTAAGTCTTCGATTTCCTTGACGGCCTTCAATTCTACAATGATTTTGTCATAGCATACGAAATCGGGAATAAATTCTGACTTCAGTTGTACGTCATCGTAAACGACATGCAGAGGTTGCTCGCGCACATAGGGAATGTTCCGCTTATGGAACTCCACCTCAAGGGCATCCTGATAGACCTTCTCGGTAAAGCCACATCCAAGTTTCTGATGTACACGCATTGCGCCTCCGATTATCTGAAAGGTTTCTTCCTTGAAGAGCATGTCCTCCATCTGTCAATTATTTATTTGTCCGCCTTGTCTGTTTGTTTTTTTAATAATAATCCGTTTAATCTGCTTAATCGTGGTAGTTTAATTACTTGTCTATCTTCTTCAGGAGGGAGGTGATACTGACCTTGTCCTCGATGATGGAGCGCAGGTCGGCGATGTTGACGCGGTGTTGCTCCATGGTGTCGCGGTCGCGGAGGGTAACGGTGTTGTCCTCCATGGTCTGCTGGTCGACGGTGACGCAGTAGGGGCAACCGATGGCATCCATGCGACGGTAGCGCTTGCCTATCTGGTCCTTCTCCTCGTACTTGCAGTTGAAGTGGAAGCGCAGGTCCTTGATGATTTCCTGTGCCTTCTCGGGCAGTCCGTCCTTCTTGGTGAGGGGGAAGACGGCCAGCTTGACGGGGGCCAGGGCTGCGGGCAACTTCAGCACGACGCGGCTCTCGCCGTTGGGCAGCTGCTCCTCGCAGTAGCTGTGGCACATGACGCTGAGGAACATGCGGTCGACGCCGATGGAGGTCTCGATGACGAACGGCGTGTAGCTTTCGTTGGTCTCGGGGTCGAAGTATTCAATCTTCTTGCCCGAGTATTTGGCGTGCTGCGAGAGGTCGAAGTTGGTGCGCGAGTGTATGCCTTCCACCTCCTTGAAGCCGAAGGGCATGTGGAACTCGATGTCGGTGGCGGCGTTGGCGTAGTGGGCCAGCTTGTCGTGGTCGTGGAAGCGGTAGTTCTCTGCGCCGAAGCCCAGTGCCTGGTGCCAGGCCATGCGGGTCTGCTTCCACTTCTGGAACCAGTCGAGCTCGGTGCCGGGCTTGACGAAGAACTGCATCTCCATCTGCTCGAACTCGCGCATGCGGAAGATGAACTGGCGGGCTACGATTTCGTTGCGGAAGGCCTTACCAATCTGTGCGATGCCGAAGGGGAGCTTCATGCGACCGGTCTTCTGTACGTTGAGGTAGTTGACGAAGATGCCCTGTGCGGTCTCGGGACGCAGGTAGATGGTGCTGGCGCCGTCGGCCGTGGAGCCCACCTCGGTCTTGAACATGAGGTTGAACTGGCGCACCTCGGTCCAGTTGCGTGTGCCGGAGATGGGGCATACGATTCCCTCGTCGAGGATGATTTGGCGCAGTTCCTCCAGGTTGTTATCGTTCAGTGCCTTGGAGAAGCGTTCGTGCAGGGCGTCGCGCTTCTGCTGGTGCTCCAGTACGCGGGCGTTGGTGGTGCGGAACTGCTCTTCGTCGAAGGCTTCGCCAAAGCGCTTGCGGGCCTTTTCGACCTCCTTCTGAATCTTCTCGTCGTACTTGGCCAGCTGGTCCTCGATGAGGACGTCGGCACGGTAGCGCTTCTTGGAGTCGCGGTTGTCGATGAGGGGGTCGTTGAAGGCGTCGACGTGTCCGCTGGCCTTCCACGTGGTGGGGTGCATGAAGATGGCTGCGTCGATGCCCACGATGTTCTCGTGGAGCAGGACCATCGACTGCCACCAGTATTGCTTGATGTTGTTCTTCAGTTCCACGCCGTTCTGTCCGTAGTCGTAGACTGCGCCCAGTCCGTCGTAGATCTCGCTTGAGGGGAATACAAATCCGTACTCCTTGCAGTGCGAAACTATTTTCTTAAAAACGTCTTCTTGTTGTGCCATAATGCTTTTTATTTATATACATTTATTTATTTCGCGTGCAAAGTTACGAATTAGTGAGCAAAATGCCAAAATTGTTTGGGCATTTTCGAGCGAGAGTAACTAAGAACGTAGTTCAGAGTTACGAATAAGGGGCAAAAACACAAAAAATCCCGAAACATATCGCATGCTCCGGGACCCAAAGTATACAAAGCAAAAGTATACAACCATCAGCCCATAGGCAGGAGGGGCTGGGTTTGGGGTGTCAGTTTGAGGCTGGGGCAGTGACGATGTCGCACGTGGCACCCACGTATTCGAGCAGCGTCTTGACGTCGTCGGCATCCTGCTCGCTGCAGCCGGTCACGGCCACGGAGGGCACCGTGCTCATCACCTTCTTGGCCAGGGAACTGCTGTAGCCCTTGAACTCGCAGAGTTGCTTCTTCAGTGCCTTGGGGGCATTGCCCACGGAGGTGATGCGCACACTGTAGGGTCCATGCTTGAAGTTGGGCACCTTCTCGCCGACGATGGCGATGTAAATCTTCTTCACAATCCAGATGGCCACCCAGAGGCCCACGAGGGCGATGGCTATCATCCAGCCCACGGCCTGGAAGGCTGCCATGCGCGTGCCGAAGCCGCTTGTCAGGAAACGAAATAACCAGTTGTTCATAGTTGTAAGGGGGGTTGGTGTTAATAAAAGTGACTTGTCAATATTCCTTCTGGTAGCCAGGCTCCTCGCCCTGCTCCACATGCTTGGCCGGCACGAGGCGCTGCAGCCAGCCCGACCAGTTGAAGTTGTTCCACAGCCCAGAGACGGTCTCCACCGTCATGACCAGGGAGGCCACGAAGCAGAAGATGAAGGCACCGGCCAGCATGAGGCCAAACTTGAGGACGAGGATGGCGATGTTCATCGGGTCGCTCTCGTTGTGGGTGGAGGTGCTGCCGTTGGAGTAGGTGGTCTTGACGATATAGTCGGGCAGCAGGTTCATGGCCAGTCCGGCACCGAAGCAGAAGGAGGCTACGGCGAAGCCCACCTTGCGGAAGATGTTGAGGCAACCGGTGCGGCGCGTGTGGCGCGTGATGGTGTAGCCGTGGGGATAGCCCGTGATGATGTACAGGGGGATGAGGATGAGCAGGTAGATCATGTAGTTGCGCAGTGTGCGGCCCCACGACACCTGGTTGTCGACATGGCGGTTCAGGTCGGCGCGGGCCATCTGGTGCACCTGGGCGAAGTCCATGGCATTGATGGAGTCGTAGCGGTGGCGATAGTCGGCGGCATGCTGCTTGTAGACTTCCACGTTGTGGAGGTACTTGTCGCGGTTCTCGGCCACCTTGGCGGTGTCGGCCATCCGTTGCGATTCGACGACCTGGCGGTCGTTGTACTCGGCAGACTTCTTCAGGTCTATCAGTTTGTAGGTCTTGTACTTCTGTGCCGAGGTCAGGCGCAGTGAGTAGGCATCCTGGGCGTGCTCCTTGGGACAGGATGCCCAGGCCACCTGGCTGACCTTCTCCTCCCGCCACTGCTCCACCTGCTCCTGTTCGGCCTTGGCCCGGGTGATGTCCTTCTTCTGGTCGTTGTGGAAGTAATAGAAGATGCCTGCCCCCAAGAGGGCGCCCGCGATGAGCGACCATACCCATGTGCGGTGGCGCTCCTGCGACCACTCCACGATGTCCTCCAGAGTCTCGTAGCGGTCGCGGTATTCTTCGTCGGTGGGGTCTTCCACCACTTGACTGGCCTGCTCCAGCAGGTAGGCCATGCGTTCGGTCTCGGCCTTGGTGCGCGGATAGACGTTCTCCCAGTCGGTACGGCCTTTCTTACGGTCCTTCTTGCTGATGAGCGACGAGGTGAACATTGCTTCGTCGAGATACTGAAGCGCTTCACCGTTCAGGATGTACTGTTCTTCCATAGTATTATTATATAGTTTCGTGTGACGATGGCACGGGCAAAGTTACGAAAAACATCGTAACAGGGCACCCCGTCGGAGGGGCGGCAAGGTGCAACGGAACAAAAACCGGATGTCAACGGAACAAACCCGAGTGTCAATGCGTAAAAAAACTGACCTATAAGGCCTCTGCATGAAACATATACCAGGAAAAATGCTTATCTTTGTGGACTGAAAAACATTGAACGGCTATGAACATCTCCGCTTTCATGATAGGTGCCGCCACGGCCTTCTTCACCATCTTCGCCCTGCACATACTGGTGTGGCGGCGCCATCGCACTCGCTTCCAGACCACCGTGGGCTGCATCATGGCCATCTGGGCCCTGTGGTGTCTGAAGGACATCGTGCTCACCTTCCCGGGCATGTATCGCCCCCAGGTGCTCGGCTGGATTATGGTGGTCGACGGCTGGTCGGCCCTCACCTACTCAGCCTTCATTGCCGAAGTGGTCATGCTGGGGTGGCTCACGGTGCGCCGTTTCCTGGTCCATAGCCCTGCCCTTTGCGGCCTTCACCATAGCCTATGCCCTGCGGCCCACCGACGAGGTACTCTATGCCTATGCCATCTTCCTGTGGTTCTATGCCTGGGCCGTCGTCATCGTGGGATGGATAAAGATGCGGCAGTGCCTCATCTATGTGCGCAAGAACTACTCTAACATCGACGCCATCGACGTCTCCTGGCTGCGCCCCGTCTTTCTCTTCAACATCGTCGGACAGTTCTCGTGGCTTGGCATCTCATTCTATGCCGACGTCGCGGCCGACATCCTGTACTACATCGTCATCATTGCCCTCTGGTGCATGATGCTGTACTACAGTTGGAACTTCCGTCCCGTCACCATGGAGCCGGAACCGGCCGTCGGCCTGGTGGACGAGGCATTCGGAGAGCATGCGGCCACCAGTCCCGCTCACCCCACCCTGCCCCAGGGCGTGCTGGAACGGCTGATGGACGAGGAAGAGCTCTACCTAAGACCCGACCTTACCCTCACCGACCTGGCCCAGGCCCTAGGCACCAATCGCACCTACGTGAGCAACTATCTCAGCCAGATGCTGCACCAGACCTTCTACGACTACATCAACCAATTGCGCATCGAGCGCATGAGCAAACCCCTGCTGCGCGAGCATCCGGAATACAAACTGGAGTACGTGGCCACCCGCAGCGGCTTCGCCTCCATGTCCACCTTCCGCCGCGCCTTTGTCCGCTTCACCGGACAAACGCCAAGGCAGTTCAGCCAGACTGATGCCGACTGAACTGCCCCGATACATTCCCCTGCAAAAGGGGGTTAAAAGAACTTCAACACATCTTCCAATGGGCGGTGTCGGGGTTGCACAGGCTCCCCCTTCCGATAGCCGAGGGCTATGACGGCCATGACGGTTTCGTCCTCCGGTATGTCGAACAGCAGTCGGAGTTTGTCTGATTCGCGCATGCCCATGATGAGCGTATCGAAGCCCATGGCACGCGCCTTCAGGATGAGATAGCAGTTGCTCAGACCATTGTCATAGGCGCCCCATCCGTCGCCCACCTCGTTGGTCTGTGCTCCGCGGAAAAAGCCCGACTTGCCGCGCTCGAAGGTTGAGACAATCAGCACGGGGGCCTCCTTTATCCGGTCTTTGTTGCCTCCGACCAGGTTCTGCACGGCCTCCAATTTCTCCGGACTGATGGCTACATAGTATTTCGTCGGCTGCTGATTGGCCCACGAGGGTGCCTCCTGTGCCGCGCGGATGAGTTCGCTCACTTCTTCCTTACTGATTTTCTTCGTACCGTCATAGCTACGGATGCTTCTCCTCGTTTTCAGCACTTCGTCGAAGGACGGCGACTGCACCTCATCGCCTGCACCCTTGACGTTATCCACGGACTGCGTGGTATAGCCCAGCACAGGGTGAGCCGCAAAAAGCCCTGCCGAGAAACACAATACTGCCGTCAGGGCCAGGCCCTTCTTGGCAACTACGCTGATTGTCGTTCTGAAGTCTTTCATATTTATCTACTTACCTTCATCATGGCCGTAGGCCGATATAACATCTGCTTGCACTGCAAATTCATTCACTTCTCTGCGGGCAAAGGTACAAAAAAATCCCGGAACATAGTTGCATATCTTGGGATTTTATGACTATCCAAGAGATTTTTGCACGCATCACCTTTATCGAGTTGCTAAACAGGATTTCGTTTCGGCACATAATTACCACCTTCCTTCCCCAACTGGTAATTCGTTTACCAAAGGAGAAAATCGGATTACCTCGCCAGGTAAAACGTTTGGTAATACGAGGTAAAAGACGAGGCCAAACGTCGCTGGAGCGCAGCCTATATGCGACCGTCATCCGAGGTCGCTTCCATCCGGATGGTCTGAACGCTTCGGAAAAGCGAATCCAGACGAAAATTTCGACCCTGATATTTCGCCTCAAACCCCGTTTTCGGGCCATTTACCATCACGCCCTCACTTTTCCCTCACGGCCTGCATGTCCGATAAATAAAGGCATCGTGAGGGAGTGAGGGTAGTGAGGGTAAGTTTCATGCATTGGTATTTATTTAAGGGCAGAGCGGGATACTTGACGTTTAAAATCCGAATGTGAATTTGTCACATCCAATAAATAGCTCTATGGACATTGAGGTAATACCCGGAGAACTCTTACATCGTCCTTATAGTTTCTGTGGTCACTATGAATCCAGTACGATCACATCTTCTACATTCTCTGGTATAGTATCCGGATCCTATATATCCATGACCTCCACAGTCGGGACACAGAGTGAGTTTGCTTCTCGTTTGTTCGTAAAGCGAGTCGTCTTGTTTGTTGGCAGCCTCTATCTCTTCAGGAAGAGCCTTATGCCAGCCTTCGCCTGCGGTGGGAATCCATATTGTGTTGTTCTTCGTCAAGAGATCACCGTTGTAGGTCATGTTGCCGTTCGGACTTGTAACAATCTTTATCTTACACTTACTTCTGTCTCCATTCCATTCTTCCAATGTCCCAGTGATAAATCTGCCTTCGCGACCAAACTCGAGACATAGTCTGTCTCCACGCTGCCATTTGTTCTTATCCTGAAGTGGCTTTATCTTTTGCAAATAAGCCAAACGCTTCTCTTGGGCCAGTCGTTTTTCTTCAGCGGCTTTCTGCTCTGCTAACAATTTAGCTTGCAGTTCAGCAGCCTTAATACTGTCCTCATGGGCCTTGGCGTCAGCAAAGATTTTCTTCTGGCTTTCGGTATAGTCAACGAACTTACCGCTTTTGTCCACATAGACGCTTTCTTTCTTGTCGTTTTTCACGGCTATGAGTCCATTCTTAAAGTGACCCAATACGTCGCCATCTCTGTAGGTGGGTTGCAGGGTGATGACACCATTGCTTTGCACAAAACCGATTTTGTTGTCCTTCCCAACTCGAAACGTTGCCATATTGTCCTGCAAAATGCCTACATTCACCACTTGCGAACTAGTTTCCTGGGGATTTTTGATGAAGGAAGCGTCTGTAGATATGCTGACAACACGCAGCATACATTCGCCTTGGGGCAATCCGTTTTGGAAACCGCCCTCTATGTAGTAGTATGTTCCATTTGTCGGAGCAATCATTTGACTAACAAATCCATAGCCCGTTCCCGAGAGCATGCCGTCCTCTACCTTTCCAGACCAACTGACGTTATCCATGCGTGTGAACTTGCTACCAGAATAGACGTAGCAGGAGCCTTTGGGCAACTGGCTCAATTGGTCATACCGGGGAGCATTACTATGTTTGGTGTGCACGTAGACGTATTCGGGATAGAGATTGTCGGGAAGGAACTCGAACGTACTTACAGCAGTACTTTTGTCACCAAACTTATCGACAGTTTGCGTTGTATATTCGCCTATTAGATAATTGCGTTCACGTGCATACTGTTTCATCTTCTCAGGACTGATGCCTTTACCCTTGTCGTTACGGGCAACATAGAACGCCCCTGGCTGACGTCCCTTCGCGAGAGCTGCTTGAAACAGTTTCTCTTGTGCCACAGACGAATTGACAGACAGCGTTGCAGTCAGCAACACCAGTCCGCGCAACAAGTTCTGTATTTTCATGGTTCAAAAGGATTAAAGAGTCACCGTCAGGCCGACCTCGCCATACGGCACCTTGCGTTTCAAATTGAACTTATCATCGCTGTCTGCGCCAGAAGGAATGCCACGATTGCTGTGCGACCTTCCACCCTCGTAGGCACCACCCAGGAACATGCCGACCTTATTGGTAAAGTAAATCTTGACACGGGCCTTAGCACCATAATTGAAAAACAGGTTATTCATAGGAGCGCCCTTCAAGTAATCCAAGCCTATGCCCACCATCAGTGGCACCTGCACACGTTTCTTGGCACCGATAGTAAATCCCAGCCACTGCATAAAACCGAAATCGTTCAAATCATCATACTCGGTGTAGGGGAAAGGATAAGGCATGGCATAGCCAAGCGAAGGCAAGGAGGCTTTCTTGAAGCTGCCACGGAAGTAGCGAAGTTCGGGCAATACAATCATACCGTTGATGACGCGCTCGATACCTATCGTAATGCCAAACTCCTTATTGTATGTAAACTCATCTTTGGGAGCCCCCTTCGCGTTATATTTGATGCTAGTCATCGTCTTAGCAGCCATAGGGGTGAAACCAATCAACAGATTCGTGGTCTTGTCCTTATCTGCTGAAGCATTTGTTGCAAACATGCACATGGCCATAATCAGGGCCAGAAAAAGTTTTGTGGTTTTCATTTTGCTTATCATTTAAGTTAATAAATATGTCCATCACCACACAGCGGCAAGGGCACAAAAATGGCGTGGCCACTCCTATGCACTTACCTGAGGGGCAGACCTCGGAATTGGAACCCCTACGACTTTATAAGAATGCACCACGCCTAAGCGTGTTGCATAGCCACTTATAAGTCGTGAGGGGGGCGACCTTCCTTGGTTTCCCTCTGCTTCTAAATCGTACTATTCCAAAGAGATTTCCGAGGTCTTTTCGGTAAGTGCGAAATAATAAGCTAATGCATCTGCGATTCGGGATTTCTCCCCCGAAACCACGAGCAAAGTTACGGAATCCATGCCATACGGCCAAATAATAAGCGGTCTTTTTTGTGATAATGGCAGAAAATCATTAACTTTGTCCCCAGTAATCTATATTTTTTGCACAAGACATCTATACGCTGTATTCAGATTTACCAAAACATCATAGACAATGGGGGTTACATACAACAATGAAGAACAACGTTTCGTTTTCGATTTCGAGCACGACGGAACCGAAGACATTGTCAGTCTGACAGGTAATGGTTTTCAGGTGGAAGCTTTTGGCCATTGTTTTTACTACGGCTATGAATTTAGCGACCAGATAGATGGCAATGTCCGCAGCGCATTCATCAAGTATGTGAAGTTTACAGAAGGCCTGCAGGACAATCCAGACCTGACACACTTTATAAAAAAAGCCGTAGACAACCTCAACAAGCAGATTAATCTTTACGATTACGACCTCGTGATAATGCCTGAATCGTCAAGCAAAGTCAACCAATATATGCTACGCTACATCTATCGTTTTGCCCAGCCTTCGCTGCACAAAATGGAATTGATAAAGGCCTTACCGTCAAGCATATCATTCGACATGGATGCATACGAGAAGCAATACCTTGATGATGTTCTGGAGAATGGACGTCCGCGATACACCCAGGCCCAAAAGGAGGACGTGAAGCAATCCATAGGGAAGATGCTGGACCTAATCCACCAAAAAGACTATTTCACCATTGCCAAGGATGTCAAAAAGAGTCGTTTCCGCCCATACATGATGCACTTTCTGAAGTTTGCCACTAAGGCTGATGAGGAACTATGCGCCAGCATCCGTCAGCAGAATGTGCTTGTCATAGATGATGTCACGACCAGTGGCTCCACTCTCAACGAGATACTACGTACCCTGCGCATACTCAATGAAAACAATAAAATCACCATCTTCAGCCTTATCGGGCGTAAGGATTTGATGGCAGAAGCCGTATGACAAACATTTCTAAAGAGATTATACAGATGAAAGCAAAAAACATTTATCTCATACTGGCACTGGCAATGTGCCTTGTGAGTGCATGTAAGGAGAACAAGTACGAATCCGTGAAGGGCGACCCGATGCAGACACGCATCTACACGCTGAAGAACGGACTGAAGGTCTATCTCTCTGTCAACAAGGAGGAACCGCGCATACAGACGTACATCGCCGTGCGCACAGGTTCGAAGAACGACCCCGCCGAGACCACCGGCCTGGCTCACTACCTGGAGCACCTGATGTTCAAGGGTACCAGCAAGTTCGGCGTCACTGACCCTGAGGCAGAGGCGCCCCTGCTGGCCGACATCGAGCGCCGCTACGAGGAGTACCGCGTAACGACCGACGAGGCCCAGCGCCGACAGATGTACCACGAGATTGACAGCGTCAGCCAACTGGCAGCCAAGTACTTCATCCCCAACGAGTACGACAAACTGATGGCAGCCATCGGCGCACAGGGCACCAACGCCTTTACCTCGAACGACGTCACCTGCTACACCGAGGACATACCCGCCAACGAGGTGGAAAACTGGGCCAAGATACAGGCCGACCGCTTCCAGAACATGGTCATCCGCGGTTTCCACACCGAGCTGGAGGCCGTCTACGAGGAGTACAACATCGGACTGGCCAGCGACTCTAACAAACAGTTCGAAGCCCTGATGGCCAAGCTCTTCCCCGGACATCCCTATGGCACGCAGACGACCATCGGCACACAGCAACACCTGAAGAACCCCTCCATCACCAACATCAAGAACTACTTTGCTAAGTGGTACGTGCCCAACAACGTGGCCATCTGCATGGCTGGCGACCTGGACCCCGACAAGACCATCGCCCTCCTGGAGCAGTATTTCGGCCAGTGGCAACCGGGCGACGACGTCAGTCAGCCCCAGTTCCCCGACATGGCTCCGCTGACCGAGCCCGTCGACACCACCGTCATGGGCCTGGAGGCCGAGAACCTCTGGATGGGATGGCGCAGCCAGCGTGCCCAGTCGCTGCAGAACGATACTCTGGAACTCATCAGCACCATACTCTCCAACGGCAAGGCCGGCCTTCTCGACCTCGACCTGAATCAGGAGATGAAGGTCATGTCCGCCCAGGCATTCGTAGAGCCCATGCTCGACCACGGTTTCTTTCTGCTCATGGGTACACCCAAGGAAGGTCAATCGCTGGAGGAGGTGCGCACTTTGCTGCTGCAGGAGGTGGAGAAACTGAAAGCCGGTGACTTCGACGAGGACCTGCTCGTGGCAGCACTGAACAACAAGAAGCTGGACGAACTGCGCGGCCTGGACCACAACCGCGAACGTGTCAGCAAAATGCTGAATGCCTTCATCAACGGTATTGAATGGCAGCAGGAGGTGGGCCAGATGGACCGCATGGCCAAGATAACGAAGCAGGAACTGGTGGACTTTGCCAACCGCTTCTTCACCGAGGGCTACGTCACCGTATTCAAGCGCCAGGGCGAGGACACTACGCTGAAGAAGATTGACAAACCCGCCATCACACCCATACCCACCAACCGCGACCAGATGAGCCAGTTCGTCCGCGAGATTCAGGAGAGCCAGGTGGAGCCCATACAGCCGCAGTTCCTCGACTTTGAGAAGGACCTCTCCTTCTTCAAGACCGAAAAGGGCCTGCCCGTCGTCTACAAACAGAACAGCGAGAACGGACTCTTCGAGTTGCGTTTCCGCTTCCCCTTCGGCCAGCAGGACGACCGCCGCTACGACGTAGCCGACGACTACATCAACTACCTGGGCACACAGACCAAGTCTGCCACCGAGGTTAAGCAGGAATTCTATCGCCTGGCCTGCAACTACTGGGTCAGCATCAGCAGCGACGAGATGCAGATTGGCCTCAGCGGACTTAGCGAGAGCATGCCCGAGGCACTGGCCCTGCTCGAGGACCTGCTGCGCAACGCCAAGGTCGACCAGCAAGCCTACGAACAGATGGTGGGCCTCATGCTGAAGGACCGCCAGGACAACAAGGCCGACCAGCGCATCTGTTTCACCTTCCTCGACTACTACACCAAGTACGGCCCCCACAATGCCCTGCGCGACGAAATGACCGAACAGGAACTGCGCGAGACCGACCCGCAGACGTTGCTCGACCTGCTGCGCGAACTGCCGCAGTACGAACACGAAGTGCTCTACTACGGTCCCCTGTCGGAGAAGGAACTGGAGGAATGCATAGCCCAGGCACACCCCACGGAGAAGGCACTGAAACCCGCACCTAAGGGTCAGCCCTATCTGTTGCAGACCACGCCCGAACCCGCCGTGCTGCTGGCCCCCTACAATGCCAAGAACATCTACATGCGCATGTACTACAACGAAGGGCGCCAGACCAACCTCGACGAACGGGCCACCATCGACCTCTTCAACGAATACTTCGGCGGCGGCATGAACGGCATCGTCTTCCAGGAACTGCGCGAGGCACGCGGTCTGGCCTACAACGCCTGGGCCGACTACACCACACCTTCCCGCAAGGACCAGCCGGAATACTTCCTCACGCACATCATCACGCAGAACGACAAGATGATGGACTGCATCCAGCAGTTCCGCGAGATTGTCGACCGCCTGCCCCAGTCGGAGAAGGCATTCCAGATAGCCAAGGACGCCCTCACCAAGCAGATGGCCAGCCGCCGCACCACGAAGTTTGCCGTCATCCAGGCCTACATGAACGCCCGCAAGCAGGGCTTCGACTTCGACCCCAGCAAGAAGATCTACGACGACCTGCAGGGACTCACCCTGAAGGACATCGCCGACTTCGAACAGAAGCACATGGCCAATAAGACGGGCTGTTACTTCATCCTCGGCGACGAGAAGGAACTTGACATAGAGTCGCTCGGAAAGATAGCCCCCATCCGCCGCGTTTCGCTGGAGGAGGTCTTCGGATATTAAAACCCGACTTCCGATTCTGACCTACCACGATTAAGCGGATTAGACGAATCGCGCTCTTTGCTAACCGGCAGAAAGCATCCGTCTAATCCGCTTAATCGTGGTAGTTTTTTAATATCTTGTCAGTGGCGTTTCTCTTGACGTACAATCGTGCGTCAAGCAAATCCTCAACGGCTGTAGCCGCAGACGGGATTTTCGTAGTTCGTAATATTCAGGTGGAAACGCATCATCTCATCCAGATTGTGGACGGGATGCTCCACGTCCTGCGGTATGGGGCGGCGGGAGAAGGTCTGGAAATAGAGCAGGCAGGCATCGCGCCACCAGACGGCGTCGCGGGCCTGGATGCGCAGTTTGTGCTGTACCTCGCCGAAGCGCTGCGCATCGACAAAGCGCTGCATACCATCCCACTGCACCAACATGCGGCGAGCGCCGCGGACACCATCATCGTAGCGGTGACAGAGTTCGTCCCAGAAGGTGCGCCCGCTGTGCATGCGATAGTCCCAAGGCACATGGTGGAACCATGCCAGATACTCCTCGGGACAGGTGCGTATGTCGTCGTAGAGGTTGCGCAGGGCCATCGGATATTGCGAAACGGCATCGGTGCCCCGGCTGCTGCGATCGAAGCCCAGTCCCACCGAATCGGCCCGATGATAGTAGGCCGGAGTCCAGTCGGAGCGTATGCCGGGGGCTGTGTACCAGGGTTCGGGTCCATAGTGATGGCCGCCGGCAAACTGGTGGTGGAGGCCGAGCGGCATCATGTAGTTGACCACCGTCTCATAACTCCCGACCATCATGTCGGCCATGGGGCTGACAAAGTCGGCATCGGGTGTGAACGTCTGTGCAAGCCACTCACGGGCAATCGTCTCGGCCGACAGGGCCGGGTTCCAGGCCAGACGACCAAAGGCATACCAGTTGGCCTGGGCAAAATGGTGGCCGCACCAGTTGCGGTCGTTGCCCACATTGGCCACACCGGCTATGGCCTTCAGGGTAGCAGGTCGCACCAGGGAAAAGAACTCCTGCCACATGGGGGCCAGGAAGGTCAGGTGATTGGCGGCGCCCAGATATTCCTGCGTCACCTGCAGTTCGGCCATCACGGGGGTGGCCTTCAAACTTGTGAACAAAGGACTGTATGGCTCGCGGGGCTGGAAGTCGATGGGACCGTTCTTCACCTGCAGGATGACGTTGTCCAGGAACTGACCGTCCAGGGGCTGGAACTCCTTGTAGGCCTGCTTGGCGCGGTCGGGGTCGTTGGGGGCATAGACGAAGGTGCGCCACATCACGATGCCTCCGTGGCGCTTGAGGGCCTTGGCCAGCATGTTTGCACCTTCGGCATGACTGCGACCATAGTCGCACGGGCCCGGTTCGCCCTCCGAATTAGCCTTCACCAGGAAGCCTCCGAAGTCAGGTATCAGGCGGTATATCTCCGCCGTCTTCTGCTGCCACCAGGCCACCACGCCCTTGTCCAAGGGGTCGGCAGTGGGCAGTCCGCCCAGGCGGATGGGCGATGCAAAGTTGACCGACAGGAAGACCCGTATGCCATAGGGCCGCAGTATGTCGGCTATCCAGCGCACCCGCCGCAGGTTGTCGGTGGCCAGCGTCTGCGGTTTGGCATTCACGTTGTTGAGCACGGCTCCGTTGATGCCTACCGAGGCATTAGCCCGGGCATACTGGCGAAGGACGTCGCCATCGGGGTTCTCCCAGAATATGCTGTGGCCCGAGAAGCCTCGCTCCACGGTGCCGTCGGGGTTGTCCCAGTGGTCGAGGATGCGCCACTGATAGGCGGGACTTTCCGTCACGTCCAGCGTCGGTCCGACGGTCCCCATCTGTTGCAGTCGCAGCAGGTGGTAGGCTCCGTAGAGCAGTCCCACGTCAGTGCTGGCCGAGATGCGTATCCGGCCGCCGTCGGTCGTTATGCTGAAGCCCTCCTTGGGCAATCCTTTCTGGCGCTTCAGTTCCACCGGGGCTCCTTGCCAGGCGGCACACAGCTCGTCCATAGCCATGCCCTCGGGGCCCGACACCTGGGCATGGGGGCCAGCACCGTAGCGCAACCACAAGCGGGAACCGTCCTCGGCATAGAGACGTGGGGAACAGAGACTCGAAATGAGAATAAAACAAAGCGAAATCAGACAATTCTTGTTCATATAGACATGGTATCTTAGGTTCTTGTGTTGCAAAAATACAATTAAATTGCGAGTTACGCGTGAAGAATTACGTTTTTTTTCTTATCTTTGTGCCGTGTTTAGTAACTTGCAGGCCTTAAATCGCGAGATTGCAAATCGAAATATTGTCAATTTTATATAATGTCCGATAACGTCAAGCCCATAGAAGGCATCACCCACCACCTGAACCAGATGTACCAGAACTGGTTCCTCGACTACGCATCCTACGTAATACTGGAACGTGCCGTACCGCACATTACCGACGGTTTCAAACCCGTGCAGCGACGCATCATGCACTCCATGAAGCGCATGGACGACGGACGATTCAACAAGGTTGCCAACATCGTGGGCCACACCATGCAGTTCCACCCCCACGGCGACGCCAGCATCAAGGATGCACTGGTGCAGCTGGGACAGAAGGAGCTGCTGGTGGACTGCCAGGGCAACTGGGGCAACATACTGACGGGCGACGATGCGGCTGCTGGCCGATACATCGAGGCACGCCTGTCTAAGTTCGCCCTGGACGTAGTCTTCAACCCGAAGACGACGGAGTGGAAACTCTCCTACGACGGACGCAACAAGGAACCGGTGACGCTGCCCGTGAAGTTCCCCCTGCTGCTGGCACAGGGAGCCGAGGGCATCGCCGTGGGACTGAGCTGCAAGATTCTGCCCCACAACCTGAACGAGATATGCGACGCAGCCATCAGTTACCTGCACGGCGAGGAGTTCCACCTGTACCCCGACTTCCCCACGGGAGGTTCGATAGACGTGTCGAAATATAACGACGGACAGCGAGGCGGCATGGTGCGCGTACGTGCCAAGATAGAGAAACGCGACAACAAGACACTGGCCATCACGGAGATACCCTTCGGCAAGACGACGGGCACGGCCAGCAAGCCCTCGGCCTTCATCGACTCGATACTGAAGGCTGCAGAGAAGGGCAAGATAAAGGTCCGCAAGGTGGAAGACCTGACGGCATCGGGCGTGGAGATACTCATCCACCTGACCCCAGGCGCATCGTCGGACAAGACCATCGATGCCCTGTATGCCTGTACGGACTGTGAGGTCAGCATCTCGCCCAACTGCTGCGTCATCGACGAACGCAAGCCCTGTTTCCTCACCGTCAGCGACGTGCTCCGGCGCAGCACCGACACCACACTGGACCTGCTCCGACAGGAGCGCCTCATCCGCAAGGGCGAACTGCTGGAGGCCCTGCACTTTGCCACACTGGAACAGATATTCATCGAGGAGCGCATCTACAAGGACCGGCAGTTTGAAAACGCCAAGTCGATGGATGCCGCCTGCGAATGGATCGACGAACGCCTGACACCGTGGTACCCCAAGATGGTGCGCGAGGTGACGAAGGACGACATACTCCGACTGATGGACATCAAGATGGCCCGCATCCTGAAGTTCAACAAGGACAAGGCCGAGGAAAACATCGCCCGCATCAAGGACGAGATAGCACAGATAGACAAGGAACTGGCCAACATGGTGGAGGTGACCTGCGACTGGTTCCGCTTCATCAAGGAAAAGTACGGCAAGGACCACCCCCGACTGACCGAAATAAAGAACTTCGACACCATCACCGCCGCCAAGGTGGTGGAGGCCAACCAGAAGCTCTACATCAACCGCGAGGAGGGATTCATCGGCACGGGCATGAAGAAGGACGAATACGTGCAGAACTGCTCCGACATCGACGACGTCATTCTCTTCTACAAGGACGGCACCTACAAGGTGGTGCGCATCGCCGAAAAGCTCTTCGTGGGCGAGACGGAACGCTCGAAGGCCGAGAAGCGGAAGGCCGAAATCATACACGTGGCCGTATTCAAGAAGAACGACTCGCGCACCGTCTACAACGCCATCTACCGCGACGGCAAGGCGGGAGCCTACTACATCAAACGCTTCAACGTGACCAGCATGACCCGCGACCGCGAGTACGACCTGACGCAAGGCAAACCGGGCAGCAGGGTGGTCTACTTCACCCCCAACCCCAACGGCGAGGCCGAAGTGGTGAAGGTGACCCTGAAGCCGAACCCGAAACTGAAGCGTGTCTTCTTCGACAAGGACTTCTCCGAAATCGCCATCAAGGGCCGCCAGAGCATGGGCAACCTGGTGACGAAACTGGACGTGGCCAGCATACGCCTCGCACGCCACGGAGGCAGCACCCTGGGCGGCCGCAAGGTGTGGTTCGACCCCGACGTGAAGCGCCTGAACTACGACAGCCAGGGCACCTACCTGGGCGAGTTCAACAGCGACGAGCAGATACTGGTCGTACGCCGCAACGGCGAGTTCTACGTCACCAACTTCGACATCAACAACCACTACGAGGACGACATCCTGCGCATCGAGAAGTACGACTCCAACAAGGTATGGACTGCCTGCCTCTACGATGCCGACCAGCAGGGCTACGCCTACATGAAACGCTTCACGCTGGAGGCCACGGCACGCCACCAGAGCTACCTGGGCGAGAACCCCGAAAGCCGACTCATACTGCTGACCGACACCCCCTACCCCCACCTCTTGGTCACCATGGGCGGAGCCGACGACTTCCGCGAACCGATGGACATCGAGGCGGAGGACTTCATCGGCGTGAAGAGCTTCAAGGCCAAGGGCAAGCGCATCACCACCTGCAACGTGGCCAAGATAGAGGAACTGGAGCCTACGCGGCAGCCCGAACCTGTCGCCGAAACGCCCGACGACACCGGCTCTGACGACGACCCCGACTCGGAATCCGCCGACTACGCCGAGATGGAGGAGAGCCAGGAGGAAGTGGCCGACCAACTGAACGGACAACTGCGGCTATTCGATAATTGACAACTGATTTCCGGCAACCGATGTTTAGACGCTTCATATCATCCCTGACCCTGATTGTTGCAGCAGCGCAATGGTCCGTCGCCTTCTCCCAAACGGGCCAGGATTCCCTCGCCGCAAAGGCGGACAGCCCCGTGTCCATCGTGCGGAGTTCGTCACACGCCACCCTGTTCGGAGTGGGCCGCGTCAACCACCTCGACACCTATCTGTCTCCCTCGGAGTACAAAGGTCCTCAGCTCACCTTCCTGCACGAGACTTTCCGCACGTTGCGCCGCAACGAGAACGTCCTATTCCAGACCCTTACGCAAGGCGAATTTTCCTACACCCACAACCCTGCCGAGACGGCTCACGAGATGGGGGGCGCCGTGCGCTACGACTTCGGTTGGGGACGGCAGTGGAAGGATGTCCTGTGGAAGGGGCTCAACCTCTCTGCCATCGGTCTGGCCGGGGGCGACCTGGGCTTTCTCTACAACAACCGAAACGGCAACAACCCCGCCCAGGCACACGTCGGCCTGCGCCTGACCGCCGCCCTGCGTGCCGACTACCACTTCCGCATCCGAAGGCAACGGCTGGCCCTGCACTATCAGGCCCACCTGCCGCTGCTGGGCATGGCCTTCATGCCCCAGTACGGACAGAGCTACTACGACATCTTCGACCGCGGCAACTTCGACCGCAACATACGCTGCACCCACCCGGGCAATGCCCTGTCGATGCGGCAACTCTTCACGGTGGACATTCCCATCCGCCATGCCCGCCTCCGCCTGGGCTATCTCAGCGACCTGCGACAGCTGAACCTCAACGGCGTCAAACAGCACCAATACAGCCGTTCACTGGTCATCGGATACGTGCGCGAATTGGACATCAAACGATAAGTATGCGCGTGCACCATGCGCGCATACTTATTTTTTATAATAAAATCCTGCTCCCCACTACTACTGGGAGGCTCTTGGCATCATATTTTTATATTTTTTGCACCATTGAGGCCATTTTTTTTCAATATTCTTTTCATTGTTTCAAAAAAAATCTATAAATTTGCCCCAATGTAAGTGTAGTATGCATGTACTATGCTTTATATGAGAGTGAAAATATGTATAATTAACTTATTTTATTAACCATTAAAAACTTAAATCACATGAACAAAACTCTACGAACAGTCTTATCGTTCTGTGCACTGACGGCCGTGGCATTTGCCTATGCCTTCATCAGCCAGGAAGTTAAGGCTAATCAGGCAGCGCAGTCAGCAGACAGCGAGGCCATCGAGGACGTAACGTTCGATGTTAACAATGGTAGCGTCAACGTTGCTCTGGTAGACGTTTACGAGTCAATCGCCGGTGGCGAGGCAGTTGAAAAACCCGCCTACAGAGCCGGTGGCAGCAGGAAGGGTAAGCTGGTGCTGAACATTCCTGCCGGAACAAACATCTTCAGCTTCTCGGCCATCACGCCGAAATCGACTCCCGACCAGGACCTGATTGTATCTGCAGGTGGCCAGGTGGTTGAGACCTTCGTCATCAAGGCCAACGACGGCTTCACGGGCTATGCTCCCTACGAGGTAGCATTTGCCGACGAGGCTGAGAAGCAGGCCGCTACCTACGTGGTCAACGTACCCGAGAACAGCAGCGACCTGACCTTCGAACTGGAACTCACCAACCGCGTTATGGTTTGGGACGTGAACTATGGTACAGCTCCCAAGACAGCACGCTACTTCCTCAAGAACATTGCCACTGGCAAGTATTGGGGTGCTGCCAACGACTGGGGTACACATGCTTCTCTGGTTGACAATCCCGAGTTCATGACCCTCACAAAGCTGGAGGATGGTACGTACACTCTGGAGACCAACGTCAACAACGGTGGTACACAGTACTACTTCGAAGGTACCTGGATGGACAATGGCAATCCTAAGCATCTCACCATCGAGAATCACCTCAACTACTACACCATCAGCGCTGACGGCGTGTACTTCGGTTACAATGGCAAGGACAGCAAGATGGGCCTCGACGGTAGCAGCACCTGCACCGATCCTGAGGACGAGAACGTGAAGTGGGAACTGGTTGCTGAGTCTGACGTCAAGAACTATCTGGCTGCCGCTACAGCCGAAAAGCCCATCAACGCTACCTTCTTCATCAAGGATGCCAACTTCGGTCGCAACAACCGCGATGGCGGTGGTTCTAACAATGACCGTGGCAACGCATGGGTAATTAGCTCCGATTGCACCAACAAGAATCTCTCTGGCGGTGCCAACGAGAACATGTGTGCTGAGTCCTTCCATTCGGTATTCACCATCAGCCAGACTATCGAGGGTGTGCCCAATGGTATCTATGCACTGACCGCACAGGGATTCTATCGTCAGGATGGCTCTGACAATGAGCACCTGCCCGTATTCTTCCTCAACGACGAGGAGGTAGTATTCCCCCTCAAGACTGGTACGGAGAACAGCATGACCGATGCTTCTAACTCATTCTCTGCCGGCAAGTACACCAGCGACATGGTTGTCGTGGAGGTTTACAACCACAAACTGGAACTGGGTGCCAAGCTCCAGGGCAACACCAACCTGTGGTGTATCTGGGATAACTTCACCCTCACCTACTACGGCAAGAACGCCGAAATGGAGGATGTCAAGTTCTCTGCCCTGAAGGAACAGGTTGCCGACCTCAAGGCCAAGGCTTCAGCCCTGAATTGCGAAGGTCTGCCCGCAGCTTATGCCGAAAACGTTGCTAAGGCTCTCGCAAGCGCCGAGGCTCCCACCACCGTGGCTGAGTACAAGGCTGCCATCGAGGCTCTGGATGCTGCCATCAGCGCTGTAAACACAGCCGCCGACGCTCAGCCTGCCCTGGCTGCCATGAAGGCAGAAATGGATGCCACCAACGTCTACACCGCCGAGGCTTTCGCTGCCTATAAGGCTATCTACGACAATGGTCAGGCTCAGCTGGAGGCTGGCACGCCCGTGGTTGTTGTCAATCCTCAGGTCGTAAGCGGATGGCACGCTGCCAACGACATCGACGACCTGCTCCTCTCTGCCTGGACCATCAACGACGCTCAGTGCAAGGACTACAACACCAGCCTGTACATCAACACATGGTCTGTAGAAGGTGACAACGACGGTTCTAACTTCCGTGTTCCCTTCTTCGAGTACTGGACCGGCGACGACCAGTCTCTGGGTGCCACCACGCTGACCGCTACCATTCCCGGCCTCACCGCTGGCGAATACGAGGTTAGCATCTGGGCTCGCGTACGCATGAAGAACGGCGGTGCTGCTCCTACCTACGGCATCACCATGGACGTGAACGGCGGCGAAGCTGTCGACCTGTGCGCAGGTGAGAACGTTCCCAACTCTCCCTTCTATCTCGCTCAGTTCAGCGCTACCGGCAAGGTGGCCGAGGACGGCGTCCTGAAGGTGAACATCAATGTGGCTGCTGACAACAACGTTAGCTGGCTCTCATTCAAGAACGTCAACTACGTTTCTCTGACCGAATCTCTGGATCAGACCTATGCTCGCGCTATGGAGACCCTGAAGGACGGTAAGGCTTATCGCATCTTCACTGAGAAGGGCGACGCCAAGTACTATCTGAACGAGACTGGTTACCTCGTAGCCGATGCTGCTGATGCTGCCGTTATGTCGTTCACGAAGGTTGCCGGCCAGGCCTATGAGTATGGCTTCAAGATGGCTGGCATTTGCTACACCAACCCCGAAACCGGTGGTGCCACCACGTTCGAGAACGATGGTCACATCCACACCAACCCCGGCCAGAACCGCGACAACTGGGAAGGTCAGGTATTCTTCCAGAACAAGGAAGGCAAGTTTGCCGTTCGTGCTACCAACGCCACCGACAACGCCTGGGGTGCCAACACCTACTGGGATGTATTCGACGGCGCTGAACTGCCCGAGGCTGGCTACTCTCTGGAGCCCAGCTACGTATGGAACGTTGAGGAGTATGTAGACCTCCGCATCGACGCATTTGCCAAGATTGCCACCTGGATTCCTCTGCTCCAGCAGTACGTTGGTCTGGTACAGGATGCCACCAAGTACACCAGCAACGCCAAGGATCCCGTTGAGGGCAGCTACGAGGCTCTGCTCGACAACGACTACGCCACGTTCTTCCACTCTACATGGCATGCCGATGCCGATCCTGGAGAAGACCACTATCTGCAGGCTGAGATTGAAGAGCCCATCGACGAGTTCTACTTCTACTTCAAGAAGCGTAGCCAGAACAACAACAACCGCCCGACTCAGATCAATATCCTCGCCGGCAACGACGAGATGTTCGGTCTCTCAGAGGTTACCAGCATCACCGATGGTCTGCCCACCAATGCTGGCGTAACCAGCTACCTGTCTCCGAAGATTACCATGTCAGAAGCAGCTAAGCTCATCCGCTTCACCATTCCTACCACCAACAATGGTGCCAAGACTGGTGACCATGTATTCTTCACCTTCTCTGAGTTCTACATCCTGCCCGCAGGCGCCCTCCTCAATGAAATCTACGAGAGCGGCTATCTGAATGCCACCTCTTACAAGGATCTCGTAGACGAGGATGTTGCTAAGATCGAGGCCATCAATGCCCAGATCGAGGAACTCGGCAAGGCTGGAGCCCGTGGCAACGACACCGATGCTGTCAACGGCATTGAGGTTGCCAAAAATGCCAAGAACAACATCTTCGACCTCTCTGGTCGTCGTGTAAACAAGGCCACTAAGGGCATCTTCATCGTCAACGGCAAGAAGGTCGTTAAGTAAATAACCCTTCCCTGAGGAACTCCCAGGTACAGAAAAGGGGGTATGCCAATCACTGGCACACCCCCTTTTTTTATGCATCGCATAGGGTTGCAATCCCGTCGCAATATCGCCCCAGATTCAACCATAGTAAGGTTGCGGTTCAAACCATAGTAAGGTTGAAGCTCAAACCATAGTAAGGTTGAAGCTCAAACCATAGTAAGGTTGGAGCCCCAACCATAGTAGGGTTGAAAAGCAGGCTTAGATTTCCTCCGCGCTGACTATACCGTGAGTGACGGCATAGATAGTGAGAGAAGATACGGAACGGAGCCGAAGTTTATCACAAATGTTCTTCCGGTGCGTCACGACCGTAGGCAGCGAAATACACAGCCGGTCGGCAATCTCCTTATTGATAAACCCGCGCACCACCAGGGCCAGCACCTCCGTCTCTCGCTGCGAAAGAGGGCTATCCACTTCGTGACCGACAAGCGTGGGCGAAGCCGCATGGGCATGCCCACTGCCGTGAGCATGATGGAAAAGCATCAGAATACTCTTCAGCATATCATGCTCCAGCTGGGCCGTATTGAGCGTGTGGAAGTTCTCGAGCAAACGGTTCGACGTGGGTTGCGACGTCAGCACAATGGTCTGCCGCTGGTACTTCAGGAAGAAGTCGGCATGCGAGATGAGTATCTGCGACGAGACAAAGAAGTGGTAGAAAGGTATACTCTCATCAGACAACTCCCTCTCCTGCATCATCTCCTCGAACGAACTGAACGTGCCGACGTCGGCCATAGGCGCCAGGTCGCCGATAATGCTCTTCAGCCCCGTGGCCTCCAGGGTATTCTGGTCAATGATGGCAATGCGTGGAACCATAGGATAATTCAAAACTTAACATTTAACATTTGCTCAGCAAACTCCTTGCTGACGAAGTTCTCAGTCGTTTGGCACGCCTGCCCCGCAAAGGCAGTGGCATAGTCCACAAGCCGCTTCCACTGGGCGTAATCCAGCCCCTCGAACTGCTTGCGCGTCACACCCTCCCGGGCTACGGCAAAGATAAACCCGGCATTGAAGTTGTCCCCTGCCCCCACGGTGCTCACCACGTTGGCCACCTGCGGCGTCTCGAAATCAAAGAAGCCCGAGGGCGTACATACGGTGATGGTCTGGGCACCCGCCGTGCAGATGAAGACGGGACAATATTGGGCAATGTGCTGGGTATAGATAGTCCGCGCATCGCGGCAGTGGTACATCACCTCAAAATCGTCAGCCGAGCCCCGCACAATGGTGCTCTCGCGGAAGTTCTGGTGTATGGCAGGCAACAGCGCATCCAACTCGTGCGCATGGCTGCGGCGGAAATTCAGGTCATAATACAGGATAGCCCCAGCGCGGTTGGCAGCCTCCAAGGTCGGAGCCACCTGCGGGCGCATGCCCTCGCAAATGGCATAATACGAGCCAAAAAGCAGCACGTCGTCAGCCTGGAAGTCCGGGATGGGCCAGTTCTTGTGCGCCTTCGGGGTGTTCTTATAGAACTGATACGTGGCATCGCCGTTGTCATCCAGATAAGCCAGCGAGATGGCACTCTTCTCATCGTCCCGTATCTCGAAATCCTCCACAGCCACCCCATTCGCCTGCAAGAAGGCCTGCGTATCCCTACCCACGCGATCATTGCCCGTATACCCGATAAACCGGCACGGAAGCCCCGTGCGGCCGATGGAAATGATGGAATTGAAGCAACTGCCCCCCGGCACTGCCGCCACGGGCTGTCCCTTCTTAAAAAGTATGTCCATGATGGTTTCGCCCATCCCTGTAATCTTGCGCATAACTAAATTTTTTGCAAAGATACACATAATTTTTCACTTTCAACTTTCAACTTTCAACTTTTATTTGTACCTTTGCACTCGCAAAGCCCACAAGGCACGCATCGGACTTGTAGCTCAGTTGGTTAGAGCAACAGACTCATAATCTGGAGGTCCTAGGTTCAAGCCCTAGCTGGTCCACACTAATAATCAAGCACTTACGAGTTTCTCGCAAGTGCTTTTTTCATCTCTGCGTAAACAATGCGTAAACATTTTGTTTGAGTTTCCTCTCTTCAGTCATGAAGTATCATAGAGTTTCTACGATACATAAACGTCTCTTTTGGTCTAATATTTACTCCTTGTGTACATAGTATTTCGGCCATCAAGCCACCCAAAGAATGCATAAAATTGAGAATTTCGACATTTTTACGCTTAAAAAAGTTATATTTCAACCTGAATTCCATTCTCTTTAAAAGAAA
>CAMOUQ010000019.1 GCA_946626595.1 uncultured Prevotellaceae bacterium | reverse complement strand
GCCCCTTCGCCACATGGCGAAGGGGCTTCTTCTACGACCTTATACCTTTTCTCTCTGCTTTCCCGCTCGCTAAGCAAGAATGCTCATGCAAACATGGCTTTGTCTCGTTTCATACTGTTTCTCCTATACGACGCAGGAATTCGCGCAGACGCACGTCCCGCAGTCCATGGCGCTCGGCCACATGCTTCAACGGCTCGCACTGTGGTCGACACACACGGGCCAACCTCGCCTATAGCAATACATTTTATGCAACAAAAAGTTGGTTATATGAACATAAAAAACATCCCTTTGCAAAAAATATGTCACACCTATCCGCGATAGGTATGACTAAGAAAGAAATGCCCCGAACCATAAAGATTCGGGGGTATAGTATACCTGCTGCTATTAGCGCCAACATACTTTAATATAATAGCATATGTAACTTTCTAACGTAAAAGCCTCAGAACGGCAGACCAACGGCGAAGTGCAGGGCAAAGTCACGTTTGAAGCGAGGATGGATGATGGGGAAATGCTGCTTGCCGGTGTAGGCCGGGTTGACGGCCTTCATGCCGGCATCGAGACGAAGGATGAAGTAATTGAAATTCAGTCGAAGGCCCAGACCATAGGAGGCAGCCAACTGTCGCCAGAAGGTCTGAATGCGGAACTGTCCGCCCGGCTGTTCGGGATAGTCGCGGATGGTCCAGATGTTGCCGGCATCGATGAAGGCGGCACCATCGATTTTCCAAAACAGGTGGCTGCGGTATTCCAGATTCATGTCGAGCTTGATGTCACCCGTCTGGTTGATGAAGTCGATACGGCCGTCCTCGCCCTGGAACGTTCCGGGGCCCAATCCACGCACCGACCATCCACGCACGCTGTTGGCACCACCACTGAAATAGCGCTTCTCATAGGGCAGGATGCGGCTGTTGCCGTAGGGGACGGCCACGCCAAGGCCGAAGTGAAGCGACAGGGAGTTGGTGGGTGAGAAACGGAAACTCTTGGAGAAGTCGAAGTCGCACTTGGCATACTGCGCATAGGCGATATTGAACAGCGTGTACTGCCCTTGGCTGTTCTGGTTGGTGTGGAACAGGGTGGTCAGTCCGTAGAGCAGGTTGCCAGCCGTCTCGATGTTGAAACGGAGACTATAAGCATTGGTGCCGTAGTTGCCGGTGGCTCCAGACAGGGGCTGGGAGGAATAGCTGAACGTATAGCCCCAGCGCATGATGAAGAGGTCTTCGTAGTTGTAGCGCAGGATGGCATTGCGCGAGGAGACGTCGTCGAGGTAGTCGCGCTTGAAGGTGCCGGATATCCAGGGCATGAAGACGTAGTTGAGGTCGATGAGGTCGATGCGGTGCTGACGCTGGCGATTGTGCTGGCTCCAGCGATAGCGCCATGCCCCAGTAACCACGCGACGATGAAACTCGGGACGGTTCTGGCTGTTATACATCAGGGCTATCTCGCTCAAGGCATTGCTGTTGCGGCGGAAGTCGCGGCTGATGCCGGGTAGCTTGAAGTCAGGGAAGGCCAGCGACACCTCGGCTCCGTACTCGATGTAGTGGTGGTTGCGACTGCCGGCTTTCTTTTCATATCCCTCCAGTTTCTTTATGGCCTCGTAGGCTCCACGCAGTTTCACGCTCAGAAGTTCGGAACCGCGGAAGAGATTGCGGTTCTGATACGACAGAACGACAGCAGCTCCGAAATCGCCTGCCGTATTGGTACCCTCCACCTCGGCGTTCATCGTGTGGCGTCTGTTCGTGGTCACGGCGATTACGGCATTCAGGCGCGTAGAGTCGGCCGTATCGGGCTGCATGGCAATGCTGGAGTTCATCACGGCGCCCAGAGCCGACAGGTTGGCATAGGTCTCCTGCACCTGCTGCTCGTTGTAGAGCTGGCCTGGGCGGATGGCAGTCTTCACGCGCAGAACGTTTTCGCGCAACATATTGCGACTCGTGCTGTCGGAGACAAATCTGAGGCTGTCTATCCAGAACTGACGGTGAGGACCAAACTGTGGCTGGGCAGCGGAATGATAGTCGTCAACCAACAAGGAGAGGGCCACCCGATGGTTGCCCAGCGTGGTGTCGGCTTCGAAGCGCACAAATTCCTTATTGAACTGATAGTAGCCCTGACGACGAAGGAGGCGATTGATGCGACTGCGCTCTGCATCGAGTTCGTTCATGTCGAAGGGCATGCCGACATACAGTTGCGAAGAAGCAGAGGCACTGTCGAGCAACTGGAGTACGCCCTGGTCGTTGACCACCTGCTGCAGCGTATCGACACGATAGAGAGGACCGGGCTTGATGTCGTAGAGGACATTGAGCTTAAAGCCACGTTTGCGTTCCATGAGGTCGACATTGGCCTGCAGATACCCCATGTTGCGCACGGCGGCTTCGATATTCTCGCGTGCCTTCAAGGCCTTTGACTGGCTGTATATGACAGGGGCCTCGCCCACGCGCTGCAGGAATCGGTTGATGCGTTTCGTGGAATCGCGGCCGCTCATCAGATAAGGCACCATGGGCACCTTCAGGACACTGAACCACCGCGAGTTGGGATGCTGCTGGACGTAGCCCAGAAGTGGGGTCGTGGAGACTGATTTATCAGAAGAATGTATCTTCACGTCATTGAGCAGATACTCGTCTTCGGGTATGAAGCGAGACACACTGCAACTGGCCATCCCCAGCAGTACGGCCAAGAGCAATAAGGAGTGAATAACGGCCAAATGGCGTTTCATTGCCACAAAGATACAAAAAGATTAGGGATTAGGGATTAGGGATTAGGGAATTTTTCGTAACTTTGCGATTAAATATGATTAGTAAGGCAAGAATAAAGCAGATAAAAGGGCTGGAACGGAAGAAGAACCGGTTGGCCGAAGGGCTCTTCGTGGCAGAAGGACCGAAACTGGTGGGAGAGTTGCTCACGGTGATGCGTCCCGTGTATGTTGCGGCCACCGAGGAATGGTGGGCAGCAAGCTCCAGGCTGAAAGGCGAGTGCGAGGCCGATGTGGTGACAAACAGCGAGTTGCAACGCGCCAGCCTGCTGCAACACCCGCAGGCGGTGCTGGCCTTGTTCCCCATCCCCCACCCCACAGCCAAGATGGCAGAAGTGGCACAGCGGGAACTGTGCCTGGCGCTGGACGGTGTGCAAGACCCGGGCAATCTGGGCACCATCGTCCGACTGGCCGACTGGTTTGGCATACGCCACGTATTCTGCTCGACGGACTCTGCCGACATCTTCAACCCCAAAGCCACACAGGCCACCATGGGGGCGCTGTCGCACGTCAGTGTCCACTACATTGACCTTGTGAACGAACTGAGACAAACAGAGGCACCCGTCTACGGAACACTGCTCGACGGAGAGAATATCTACGAGCAAGAACTCTCGGAACATGGTGTCATCATCATGGGCAACGAAGGACGAGGTATTACACCAGAGGCGGCAGCCCTCGTGAGCCACCGCCTCCTGATACCACCCTACCCGGCCAACCGGCCAACGGTGGAAAGTCTGAATGTGGCCATTGCTACGGCCATCGTTTGTTCTATCTTTAGAAGTCCTAGGCAATCCTAGGTATTCCTAGGCATTCCTAGGATTGCCTTGGTAATCCTATTCCTCAATGGGGAAACCCTCTTCGGTTTCCTCCTTAACTTCTGCTTCGGCGGCGTACGACGAATAGAAAGTGTCGTCGTTGTCCATATCCTCGTCAGCATCGTCGAGGCGTTCGTCGTCGATGTCCTCGTCCTCGTTGTCGGAAATCAGGTTGCCCTCCTCGTCGTATTTCTGATCGCTGTTGCAACGCAGTTTCACGACGGGCTCCTTCTTCTTGGCAAAGATGGCTTCCGTCCAGGTGCCCTTCTCCACCTCCAGCACCTCGTAGCCTTGAGCGACCTTACGCTCCAGGGTTCCGCCCTTGGCATGAATGCGACTGGTGGGCAGTTGCGTGGTAGAGATGTCGAAGGCCGACTCTATGATATCCTTGATGCTAAGGGGGATGCTATCCCAACCACCACCGAAGTTGCGGTCGATGAGTTCGAGCAGCATAGGGGCCGTGATGTGCTTCACGTTCTCGTAGCTGAGGTCGGTGATGCGCTTGATGTACTTGCGGCGAATGGCCACACAGCCCTTCTTGGCATCAGTGCGCTGGAAGGTAGCCCAATCCTTGTTCTCGTATTTCTTCACCTCGCGCTCGTCGTTGGGATTGTAATGTACTACGTCGAAACTCAGACGTATCGTATTCAGCAGTTTCTCCTCAGACGAGGCAAAGCCCTCCTCGTTCAACTCCTTCTCCCAAAGGCGCGCTATCTGTTCTTCGCTAAGGTCCCACACATTGTTGGAATTCAAATCCAATATCGACTCCAACATCAAGTCCATTTCTTTCTTTTTACTCATATTTCGTTCTAAATCTTATTTCGGCGGCAAAGATAGCAATAATTTACCATTTACCATATTATTTTTTACTTTTTAATTTTTAATTTTTAGTTTTTAGTTTTACCTTTGTTGCCATTATGATTACAAAACCCTGTGCTAAGATTAATCTCGGCCTCTACGTCACCGAGCGCCGAGCCGACGGTTACCACAATCTGGAAACCGTGTTTTACCCCATACCACTCCGCGACGAGCTGGAGGTGGAGACGTCAGACAAGGACGAACTTCTGGTCGAAGGGATTCCCATAGCCGGTAATGCGGAGGACCGTTCAGCCGGAAAGGACGCTCTCCTCAAAGAGAATCTGGTCATGCGGGTTGTGCGCAAACTGCGCGATGAGGGACATGACATTCCACCCCTACGCGTCAGGCTGCGCAAGAACATTCCCTCCGGAGCGGGATTGGGAGGAGGCAGCAGCGATGCGGCATACATGATGGGGATGCTCAACGAGATGTTCCATCTGGGCCTCAGCATCGAGGAGATGGAACGCAGTGTCTCGCATCTGGGAGCCGACTGCGCCTTCTTCATACAGCACAAGCCTGTGATGGCCAAAGGCATTGGCGACCTGTTTACGCCCATCGACCTCGACCTGACTGGGTGGCATCTCCTGCTCGTCAAGCCCGACGACTTCATTTCCACTCGCGAGGCCTATCAGGGAGTAGAGCCAAGACTTCCCCAGCACAACCTGGAAGATAGCATACAGCGCCCCGTGGACGAATGGAAGACGCTGGTGGAAAACGACTTCGAGCGTAGCGTCTTCCCTCAACATCCCACTGTGGCCGGCATTAAGCAACGACTCTACGAAGCCGGAGCACAGTATGCGGCCATGAGCGGCAGCGGGAGCAGTGTCTTCGGACTCTTCCGCGAAAAGCCTTCCTCAGCGCTGGCGGATGCCTTCGCGCCCCACTTCATATTCTTAGGCACACTTTAGTTGGATATGCAATCCCCCAACACGAAAAGGGATTTTCCCCCACAGGTGTAGGGAAAAACCATTTGACACTACCAAAGAAGTGCGTAACTTTGCACCATCAAACTAATAAAACCTACGACTATGAAACGTTACATGATGACAATGATGGTTGCAATCTTCGCCTGGACGGGGATGAATGCAATGGATTACGAAACGGCACGCGAACAGGCATACTACCTGACCGATAAGATGGCCTACGAACTGAACCTGAATGAGCAGCAGTACAACGATGCCTACGAAATCAACCTCGACTACCTGCTCTCTGTTCGCACCGAAGCCGACCTTCTGGACAGCCGTTACCTGGCTTACCGTAATGCCGACCTGCGACACATACTGTACGACTGGCAGTGGGCAGCCTATGCCGCCATCGACTACCTGTTCACGCCTCTGCGCTGGTTGCATGGCGGATGGTACTTCCCCGTTTACCGCTACTATGCCCACGGGTATTACTTCTACCATCGTCCCTCCATCTTCTGGGACTATCGAGGCGGACACGGCAGATACTATTACGGACGTGGATATTACCACAATCGCAGACCTATGTGGAACGGAGGTTTCCGTGGTGAACATCGCGGCATGATCGGTCACCCCCAGCCCGGCAGAAGATACGGAGACGGCATGGGACATCGCAACGGCTATCACATCGGCGACCACAGAAGTGCGGGCCAGTTCGACGGACATCGCCAAGGGAACCACAACCCGATGGGTGGACACAACGGAGAGTCAGATTATCGGAACGGTAGCCGCCACAACTACGACTTCGGCAGTAATCGCGGTTCGAGCAGTCGGCCAGAGAGTAACTTCCGCCCCAACAGTGGTAACAGGAGTCAGGAATACAGCAGGGGGTCCAGCCCTTCAGGCAGTTCCAGAGGTTACAGCATACCCAACATCAACAGCAGCACCAGAAGCGGCAGCACATCCAGAGGGTCAAGCTTCTCAGGCAGCAGTTCCAGAGGCTCAAGCTTCTCAGGTAGCACAACAAGAGGTTCAAGCTTCTCGGGCGGCAGTTCCAGAGGAGGCAGTATGACAAGAAGTTCTGGCTCTTCGATGGGCGGTCACGAAAGCAGAGGCTCTCGCGGAGGCGGAAGACATTAACGGAAAAAATAATAGTACCAATACGTGGCACCAAAGTGGCGGCGGCATCTGAATTCTCGCTCCTCTTTGGTGCCCGTTGCATTTCGCAGGGAATCGAAAGTAAGATACTGTGCATTGAGCGAATCGTCGGAAAGCATGAGGGACGAATCGGCAGGAGCAAGGTGCTGACGGAGGATGAGTGCCTCGCGATAGTGGAGCGGAAGGGCGAGAGATAGTGAATCGTCGAGCAAGAGGCGCTGGGCGAAATCGTCAATCCTACGCTCCAGAAGATAGGCAGAAAGCAGATAATTGCGAACAGCGGGGTGCGCCTTAGGCTTCCCATCGATGACTCGTAAGAAGAACAACGGATGGGTATGTTCGCCACGCTTGTAGCCCAAATGGTTAGATACGGAAACATGCAACTTGCCGAAAAGCATCGTATCGGACGGCTCTGGCAGCAGGCCGGAGACGCCATAGGGCTGGGGATAGGCAAAGAGGCGATTGCCCATCTGGTTCGTCTCGCTCAGGGCCAACGCCGTAGCCACCGAAAGCTGGCGCGAGGGATGCGTCTCCCACCGGGCACATTGGAGTGCGTCCTCGTATGCTCGCTGTTCCACCAGGCTGACAGCGCGCAGTGTGCGATGGACGACGATGTCGGTATTGCTCAGGCTGACCGTCATCAGCGTCATCAATATCAATTGCAACGCATTAGGCCACGCATAGGTGGAAAACGTTTCGCGTTCCTTCTTCGAATCGAGGAGCATACGCCAGAGTCCCAGCCACAGGCCATAGCCCAAAAGCAACAGGGCATATACCCACCAGGAGGGTGCAGTACCGGTGTCGCCGACGACGGGAAAACGCCAATGTGTGAGCAACCCCGTGAGCATGAAGGGCAGGAACCAGGCAGAAGCCTTTGCCCGAAGGGGAATCCAGTAGAGCAAGGCATTGAGGAAGAAGCCCAGTATCGTGCCCAGGAGCGTACAAAGCAATGCCCCAAAGAGGGGATGATATACGGTGGTGCCCTCAGATAGTTGATACTGAACCTGTGCCAGCACGTCTCTTTGCAGGCAGAAAAGGAAACAAAAGACGAAAGCCACAAAATACACGGCACAGAGGATGGGAATCCTCCGTGCTGTGCGTTGTACTTGTGGGTTCAGGAACTTCATTGCTTATTCGTTTGCCTTGCGCAGTACACAAGCCGAACGGGCAGGCAGATATAGCTGAAGCCATCCCTTGCCGTCGCGGGCCAATTCGGCATCCCAGTTGGTAAAGTGCTTGACGGTATCGTCGTTCAGGCCGTTACCACCATAGGCGGTGTCATCGGTGTTCAGGATATATTCGTACATACCCTCCTTGACCATGAACCCATAGCCGTCGTAGCTGCGGTTGGGGCTGAAGTTGAAGAAGAAGAGAAGATTGCCACGCTGGAAGGCCAGAATCTGGTCGCCATCGTTGTGCCAAATCTCTACGATAGGTGTCTTCTGAATGTTCTTTTCCTTCTTCAGCACCTTGAGCATAGCCTGGTCGAAATCGCCCAGGAAGTGGAAGCAGAGGTCGTGGTTGTCGACGAGGTTCCACTGGCGGCGTGCATACTTATAGCTCCATCCATTGCCCTCGCGTGGGAAGTCTATCCATTCGGGATGGCCGAACTCGTTGCCCATAAAGTTGAGATAGCCACCGTTGATGGTGCTGGCCGTCAGGAGACGAATCATCTTGTGCAATGCAATACCGCGGTCGACGGTATAGTTCTGGTCGCCTTTCTTGAAATGCCAATACATGTCGGCATCGACAAGGCGGAAGATGATGGTCTTGTCGCCCACCAACGCCTGGTCGTGACTCTCGCAATAGGAGATGGTCTTCTCATCGGCGCGGCGATTCTTCACCTCCCAGAACATCGAGGAAGGTTTCCAATCCTCGTCGCGCAATTCCTTGATGGTCTTTATCCAGTAGTCGGGAATATTCATGGCCATGCGGTAGTCGAAGCCGTAGCCGCCATCGTTGAAGGGTGCAGCCAGACCGGGCATGCCACTCACCTCTTCGGCAATAGTGATAGCCGATGAGTTGACTTTATGAATGACCTCGTTGGCCAGCGTCAGGTAGCAGATGGCATTATCGTCCTCGTGTCCGTTATAGTAATCTCCGTACCCCATGAATGCTTCGCCAAGGCCGTGACTATAGTATAGCATGGACGTTACGCCATCGAAGCGGAAACCATCGAAATGGTACTCCTCGAGCCAGAACTTACAGTTGGAGAGCAAGAAGTGGAGTACCTCGTTCTTGCCATAGTCGAAACAGAGGCTGTCCCATGCGGGATGCTCTCTGCGATCGCCACCGTAGAAGTACTGGCAGGGGTCTCCGGCAAAGTTTCCCAAGCCCTCTATCTCGTTCTTCACAGCATGGCTGTGCACGATGTCCATGATGACGGCAATGCCCTGTTCGTGTGCGGCATCGATGAGTTCCTTCAATTCCTCGGGAGTGCCGAAACGCGACGAAGCGGCAAAGAAGCTGCTGACGTGGTAGCCAAACGAGCCATAGTAGGGATGCTCCTGGATGGCCATAATCTGTAAGCAATTGTATCCGTCCTTAACGACGCGCGGCAATACGTTGTCCTTGAATTCGCGATAGGTCCCCACCTTCTCGGCATCCTGTGCCATACCGATGTGGCATTCGTAAATGAGCAGCGGATTGGTGTTAGCCTTGAACTTCTTCACCCGCCACTGATAGGGGTGCTCGGGAGCCCACACTTGTGCGCTGAATATCTTTGTCTGTTCGTCCTGCACGACACGGGTTGCCCAAGCTGGAATGCGCTCGCCCTCGCCGCCGTCCCAATGGACGCGCAACTTGAAGAGGTCGCCATGCTTCAGAGCCGTTGAGGGAAGTTTCAGTTCCCAGTTGCCCGTGTTCTTGATGCGCTTCATGGCATACTTAGTTTTCTCCTGCCACTTGTTGAAGTCGCCCACCATGTAGATGGCCGTAGCATTGGGAGCCCATTCGCGCAGCACCCATGAGCCGTCGGCCTGATGATGGAGACCGAAGTAGAGATGTCCGTCAGCGAAGTCGGCGAGGGAAATCTTTCCTTTGTTGGTCAGTTCATTGATTTTGTCTAAGACATACTGATGACGGCCCTCAATAGCCGCCGCATACTCAGCCAGATACTTGTCGTTGCGAATCAACTTAAGTTGGGGAGTCTGAGGCTCGACAACCTTTTTCTCCGCAGCACGCTTTGCCTTGGGTTTGCTTTTTGCAGAGGCCGACTTGGTCTTAGTGGCCGTCTTCTTCGTTGTTGCCATTTTATTTAGGTTTAGTTAATCAGTTTTCTTCTATATCCCGTACGAAGGTGGTCTTGCGCACCTGACTGCCTTCGCGTACGACGAATGCGCCGTCCTTCATGTCCTGGTGGAACTCGCCTTCGTAGCGTACGCCGTTTTTGTCCTCGAGCACGCCGTGACCTTCCTTCATGCCTTCGCGGAACAAACCTTTATACTTATTTCCATCAACCTCTCTCAATATTCCTTCGCCGTCCATCAAGCCATTTCGCCATTGGCCTTCATAGGTATTCCCGTTGCTCCAGGTGTACTTGCCCCGTCCTTCCTGCTTCCCGACCTTCCATTGGCCGTAATAGGAGGACCCATTCTTCCAGGTGAAGGTGCCCATTCCGTCCTGTTCGCCCTTTAGGTAATGACCTGTGTACTTATCTCCGTTGGCAAAGGTGCTGATGCCCTCGCCCGTACGTTCTCCATTGTAATATGCCCCCTCGAAGCGGTCGCCGTTCCGATAGGTGTAGATGCCGCGTCCGTGGGGCACGCCATTGAGCCAGTCGCCCGTATAAGTGTCGCCGGAGGCATACTTATAAGAGCCCTTACCGCTCATCTGATTGTTGCGCCAATCGCCTTCGTAGGAGTTGCCGTCCTTCCAGTCGAACTTTCCCTTTCCGCTCTTGACGTCGTTGACCCACGTGCCTGTGTAGTAAGCGCCGTTGGCATAGGTATATGTGCCTAGGCCCTCGCGTTTGTCCTCCTTCCAGCCGCCCTGATAGGTATCGCCGTTGTAGTAGTACATCGTGCCCTGTCCGTGCTGCATGTCGCGATACCAAAGACCGACGTATTTGTTGTTATTCTTGAAGTAGAAAGTTCCATTGCCGTGCTGGTGGTCCTGCATCCAGTCGCCCTCGTACTTCTCGCCGTCGGTAAACTGGTACACACCATATCCCTCGCGCTTGCCCTTCACGTACTTGCCTTGATGGACATCGCCGTTACGGAAGGTTGTGGTGCCTGTGCCGTAAGGCTTGCCCTTGAAGAGCTCGCCCTGATATTGTGCCCCATCGGGGAAAGTGTAGGTACCGATGGTTATGCCTTGTGCATGCAATGTCGAAAGTTGAAGGTTGAAGGCCGGAAGTTGCACTACTCCCAACAGCAAGAATAATAAAAATAGTTTATTCCTTATCAGTTTACTTAATATTATAGACATCATCATTTTCTCATTTTCGCGTTTTCAGAAATTCCTCGGCACGTGCCAAGTCCTCGGGGGTGTCGATGCCGATGGTCTCGACGTTGGATTGTCCGACACGGATGACGTAGCCATGATCGAGCCACCTCAACTGTTCGAGGCTCTCGGCCTTCTCCAGGGTGCTTTGGGGCAAGCGGGTGATTTCGCCCAGCGTCTCCACCCGATAGGCATAAAGCCCGATGTGCTTGTAGAAGGTGTGGCTTGACAGCCATTCGTCCTGAGCGATGCCACGCAGATACGGGATGACACTGCGACTGAAATAGAGAGCCCTTCCGTCGTCGCTTACTACCACCTTGGGGCTGTTGGGATTCTGCAGTGCAGCCAGTCCGTCTGCAGGTGTAAAGGGTTTCACCAAGGTGGCTATCTGGGTCGTTTCGTCATCGAAGCAGGCCTGCAGCGCCCTTATCTGGCTGGATTGAATGAAGGGTTCGTCGCCCTGGATGTTGATGACCACATCACACTCCTGCCCTATCTTCTGGTAGGCCTCGTAACATCGGTCGGTTCCGCTCTTGTGGTCGGGGCGCGTCATCACAGCCCGTCCGCCGAAGGCTTCAACTGCCTGCTGTATGCGTTCGTCGTCCGTTGCCACAAACACTTCATCCATCACACTTGCCACCTGCTCATAGACCCGTTGGATGACAGGTTTGCCGCCCAACAGAGCCAGAGGCTTGGCCGGGAACCGCGTTGAAGCATATCGTGCAGGTATAATCGCTATAAATTTCATTTCTTTCTTCCGTTATAAAGTTTCAACCTCCCTTAATAATTCATCAAATCGTTCATGGGGACAGCCGGAGAACCATCTGTGGTCTCTGCGCCCACCATCTCTATGATTTCCTCCCCTGTGTCACCGTCATCGACAAGGCCTCCGCTGCACAAGTCGAAACCGAGCGGGAAGACAAACTTCTCGTTAGGCGAATAAGGCAGACGGTCGTCGGCAAACACCTTTTGCAGGAACAGGGCACAGATGGGCAGCGATGAGGCAGCACCCTGTCCGTAGGCCATACTGTTGAAGTGGATGTCGCGTTCCTCGCCACCTACCCACGCGCCGAAGGTCAGCGAGGGTGTGTAGCCGACGAACCAACCGTCGGAGTTGTCGTTCGTAGTACCCGTTTTGCCACCCATCTCGGCATGTATGCCGTAACGATTGCGCATGCGACTACCCGTACCACCATTCATGACGCCCTGCATCAGGTCCACCATCTTGTAGGCAGCATCCTCGCTCAGAACTTCACGTGTGTCGTTTTCGTCGCGTTCGTTCTTCCTAACCTGCAGCGTGCTGACCTCGGCCAGTACGTTTCCATCAGAATCCGTAATCTTGGTGACGAAGACGGGCTGCACACGTGTACCTCCCTTGGGGAAGGTGGTATAGGCCGTCACCATCTCCATCACACTCACCTCGCAAGGACCCAGCGAAAGGGCCAACGAAGGCTCAATCCGGCGATTCTTGATGCCGAACTTATGGAGGTATTTCACGAAGAGCACGGGATTCATGCTGTTCAGCAGGTATGCCGATATCCAGTTGTTACTCTGTGCCAAGCCCCACTTCAGGGTCACCATCTCGCCATATCGGGCGCGACTGCCGTTGCGGGGTGTCCAGTTACCATAGGTACGCTGTTCGTTGGGTACCAGGTCGCAAGGCGTCCATCCGTTCTCCATAGCCATCGCATAGAGGTAAGGCTTTATGGTAGAACCCACTTGTCGACGTCCCTGACTGACCATATCATACTGGAAGTGAGCATAATCCAATCCGCCGACGTAGGCCTTGACGTAGCCTCGGGCATTGTCGATGCAGAGGAAGCCAGAACGCAGGAAATGCTTGTAGTAGCGTATGCTGTCCATCGGCGACATCAGGGTGTCGACCTCGCCGTGGGGCGTGTACACCGCCATGTCGATGGGTGTGGAGAAAGCCTTGTCGATTTCTTCTTCCGAACAGCCGTCGGCCTTCATCTTGATGTATCGGCCGCTCTGATGTTTGGCTCGTGTGAGCAAGCGCTGCACATCGGCCTCGGAGACACTGGCACCGTAAGGAGCCTTCTTCGATCCGAGACGTTCCTTGTCGAAGGCAGGTTGCAGGGTACCCACTACGTGTTTCCGCATGGCGTCCTCGGCATATATCTGCATGCGGCTGTCGATTGTCGTATACACCTTCAGTCCATCCTGATAGAGGTCGTAGGGCTGTCCCGTCTTTTTGTTGATATTCTTGTTACACCAGCCGTAGAGCGGGTCGTTGGCCCATGCGAGGGAATCCTCGTAGAACTTCTGCCCCTGCCAAGAGGCATAGTTGTCGCGGTCGGGCTTCTTGGCTGTCAGCACGGTGCGCAGGTATTCGCGGAAGTATGTGGCGTGTCCGTCCTTGTGGTCCTGACGATGGAAGTTCAATTCCAGCGGCAACGCCTTGCACGAATCCACCTCTGCCTGAGTCAGTCGGCCAGACTTCAGCATCTGATCCAGTACGACATCGCGCCTGCCCTGCGATTGCTCGGGGCGACGGACGGGATTGAAAAGCGAGGGATTCTTGCACATGCCCACCAGTGTGGCACATTCGTTGATGTTCAGGTCCTTAGGTTCCTTGTTGAAATAGGTCTTGGCAGCCGTCTTGATGCCTACGGCATTGTGGAGAAAGTCGAAGTAGTTGAGATACATCGTGATGATTTCCTCCTTCGTATAATAGCGTTCCAGCTTCACGGCAATCACCCACTCGATGGGCTTCTGCATGGCACGTTCCCAGATGTTGCCGGCCTTGGCGCTATAGAGTTGCTTGGCCAACTGCTGGGTGATGGTGCTGCCGCCGCCTGCCTGTTTCTGCCGCAAGAGCACACGCTTCACCACAGCACGCAGTACGGCACGGAAGTCGATGCCGCTGTGCTCGTAGAATCGTTCATCCTCCGTAGCCACGAGTGCTTCGACGAGGTAGGGCGAGAGGTCGTCGTAGCTGACAAAGATACGATTGGCACGGCTGTAGCTCCAGGTTCCGAGCAAGACACCGTCGTCTGAGATTACCTGACTGGCATATTTATCGACTGGATTCTCCAGTTCCTGAAGGTCGGGCATATATCCGATGGAGCCGTTTTCGATGAGAGCAAAGAGGCCCAGAACTCCTCCTACGACACCGAAGAACAGCACCCACAGGGTTATCATTAGTTTCTTACGCATTTCACATCAAGGCATTTGAATGTACAAAGTTACAAAGAAAAGTTGAAATTAGGAAGTCGAAAGTTGAAAATTTAATGTTTATTAAAACTATATGCGCGCAACTATTGTCTATCCCAGCAAAAAGAAGTACCTTTGGCATGCCAAAATCATAATGAATCTGTCCGATATGGAAAAACGAAGTCTTGTGACGATTGCCGATCACAGTCGGGAGAAGATTGAATACCTCATACAGATGGCTCAGGAGTTCGAGAAGCACCCCAACCGTCATCTGCTGGAAGGAAAAGTTGTTGCCACCCTGTTTTTCGAGCCCAGCACCCGAACGCGCCTATCCTTCGAGACGGCTGCCAACCGCCTGGGTGCACGAGTCATCGGATTTGCCGACCCAAAGGTGACCAGCGGCACTAAGGGCGAAACCCTCAAGGACACTATCATGATGGTATCCAACTATGCCGACATCATTGTCATGCGCCACTATCTGGAGGGGGCAGCACGCTATGCTTCAGAGATAGCTCCCGTGCCCATCGTCAACGCTGGCGACGGAGCCAACCAACACCCCTCGCAGACGATGCTCGACCTCTACACCATCTACCAAACCCAGGGCACGCTGGACAATCTGGACATCTTCCTGGTAGGCGACCTCAAGTACGGACGGACGGTGCACTCGATGCTGAATGCCATGTATCACTTCAACCCCACGTTCCACTTCATAGCCCCCGAGGAGCTGGCCATGCCGGAGATGTATAAGCAGTTCTGCCGCCAACACGGCATCCGCTATGTGGAGCACACCGACTTCAACGCCGATGTCATCTCTGGAGCCGACATTCTCTACATGACCCGCGTCCAGCGCGAACGCTTCACCGACCTGATGGAGTACGAACGCGTGAAAGACCGTTACCTGCTGAAGCTGGACATGCTGTCGAAGGCACGCCCCAACATGAAGATTCTGCACCCTCTGCCACGTGTAAACGAGATAGAATACAGCATCGACGACAACCCACATGCCTACTACTTCGAGCAGGCACGCAACGGACTCTATGCCCGCCAGGCACTGCTTTGCGACGCACTGGGCATAACGCTCGACGAAGTTCGCAAAGACAAGAGCATCATTTGAGAAATAAACGAAACACACACACTATTGTCTTTTACGATATAACGACATCACGTTAACCCGCCTTGAACTATGAAGAAGCAACTTCTGGTGGCCGCCATTGAAAACGGCACCGTAATTGACCATATTCCATCGGAGAAATTGTTTGCCGTAGTCAACCTACTCCACCTCGACCAGATGACGTCGGCCGTGACCATCGGCTACAACCTCGAGAGCCAGGAACTGGGCAAGAAGAGCATCATCAAGATGGCTGACAAATTCTTTACCGACGAAGAACTCAACCAGCTGGCCGTCATCTGTCCCAACCTGACGCTGTGCATCATCCGCGACTACGAAATCGCAGAGAAGCGCACCGTGACCCTGCCCGACGAACTGCGTGGCATTGTCCGCTGCACCAATCCCAAGTGCATCACCAATAACGAGCCCATGCACACCCACTTCCACACCATCGAGGGACAACGGCTGCGCTGCCACTACTGCAACACCGTCATCTCGCTGGATGACGTGCGACTGGTGGAGAAAGCATAGACCCTAAAGACCTTAAAAGGACCTTAGGGGCCTTAAAGACCATAGGGGCCATAGGGGGACCTTAGAACCAAACCAATAACCATAATAACAAAAATGCGAAACGACGAAACCGTATTCAAACTGATTGAGGCCGAGCGCCAGCGTCAGATGCGAGGCATCGAGCTGATTGCCTCCGAGAACTATGTCAGCGACGAGGTGATGGAGGCCATGGGTTCCATCCTCACCAACAAGTACGCCGAAGGCTATCCCGGCAAGCGCTACTACGGCGGCTGCCAGGTGGTGGACCAGGTGGAGCAGTTGGCCATCGACCGCGTCTGCAAACTCTTTGGTGCCGAGTATGCCAACGTGCAGCCCCACTCGGGTGCACAGGCCAATGCTGCCGTCTTCCTGGCTGTACTGAATCCCGGCGACACCTTCATGGGTCTGAATCTCGACCACGGAGGCCACCTCAGTCACGGTTCCCACGTGAACACGAGCGGCATCCTCTACAACCCCATCGGTTACGACCTGAACAAGGAGACCGGCCGTGTCGACTACGACGAGATGGAACGCCTGGCATTGGAGCACAAGCCCAAACTCATCGTGGGCGGTGGTTCGGCCTACAGCCGCGAATGGGACTACAAGCGCATGCGCGAGATTGCCGACAAGGTCGGTGCTCTGCTCATGATTGATATGGCCCACCCCGCCGGACTCATTGCCGCAGGCCTGCTCGACAATCCTCTACGGTATGCCCACATCGTGACCAGCACCACCCACAAGACACTGCGCGGTCCGCGCGGTGGCATCATCCTCATGGGTAAGGACTTCCCCAATCCCTGGGGAAAGACGACGCCGAAGGGCGAAGTGAAGATGATGTCGGCACTGCTCAACAGCGCTGTCTTCCCAGGCATACAGGGCGGTCCGCTGGAGCACGTCATCGCTGCTAAGGCCGTAGCCTTCGGCGAAGCCCTGCAGCCCGAGTTCAAGGTGTGGGCTCGTCAGGTGCAGAAGAATGCCAGCGTGCTGGCCGACGAACTGATGAAGCGCGGTTTCCACATCGTGAGCGGCGGTACCGACAACCACTCGATGCTCGTGGACCTGCGCACCAAGTATCCCGACCTGACCGGTAAGGTTGCCGAACGCGCTCTGGTGGAGGCCGACATCACGGTGAACAAGAACATGGTGCCCTTCGACACCCGTTCTGCCTTCCAGACCTCCGGCATACGCCTGGGCACTCCGGCCATCACCACTCGCGGAGCCAAAGAGGACCTGATGGTGAAGATAGCCGAACTCATCGAGCGCGTGCTCAACGACCCGGAGAACCCGGAGAACATCGCAGCCGTACGCAGTGAGGTGAACACCCTCATGGAGGGCTACCCCCTGTACGCCTACTAATCTGACCCCGCTCCAATAAATAATCCGCTATCGCATGCGTTGGAAGTTGTGCGATAGCGGATATTTTGTGTGCAGGTGTGCGATAGGGGGATATTTATGTGTGTCGCCTGAAACTTAGGGTTGCGTCGGAGCCTGTGCCGAATCGGTGGCCAGAGAATCGGCTTGCTGGGCAGCCAGGGCCTCGGCTTCGGCACGCTGGCGCTCGAGTGTCTGGCGGAGTTGCTCGGCCAGGTCGATGTAGTAGCCGTCGGGATGTGTAGCTATGTAGTGGGCTACCGACTCTAAGGAACGCTGTTGCTTGGCCTCGGCCCAATCGAGCGAGTCGATGCGCCCCTGAGCCACCTTGACGTAGGGGCTCGTCGGATGTTCGCGCACAAATCGGCGCAGGTCTTCGCGCGTGCCGGCCAACACCATTCGCTGCCACTCCTCCTGCTGCTGAGCGACCACGCGGTAGCGCTCGCGCACCTCGTCGATATACTCGCTCTTGGGGTAGCGGATGATGAAGTCCTCATAGAAGTCGGGATTCGAGCAATCGCGTAACATCTCATAGGCATGTTGCTCGCGCTGCCGACTGCTGTGATAGTCGTAGTAGAGCACAGCGCCGATGAGCAGCAACAGCAGCATTACCAGCCACAACCACAACCAGCGTCCGCCGCTCCCCTTCTTGGGCACGGGGGGCACGGCAGCGTCGCCGAGCCTGGGCTCTGCAGGCGTGGGGACCTCACGTTCAGGCTCTTCCACTTCTCCGTCCTCCTTATGAGAGGCGTCCAGCGGGATTTCGCCTTCCGAAGGAGATACCGAAGACTCCTCCTCGGGCAGGTTGGTGATGGTGAAGGGCACTTCCTCCAGTTTCTTCAGTTCTCTCTCCGCCTCCGCCTTTGCCCATTCGGGGTCGATGGGTGCGCCACACTCGGGGCAAGCCTTTGCCATCGAGGAGATGTGATGGCGGCACTCGGGACATTTTATCATCGTCATAGATCTAAATTACTATTTATACCTTATATTATTTACCATACCGCAGGCTGAATCGCGGCTTTAATATCGCAAAATTAAGAAATAATTATGAATTGTGACATGTGAATTGTGAATTATTTCTTATCTTTGTGCAAATAATTAATCCAACTTACTATGAAAAAACTCCTCAAAGCCCTTTTGGTGGGCATTCTGGTCATGACGACATCGTCGGTCGTGGCTGCCAGGACGACGGAGACGTTCGCCGTCGGCAACAAGATTTTCCTTCTGAACGGCAAGCCCTTTGTGGTGAAGGCAGCCGAAGTGCACTACCCGCGCATACCGCGCCCCTACTGGGAGCACCGCATACAGATGTGCAAGTCGCTGGGCATGAATGCCGTGTGCATCTACATCTTCTGGAACATCCACGAACAGCGCGAGGGACAGTTCGACTTCACGGGCCAGAACGATGTGGCCGAGTTCTGCCGTCTGGCACAGAAGAACGGCATGTACGTCATCGTGCGTCCCGGTCCATATGTTTGTGCCGAATGGGAGATGGGCGGACTGCCCTGGTGGTTATTAAAGAAGAAAGACATACGCTTGCGCGAACAGGACCCCTACTTCATGGAGCGCGTGAAGCTGTTTGAGCAGAAGGTGGGCGAGCAACTGGCTCCGCTGACGCTGAAGAACGGCGGCCCCATCATCATGATACAGGTGGAGAACGAGTATGGTTCGTACGGCGAGAACAAGCCCTACGTCTCGGAGATTCGCGACTGCCTGCGCAGCATCTACGGACAGGACATGCCCTTGTTCCAGTGCGACTGGGCATCGAACTTTGAGAAGAACGGTCTGGACGACCTGACGTGGACAATGAACTTCGGCACGGGTGCCAACATCGACTCGCAGTTCCGCCGTCTCGGTGAACTGCGTCCCAATGCGCCTAAGATGTGCTCCGAGTTCTGGTCGGGATGGTTCGACAAGTGGGGCGCCCGCCACGAGACACGCGGTGCCGAGGACATGGTGAACGGCTTGGACGAAATGCTCTCGAAGGGCATCTCCTTCTCGCTCTACATGACCCACGGAGGCACCTCGTTCGGCCACTGGGCAGGTGCCAACTCGCCCGGCTTTGCGCCTGACGTGACCTCCTACGACTACGACGCCCCCATCAACGAATACGGACAGGCAACGCCCAAGTTCTGGAAACTGCGCGAAATGATGCAGAAGTACTCGGACAAGAAACTGCCTGCCGCTCCCAAGGCTCCGATGCCCATCATCGAAGTGCCTAAGTTCGAACTGACGGAGTTTGCTCCGCTCTATAACGGCTTCGACTGGGAATACTATAGCAAACATGACGATTTGTTACGAACAAGCGGAGCACCCAAGACCTTTGAGGAGGTGGATATGGGATGGGGCATGATGCTCTACTCTACCCGCCTGCCCGAAATCGGCGATGTTAAAGTGGAGGGTGTTACCCTTCACCCTGCGGATAAAGATAAATGGGCTTGTACGCTTAACCTCGATGCCCACGACTTTGCTCAGGTGTTCATCGACGGCAAGTACATCGGAACGATTGACCGTGTAAAGGGCGAAAAGACCCTGAAACTGCCTGCCATCAAACAAGGACAGGAACTGCAAATCCTCGTAGAGGGTATGGGCCGCATCAACTTTGGCCGTGCCATCAAGGACTTCAAGGGTCTGATTGGAAGTCCCACCATCACGGGCACCATCGGCGGTTGGCATCTCAGTGGCGTGGACGAGGCTAAAATCACCTTCACCCCCAACAGATGGGAAAACATGCGTATCCCCGACGACTACGAAGTGGCCGTGAAGGCATTCGAGAAGCAAAAGAAGAATCCCACGACGCAAAAGTCCATCAGCGTACCTCGCATCGGTCGTGGCATGCGCTATGCCTGGGAGAGCGAAGACCTAATGTTCGGTCGTGGCTACTACCGCGGCTACTTCGACCTGAAGAAGGTGGGCGACACGTTCCTCAACTTCGAGACGTGGGGCAAGGGACAGGTGTATGTCAACGGCCACGCCCTGGGTCGCATCTGGTCGATAGGTCCGCAGCAGACGCTCTACGTGCCTGGTTGCTGGCTCCAGAAGGGCAAGAACGAGGTCATCGTACTCGACGTTGTTGGTCCCAAGGAGAGGGTAGTCTGGGGACAGAAGGAACCCGAACTGAACAAGCTGCAGCTGGCAGGCCCCGTGACGCATAGGCTGAAGGGCCAGAACCTCGACCTCAAGGGGGAGAAGCCCGTGAAGGAGGGGCAGTTCAAGCCTGGAAACGGCTGGCAGGAAGTGCGGTTCGACCAACCCGTGACAGGCCGTTACGTCTGCATCGAGGCTCTCTCGAGTCACTGGAACCGCGAATACGCCTGCATTGCCGAGTGGTACATGCTGGACGAGACGGGCCAGCGCCTCTCGCGCGAATCGTGGACGGTGGCCTATGCCGACGACGAGGACGTCAGCTCTGGCAACAAGAATGCCGACAAGATATTCGACCTGCAGGAGAGCACCTACTGGTCGACCAACCGCGGTGTGAAGTTCCCCCACGCCGTCATCATCGACATGGGTCAGGACAAGACGATGTCTGGCTTCCAGTACCTGCCTCGTGCCGAGGAAGGTGCCCCCGAAAGCATCAAGGACTACCGGATATATGTGAAGAGCGATAACTTTAAGTTCTAAAGACCCTCCCCCAACCCCTCCCATAAAGGGAGGGGAGGGGTAGATACTAACTAAAGATATCATGAATAAAACACTTTCTCTACTTTCCCTCTTATTATTAGGAAGCACAACTTTCGCAGACAACATCCACGGACAGGGGGGCACAGCCAACGCCCCCCGCAACGTTGTTTCAACGACCCTCACCCCACGCGCTTCCATGTATCTCCAGCTGGGAGAGCGGAATGCGGTGAAGATACCTTTCAAATATACCGATGCAGGCGTTCCCACCCCCATTCATTGGGGGATGGACACTGCCTGGGACGACGAAGGGAATGTTCGGCGAGGCGTCAACTTCATCGGACTTGACAATCTGACATACGGCAGATTCTCGTTTCAAGTCATGGACCCTGTGGACGCCAATGGGAATCTCTCCCAAAGGCAACAGCAATACCTGCGGTCGCGACTGAACCATATCTCCCTCAGCCGTCCTACGGGTTTGCTACTCAATTCCGACCCTGTAGATATCAATGTCGATGTCTTTCTCCATCACCCGGAAGAATGGTACAAAGTCATCAAGGCAACCGTCAAGTACGCCCAGGACTATGGTGTGAACGTGGTGGCCATCGCTCCCTTCAACGAGCCAGACGTCACCGCCAGCAACCAAGGAACGAAGGACGACTTCAAGGCCGTCGCCAAACTGATTCGCGAAGACCCGTTCTTCGACGGGATGCGCATTTGTGCAGGCAACACCTGCAACAACGACGGGGCGTGGGAATGGTACAACCACATGAAGCCCTACGTCGATGAAGGGAACACGCACCAGTTGGCAGGTTCCTTCGACAACTATGCCGCATTCTACTCGAAGGTGAAGGCCGACGGAAAGGTGGCTACCAACGACGAACTGCACAACGTGATGGAGGGCATCGTGGGTGTGCAATATGGTATGGAGAACGGCATCTGGTGGGGCACAGTCGGACCCTCACGCGGCGACTTCTGCCTGGCCACCAGCGAAGGTGGTGCCCGACTGGGATATGGCGAGAACCGCGCCGCCTGGACAGCAGCTGCCGTCTATCGACTGCCAAATGGCGTAGTGAAGGCCTTTGCGGGCGCCAGCGAGCGTCAGGCATTCCCGTGCAGTTATGAATATGTGAGCACGGACAAGCCCGTCTATTTCGATGGCAAGGGGCCGTACTTCTCCTACCCAATCATGCTGCCAGGAGGCTACCGCTACGGCGATAAATATCAGAAGAGCGCCGAACGCACCGTGCAGATTAATCAGGGTGAGGACATACCTCTCTGCCCCCTGACCAGCGACAAGGAATACATCATCGTCAACAAAAAGACACAGAAACTGCTTACCATCCAAGGCGGTTCGACAAGCAATTCCGCTGCCGTCGTACAATACGAAAACAAGAATTACGCCTACCAGAAATGGACGCTGGAAGCGCTGAAGGACAACGGCGGAGACCTGACCGGCTTCTATGTCCACAGCGTCAGGAATGCGAGCATGAACCTGGAGACGGGCGGCTTCCAGGTCAAGATTGGCGGTACGGTGAGCGTTTACCCCGTCACGAATGCCGAGAACCAACGATGGACGTTTGAATACGCCGGCGACGGATACTACAGGATTCGCAACTATCAGTCGGGCTTGTACCTCGAAATTCCCAATGGAAGCACGACGAACAACGCCGCTGTCAAAATCTGTGCCGAAGCCGACGAGGACCAACAGTTGTGGAGACTCTTGCCAGCCGATGCAACCTACGAAACGACGCCACCCGCCAAGCCGACGGGGCTCACCGCCACACCCAAGAATCACTCCATTGCGCTCCGATGGGACGCAAACACGCAAGACCGCGACTTCTATGGTTTCCTCGTGCTGCGTGGCGAAAAGCGTGCAGCCTCGGCTACGGAGTTCGACGTCATCGGGCGCAACATCATGGTTCCCTGTTTCATCGACAACAGTTGCCGCGAGGGTGTCACCTATGAATACGCCGTCGTGAGCGTTGACTATTCGCAAAACCGTTCAGAGAAATCCGATGCGGTGTCCGCCAGCACCTCCGGCGAACAAGGACTTGTGGCACGATACGAGTTTGAGCAGTCGGCAGCCGACCTTTCGGAAAACCTGTTAGATGGTGTCGTTGCCGATGCACGCGGTTTCTCGAACGTCAACGGCTATCATCGTTCCGGACGCGCCGCACTTATGTTGGACGGAACCTCCAACTACATGGCCATTCCCGCTATGACGACTTCTCTGCCCCACTCCTCCATCACCACATGGGTTTACAATCCCGGAAGTTTCCCTGAGGGAAGCCGGCTGTTCAGTTTTGGCGCAGATGCTGACCACGAAGCCAGCCTCTCGCTGAATCAAGGCGGGAAGATGCGCCTGACGCTGAAAAACGGAGCAACCTCGCAAACGCTGGAAGCCTCGCAGATGCCGCAGGGGTGGCACCATCTGGCGCTGACCATTGGCTCTGGGCGCATTGCCTTGTATGTGGATGGTGCCGAGGTTGCCGCTTCCGAACACGTCGATGTCCAGCTCTCCGACTTGCGTCCCGTGCTGAACTTCGTCGGCTGTGGCCAGACGGCAGACATCCCTCTGATGAATGGCTACGTTGACGACCTGCGCATCTACAACTACGCATTGGGCCAAGACGAAATAGCGCAGCTGATGAACCAAGCCGAAGCCGAAGAGGGCAGCGCTTGGGCGCCTCCCGTGGTGCCTGGCAAGGATTTGGCACAAATAACGACGTCGGACAACGTCTATCTGTACAATGTGGATGCGGATGCCTTTGTCACCTACGGAATGAGTTGGAACACCCAAACCGTGTCCCAGCGTCTGCCAAAGGGCGACAAGAGTGTGGCCAACAGATTCAGAATAGGTGTGTCGAAGAGCTCCGCAGGCAAAGTGTTCCTCTCCTTCCGCGACAAGGTCAGCTCGTATATCGGATGCCTGTCCGATGCCGCAAACGTGTGGAGCGACCGTTCGAAGACGGAAGGCACATTCACCTATCGGGGCATAGACTCTCCGACGGGCAAGCTCTACACCCTGAAGTCCGACAGCCAGGATGCCCTGCTCGATGTGACCTATGCCTACGGTGGTCCGCTCACCACAAGGAACGGCCGCAACTTTGTCCATTGGGCATTCATCCCCGCGAAGGACATCTCCAACGGCAACTATGCCCTGTACAAAGAGCGGAAACAGCTCTACAATGTCTATCAAGCTATCGTAGATGCGGAGAAGGAAGCAGAATTTGCCGACGAATTGCAAGAGGCTTACCAGGCATACGTTGCCGCCGATGCCACAGTAGGAACAATTCGCACAGCCACACGCAACCTCATTCTTTCCGCTGCGCCCTACGTGGACGCCGAACTGGATGTCAGTGCTCTGTTCACCAATGCCGACATGCTGGGCAACAACACGACTGCTGACTGGACAGAAACAACCACGACCATCAAGGAAGGCGACATCGAAGTATTGCACCAACCCATCACGTTGGAACAAACGCAGACCGACCTCCCCAACGGCGTCTATGAAGTCGTCTTCCACGGATTCTATCGCAACGATGCCACGGGGAAGGTGCCTGCCGTAACGGCTCAGACGCAAAGCACCGTCAAGGGCAACATGCCCACGAGGGACAAGATTATAGAGAATGAAGTCCTGATGAATGCCGACGAGACGGCAGCCGGCGCCGCACAGACTCTTGCCAGCGACGTCGCCCAGACGCGGCTGACGGACATCATCGTCGATGACAGGCAAATGACCTTGTCGGCAACCGTGACCAGCGAAGCACAATGGTTCAATTTCCAAGGATTTGACATCACCTACAAACGGCCGTTCGTCCGGGTCGAGGTTCCCGCTTCGGGCTACACCACCTTCTACTACAGCGACCAGAGTTTCCTGCTCCCCGAGGGCATGGAAGCCTATACATGCATACAAAAGAACGGCCAAATCACGGTCAACCGCAGTTTCACGGAGCCGGGCACTGTGCTTCCCGCAGGTCAGGCCCTCGTGCTGAAGGCCACACCCGGCGTCTATGACATGATGCCCACCACCAAGAAGAAAACCGTGGACCCCAACAACCAATTACGCGGAACGGATGCTGACGAACTGACGCACGGCGGCAGCTACTACTACACCCTGACCGAAAACGAAGAGGGAGAAACGGGCTTCAACTGGTCGGCCACCGACGGAGCCACCTTCGTCAACCCTGCCCACAAGGCCTACTTCGCTTTCAAGGGCGACACGTCGCCCGCGGACTTCTATCCCATCGGGAGCATCACGTCCGTAAGCGTCAGCAAGGCGGCTGCCCCCTTCACGGATGGCATCTACAACCTGGCCGGGCAGCGCGTCGCCACGCCCCGTCGCGGTATATACCTGATACAGTCGCGCAGCACCGACGGAAGCACAACGATTCGTAAAGTCATGAAATAAACCTATCAACGTCCTCCCAAAGTCCCTCCCATTCGTGGGAGGAATTTAGTGAGAGGGACACTTTCTATTATGAACTACATCGGACTCATCATCGGCCTTGCCACGTTTCTGACCATCGGAGTCTTCCACCCGCTGGTCATCAAGAGCGAATACCACTTTGGCAAGCAGTGCTGGCCTCTGTTCCTCGTGGCCGGCATTGCCGCAATCGTGGCTTCGCTGTTCATCGCGAACGAATACGCGAGCATCATCCTCGGCGTCGTCGCCTTCTCCTGCTTCTGGAGCATACTGGAACTCCACCAGCAGCATCGCCGCGTCCAGCGCGGATGGTTTCCCATGAATCCGAAACGGAAAGGAGAATACGAGGGGGAATTAAAAATTAAAAATCAAGAGTAAAGGATTCATAAAATAAGAACGACTCAGACGATGCGTCTGGGTCGTTCTTTTCATAGAAAGGAGGTGCAGCGGAGGTGCTAAATGTGGCATGTAGCACGTGTGGCACAAGCCTCATTCCAGGCCCCGCCACAGCACCGTCTGCATCAGGCTGCGCGTGGCCAGATAGCAGAGGAAGCACAGCCACAGGGCATGGTTGGAGACCCCAAGCCACAACCACAGGGCAAAAAACACCACCATGCTCGCGAACATGGACAGGAACATACGCCCAGCGCGCATCATGCCTATGTACACGCCGTCCCCCCAAAGTTACTCATTTTCTCCCACAATCGCCACCCATTTGGGTGGAAATTCGCGCCCATCATCATAATTCCACCTATTTGGGTGGAAGAGAGCCGTACGGAAATGACTAACTTTGTACCAAACATATCAAAATTACATTTAACTATGAACTCAAAGAAATTGATGCTAATCTCTGTCCTGCTCTTCTGCATGAGCATAGGAGCCGATGCACAGGGTTTCCTGAAGGGACTCGGACAACGAGTGATAGACAAGGGAAAGGAAAAGATTGAGAACAAGGTGGACCGCACCGTGGACGACGCTGCCGACCGTGTGCTGGACGGGAAGAAACGAAACACAGAGCGCACAGAGGAGACAGAGGACACGGAGGGTTCTGCTTCCCAACAGACCAAGGCCAAGAAGCAGGCACAGGGTGAGGCCGTGAAGAGCGACTTCGTGCCCGGAACGGTGGTCATCTTCGAGGATGACCTGAAGGGCGAACAGATGGGAGAGTTCCCTTCGAAGTGGGACCTGCTGGAGAACAATGCCGAAGTGGCCAGGATGAACGGGCAGATGGCCATCAAGTTCGAGCATGGCTCTAACACCGAGATTACGCCCCTGTTGGAGGACGGCAATCGGAAGTACCTGCCCGAGGTATATACCTTAGAGTTCGACTTCTTCGTGACGGGTGAGGAAGACCATACTTCGGCCTACCGTCTGCTACTGAGGCCAGAGGGGGACGGCGATGAGAGCTGGATATTCTTTGGCAAGGACAACATTACATGGTCCGTACAGCGACCCACCGGCGACGGAAGCATTGAAGGCAATGCAACATTGGAGGGCATCAACAAGCTGAACGACTGGAACCACTTCGCCATCTCGTTCAACAAACGTGCCCTGAAGGTCTATATCAACAATCGTCGCGTCATCAACATCCCTAATGCCAAGGCAATGGATTGGTTCACAATCGCCACCGAATTCTGGGAGGACCACATCGACTACATCACCAACGTGCGTCTGGCAAAGGGTGCCGTGGCCCTCTACGACCGCAATGCCCAGACGATGACCACCGTGGAGAAGGCCATGCAAGAAACAGGAAAGTTCGTCACGAATAACATCCTCTTCGAGACTAGTAAGGCCGACCTGAAACCCGAATCGATGGCCGAGATTGCCAAAGTGGCCGAGTACATGAAGAAGAACCCCAACGTCCGCTTCGAGGTGCAGGGACACACCGACAACCAAGGCTCGGATGCCATCAACGACCCGCTTTCGCAGAAACGTGCCGAGGCCATCGTGAAGGCCCTCGTCGGACTGGGTGTCGATGACTGGAACCTGCGCGCCGTGGGCAAAGGCAGCCACGAACCCATCGCTGACAACAAGACCGAGGAAGGCCGCGCCCAGAACCGCCGTGTGGAGTTCATCATGAAGAAGTGAAAATTGTAAAATTGTAAAATTGTGAAATTGTAAAATTGTAAAATGAAAAAGCTTTTAATGATGCTCTTCGGAGCAATACTTGCGACTGATGCTATGTCACAGGCCGGAGTGGCTGGCTATCAGGTGGACAGCATGTACAGCGTAGTGAACGATGTACGAACAATGAAAGTTGAGTATGAATACAACGAGTTAGGACTGGTGACTGCCGAATATTCGTATAGCTACATGGTGGACGGGCAATTCGTCAGTACACCGGTACCCGTCGGAAAGAATCTCTATTTCTACAACGAAAAGGGCAAGCCCACCCGCTCCGAGAGTTATGACTACGAAGACGGCAAGTGGGTAATGTCATCACGCATGGAATACACCGACTACAATGAAGAAAACGGACAGCCCTGTGTCAGCATCAGTTATGAGCAGGACAAGGAAAACCCGTCGGAAGAAATGCAACCGACCACGAAAATCATTGTACACAAGTTCCACAACTTCTGCGACGAGGACGAGGATGTCTACGAGTACCAGAACGGTGAATGGGTGCTGACGATGACCAACCATTACGAGTTCGACGAATGGGACAATAAGGTCAGGGCAATCGCTGAGATTCTCTTCGAAGGTGAAGTTGCGGGAAGCATGGAGATGACATGGGCCTACGACAGCCATCACAACACGACGCAGTCCACTACAAATGTCTCGATGATGGGTATGAATATGACCACAACCACCACCTACACCAACGAGTATGATGCCAACGGATGCCTCGTTTCACAGGTTCAGAACTCCGACGAACAGGGTACGATGACGACATACTACTGCTGGAGCGCAGTATCCCCGACGGGCATCAAGGAAATTAAGAATGAAGAATTAATAATGAAGAATATAGCTGATGCTATGTATGACTTGAGTGGCAGGCGCGTAGCCAATTCTCAATCCTCAATCTACATCATGAACGGAAAGAAATTCTTCCGTAAATAAAAAGTAAGGTTTGCATGAGGCTGCGAGTGGCCAAGTAAGCCACGAAGGCGAGCCACAGGGCATGATTGCCATAGCACGAGCCCAAGCCAAACCACAGCACAAAGAAGACAATGGCGCTGACAAGCATGGACAGAAACATCCGGTTGGTCAGCGTCATTCCTATATATACGCCGTCCCAGATGAAGGCAGCAAGGCCCACGAGGGGAACGGCAATGAGCCAAGGCAGATACGATAGGGCAAAGTCGATGACTTCCTGTTGATTGGTGAGCAGCGAGAGAAACCACGGACCTGCCAAAGCATAGAGCGCCGTGAAGACAAGGGCGAGGCCGATGCCCCATCGAAACAGCTGACGGACGACCTGCAGCAGCCCTACCCTATCCTGCCGCCCGACGTATTCGCCACTCAAGGCCTCAGCAGCATTGGCCAGCCCGTCGGTGAAATAGGAATAGATGATGAAGAACTGCATCAGCAGGGCGTTGGCATCCAGCGTAAGCGTGCCCATGCGGCTGCCCGCCGTGGTGAAGTAGACCGTAACGGCGACCAGACACAACATGCGCAGGAAAATAAAGATATACACAGAGCGCGCAGAGAAGACAGAGCGCTCAGAGGCTTCGTCCCCAACGCTCTTGCTTTGTTCTCGCTGTTTTCTCTCCCCCACAATCTCTCTGTGTTCTCTGTCTTCTCTGCGCGCTCTGTGGGCTGCATACATGCAGCCACAATACAGCCCCACCACCGTGCCCAGGGCCACGCCTCGCACGCCCAAGTGGAGAACATAGACGAAGAAGAGCGTCAGCAGGATGTTCGTAAGGTTTTGTACCAGCGCCATCCACATGGGGGTGCGCGTGTCTTGCATACCGATTAACCAACCCGCCAGACTATAACTCGAGAGCATGGCCGGGGCGCCCCAGATGCAAACGCGGAAGTATTGCTCCACGAAGTCAGCAACCACGGCCTCGGGCTGCATCAGCCACAGGGCAAGGCGCAGCAGCGGCGTCTGCAAGGCCAGGAGCGAGAGACTGAGCACAAGGCCCAGCGAGAGACTGCCCCAGAGCCCATTGTGGATGGCCGACGCGTCCCCCGCCCCATGGGCCTGACTGACGATACCCGTAGTACCCATGCGCAGGAAGGCGAAAAGCCAGTAGGTCATGTTGAAGATGGTGGTGGCTATGGCCACGGCCGCTATGTATTCGGCACGTCCCATGTGCCCCACTACGGCCGTATCCACCAGTCCCAAGAGGGGCACCGTGATGTTGGCGACCACCGATGGCAGGGCGAGATGGAATATCTTGGAGTTCAAGGGTTGGTAGATTGGAGGATTAGGGGATTGGGGATTAACGATGAAAGTTGAAAGTTAAGTTGTTCATAAGCGACATTGCTGAGGGCTAATCTTCAACCATTTAACTTTCAACTTTCAACCAACATTGTCGGGGCGACCCGACTCGAACGGGCGACCGCCTGGTCCCAAACCAGGAACGCTACCAACTGCGCTACACCCCGATTGCTCCGAAAAGCGACTGCAAAGATAGTGCAAATCGAGCGAATAACCAAATTTATTCGGAATTTTCCTCTCACGACACCGCTCTTTTACCACGAATTACTCGAATTACATGAAATTTATCTACCACGATTTAGCATAATCCGTGCATCCGTCTAATCCGTGGTTAAAAAATTCGTGTAATTCGTGGTAGGTATAATTCGTGGTATAAAAGTACGAGACCGTGTCGATGGTACGGCACGGCCTCGTTTCAGTTATGTATAAGATTGTGTGCGATTACTCAGCACGCAGGGTAAAGCGCTTGAAGCCCAGGACAGTGAGGTCCTTGTCAACAGACTTCAGGTACTGCTCCACGGTCATGGTCTTGTCCCAGATGTACTCCTGACTGAGCAGGCAGTTCTCCTTCAGGAACTTGCCTACGCGGCCCTTGGCGATGTTCTCGATCATGGCAGCAGGCAGGTTCTTAGCCTTCTCCTCGCTGACGGTGGCGATAATCTCCTTGGCGCGGGCAACGTCCTCGGCCGTAATCCAGCCCTTGCCCATGTTGCTCTGCATGTGGTCTTCGCTGTCGACATGTGCGGGGTTGATGCCAGCCTTGCGCAGGGCAGCCTCTACGGCCTTGTGCACCTGCTCCTCCTTGGTCTTCTCTACGGCAACGTTGTACTCGTTGTCCTTAACCTCCTGGGGCACACCACTCTCGTCTACGGCCACAGGTGCGGCGCTGGCAATCTGCATGGCAACGTTCTTGCCTACGGTCTCGTCCTCCACGGCCTTGCTCAGGGCCACCATGGTGCACAGGCCGTTGCGGTTCATGTGGTTGTAGGTGGCAATGGTCTCGGCCTCCAATACCTGGTAGCCGTCCAGCTCCATCTTCTCACCCGTGATACCGCTGCGTGCCACTACGGCGTCCTGCACGGTGCCGTCGCCCATGGGCAGAGCCTTCACCTCGTCCAGTGTCTTACACTTGGCGGCAACGGCTGCGTCCAGAATCTGCTGGGTCAGCGCCACGAAGTCGGCATTGTTGGCCACGAAGTCAGTTTCACACTTCAGGGCGATGATGGCACCGAATCCGTTCTGTGCCTTCACCAGTACGCAACCCTCGGCGGCGTCGCGGTCGCTGCGCTTGGCAGCCACGGCAGCACCCTTCTTGCGGAGGTATGCAACAGCACCGTCCATGTCGTCGCTCTCGGCCAGGGCTTTCTTGCAGTCGGCCAGACCGGCGCCCGTCATCTCGCGGAGCTTCTTGATATCATTCATTGTAACTTCCATAGTACAATATCTTCTTTCAGTATTAATAAATAATCAAAGTTGTGCTCTGGGCTTACTCGGCAGCCTCTTCTTCGGCAGGAGCCTCTTCGGTCTCCTCTACCTCGTCCTCGCCCTCGTTGCCGTCCTTCTGGCTGGCAGCGGCAGCGTCTGCATCGGCCTTCTCCACCTTGCGCTCCTCCAGGCCCTCAGCTATGGCCTTGCAGCATGCGCCGAGGATGACCTCGATGCTCTTGCTGGCATCGTCGTTAGCAGGGATTACGAAGTCGACGTTGTCGGGGTTAGAGTTGGTATCGACGATGGCAAACACGGGGATGCCCAGGCGGTTGGCCTCGCGCACGGCAATCTGCTCCTTCAGCACGTCAACCACGAACAGGGCGCTGGGCAGACGGTTCAGGTCGGCGATGCTGCCGAGGTTCTTCTCCAGCTTGGCACGCTGGCGGGTTACCTGCAGCAGCTCGCGCTTGGAGAGGTTGCTGTAGGTGCCGTCGGCAATCAGTTTGTCGATAGTGGCCATCTTCTTCACAGCCTTGCGGATGGTGGGGAAGTTGGTGAGCATGCCACCGGGC
>CAMOUQ010000018.1 GCA_946626595.1 uncultured Prevotellaceae bacterium | reverse complement strand
CCACCCGATAGTCGTACATCCGGTAGTCGGTCTCCAGGGGTACGACCTCGGTGTAGCATGGCAAGAGGGAATCGATGCGCAGTTCGTTCCAGTCGAGTATCGTAATAGAAGACACAGAGGACGCAGAGCAGACTGGGGACACAAAGAGAATGAGCATAAAGAGCACGAAGCAACAGAGTCTTGGCAAGACCCCGCCATCACAAGTTTTTTTCCAACTTCTTATCGTGTCTTTTATTCTCATATCACTATATCTCTCTGTGTTCTCTGTCTTCTCTGCGCTCTATGTGTGTGCGGTTCACCGCACATTGCAATCCAGCACCTTCCGCCCTTCGAGATAGCCCTCCAGATGGTCGCCCTCCTGAACGGGGCCCACGCCCGCCGGGGTTCCGGTATAGATGAGGTCGCCCATCTTCAGGGTGAAGAACCGACTGACGTAGCTCACTATCTCGTCCACACGGTGGAGCATGTCGGCGGTGTGTCCCTGTTGCACCGTCTGGCCGTTCTTGTCGAGCCAGAAGTGCAGGTCCTGTATGTCGGGCAAGGCGTCCAGCGGCTGCATCTCGCCTATCACGGCACTGCCGTCGAAGCCCTTGCTCAGTTCCCAGGGCAGTCCCTCGCTTCTCAACTTCCGTTGCAGGTCGCGGGCCGTGAAGTCGATGCCCACCGTCACCTGGTCGTAGTAGCGATGTGCCCACCGCGTTGCTATGCTCCTGCCCAGCCGGCAAATCCTCACCACTATCTCCGTCTCGTATTCGCACTGCTGCGTATATTCGGGAACGAAGAACGGGCGTCCGTCCTTCACCAGGGCCGAGTCCGCCTTCGTAAAGATTACGGGCTCCTCTCTATATATTAACGTACCTTCGAGCTCTTTATTGTGCTCTTGGTAATTCATTCCTACACCAAATATCTTCATAATTGAGGACAAAGATACGACTTAGCGCTCAAAAAAACAAACTTATCGGAACATTTCCGAGGCCTCACGCAGACGTTGGCTCAGTTCGCGGCAGTCGGAGAGCAGGTTCCAGAGGCCGTCCTCGGACAATACACCACGACGAAGGCTCTTCGGCAAGCGCCCTGCCTCGTCGGCCGAAAAGTCGCTGCGCCACTGGTCGCTGCCGTAGTAAGCGGCCAGGGCCGAAAGTTCGTCCTGCGACTGTTCCAACTCGTTGAGCACCCATGTCAGATGCCCGACCACCTTCTCCACACGGTGCATCCGCCGTTCCATCTGCCGGATGCGTTCCACCTGTAGTTTGTCGTATCTCATAGCGTTGTTCCTTATTCTTATGATTTCCGACTACAAATGTACTGATTTTCTGGGATTTTTTGTATCTTCGCAGCCGAAAACTATCAGAATTATGAAAATACCTTCGTTTGAAAGTGATTACAACAACGGAGCGCACCCCGAGGTGCTGCGCCGACTGGTGGAGACGAACCCGGCGCAAAGTGCCTCGTACGGCTACGACGAGTGGAGCGAAAGTGCACGCACCAAGATGCGCCAAGCCTGCGAATGCCCTGAGGCTGACATCTACATGCTGGCAGGCGGCACACAGGCCAACGCCACAGTCATCGATGCCCTGCTGCGACCCTACCAGGCAGTGGTAGCCGCAGAGACGGCGCACATCAACGTACACGAATCGGGAGCCGTGGAGGCTGGCGGTCACAAGGTGATAGCCCTGCCCTCGCACGAGGGGCGCATGGCGGCCGACGACCTGCGCCGCTACCTGCAACGCTTCTTTGCCGACCCCACATGGGAACACATGGCCGTGCCAGGCATGGTGTACGTGACGATGCCTACGGAATTGGGTACCATATATAATAAGGAAGAGCTGGAACGCATCCACGACGTCTGCCAAGAGTACGAGATGCCGCTATACGTGGACGGTGCACGCCTGGCTTACGGACTGATGGCCGAGGGCTGCGACTTCGACCTCCCGTGGCTGGCCCACCACTGCGAGGCCTTCTACATCGGCGGCACGAAGTGCGGTGCGCTGTGCGGCGAGGCCGTGGTCTTTCCCAAGGGTGCGCCCAAGGGATTCTTCACCCACGTGAAGGCGCACGGAGCCCTGTTGGCCAAGAGCCGCGTGGCTGGCGTGCAGTTCGACGCTCTGTTCACCGACGGGCTGTACTTCCGGATTGGCCGACATGCCATAGGCATGGCCATGCGCCTGAGGGACATCTTCGCGAAGCATGGGCTGGAACTGAAGCCGTCGCCCACCAACCAGCAGTTCGTGGTGCTGGAGAATGAGCAGATGCAGCAACTGATGCAGCACGTGCTCTTCGAGACCTGGGAGCCCATCGACGACCGCCACACGCTCTGCCGCTTTGTCACCAGCTGGGCTACGACAGAAAATGAACTTAATCGGTTAGAGGAAGCCCTCTAACCGATTAAGATTAAAATGTTAAAAGGTTACCCTTCCCCATACATCTTTGCCTTGAGCTCCTTGATGGCATCGCTGGCGATGTAGTCGTCGTACTCCATCAGCTTGTCGATGGTGCCCTGAGGCGTGAGTTCGATGATGCGGTTGGCCACGGTCTGGATGAATTCGTGGTCGTGCGAGGCAAAGAGGATGTTGCCCTTGAAGAGTTTCAGGTTGTTGTTGAAGGCCTGGATGCTTTCCAGGTCGAGGTGGTTGGTGGGTGTGTCCAGGACGAGGCAGTTGGCATTGCGCAGCTGCATGCGGGCTATCATGCAACGCATCTTCTCGCCGCCCGAGAGCACGTTGACCTTCTTCAGCACCTCCTCGCCGGAGAAAAGCATGCGGCCCAGATAACCCTTCATGAAGACCTCGTTGCCCTCGCCGTACTGCATGAGCCAGTCGACCAGGTTCTTGTCGGACTGGAAGTATTCGGTGTTGTCCAGAGGCAGGTAGGCCTGGGTGATGGTGATGCCCCATGAGAAGGTGCCGGCCTGTGCCTCGCGGTTGCCCATGATGATTTCGAACAGGGCAGTCATGGCACGCGGGTCGTGACTGAGGAAGACCACCTTCTGGCCCTTCTCGATGTTGAACGACACGTTGTCGAAGAGCAGGGTTCCGTCCTCGGCAACTGCCTTCAGGCCCTCCACCTCCAGTATCTGGTTGCCCGGTTCGCGCTCCATCTGGAAGATGATGCCCGGGTACTTGCGGGTGGACGGACGGATTTCCTCGACGTTCAGCTTCTCCAGCATCTTCTTGCGCGAGGTCGTCTGCTTCGACTTAGCCACGTTGGCCGAGAAGCGACGGATGAATTCCTCCAGTTCCTTGCGCTTCTCCTCGGCCTTGGCCTTCTGGTTCTGGGCCTGGCGCAGGGCCAGCTGGCTCGATTCGTACCAAAACGAATAGTTGCCGGCGAACATGGTGACCTTGCCGAAGTCGATGTCGATGGTGTGGGTGCAGACGGAGTCGAGGAAGTGGCGGTCGTGGCTGACCACGAGCACGGTCTGTTCAAACTCGGAGAGATACTGTTCGAGCCACTGCACGGTGTCGAGGTCGAGGTCGTTGGTGGGCTCGTCGAGGAGCAGGTTGTCGGGGTTGCCAAAGAGGGCTTTGGCCAGCATGACGCGCACCTTCTCCTTACCCGAAAGTTCGCCCATCAGCTGGTGGTGCTTGCTCTCCTTGATGCCCAGGCCCGACAGCAGGGTTGCGGCATCGCTCTCGGCGGTGTAGCCGCCCATCTCGGCAAACTTGTCCTCCAACTCGGCCACGCGAATGCCGTCCTCGTCGGAGAAGTCGGCCTTGGAGTAGAGAGCCTCGCGCTCGCGCATCACCTCCCACATGGTGGTGTGCCCCATGAGGACGGTGTTGAGCACTGTCTCCTGGTCATACTGGAAGTGGTCCTGCGAGAGCACGGATAGGCGCTCGCCGGGGCCCAATTCGATGGTGCCCTTGTTGGGCTCCAGTTCGCCGCTGATGGCCTTCAGAAGGGTGGATTTTCCGGCGCCGTTGGCACCGATGACTCCGTATATGTTGCCCGGAGTGAACTTGATATTAACGTCTTTGTAGAGTACTCGTTTGCCAAACTGAATGGCAAGGTTGGATACTGTTATCATCTATTATAATTTATTTCTTCAGTGACTCGCTTACGAATTGGAAAGGCAACAGGTCGCGTACGGAGCTGACGACGTGGGTGCCCGAGGTGCCGTAGAGCAAGACGCGCATGGGACGGCCGTAGCGATTCTCCACCTCCAACATCACCTGACGGCAGGCGCCGCAGGGCGATATGGGATCGGGGTAGAAATGGCCGTTGGCCCAGGCGGCGATGGCGATGGCCTCGACGGGCTGGTCGGGATGGGTGTGCTGGGCATGGAAGATGGCCGTGCGCTCGGCACACAGGCCCAGGGGATAGGAGGCATTCTCCTGATTGCTGCCCGTGGTGACGGTACCGTCGGCCAGCCGCAAGGCGGCACCCACGCGGAACTGGGAATAGGGTGCGTAGCTGTGCTCCGTAGCGCACTTGGCAGCCTCCACCAGCTCGCGGTCTTCAGGAAGGAGTTCGTCGTCCCGATAGACGCTGACTTCGCTCGTAATGTTGTACTTTTCCATACAGAAAGCCTTAATTTGCTGCAAAGATACAATATTAAATTAAAAATTAAAAATTAAAAATTAAAAATTACTATCTTTGTACCCAGAAACAAATGTTTGGCACATGAAACGTATCATTCTACTCCTCATCATCCTCCTTTCTTCGTCCTTCATCCTGCATTCTCATGCCCAGCGCCCCAACCAGGCCTATCAGGACTACATCGACCGCTACCACCAGATGGCGCAGGACCAGATGGCCCGCCACGGCATACCCGCCAGCATCACCCTGGCACAGGGACTGCTGGAGAGCGCTGCCGGACGCAGCACGCTGGCCGTAAAGGCCAACAACCACTTCGGCATCAAGGTGGGCATGGGATGGACGGGTCCCTGGGTGGTGAAGAGCGACGACCGGCCGGACGACCGCTTCCGCAAGTACAACTCCGTGGCCGAGAGCTTCGAGGACCACTCGCAGTTCCTCATGAAGCCGCGCTACCAGAGCCTCTTCCAACTCTCGCGCACCGACTACAAGGGATGGGCGCACGGACTGAAGCGCTGCGGATATGCCACCAACCCCACCTACGCCCAGCAACTCATACAGATTATCGAGATCTACGACCTGCACCAGTACGACTCGATGCACTTCGGCCACCGCAACAGGTATCAGGAAACGACCTCCCCCACGCCCGTCTTGCAGCAGGGCGAGAGCAAGGTCTCGATGCGCGAATTGGCCGAACAGCAGTTCTTTGCCACCCACCCCGTGCAGGTCTGCAACAACAACTACTACATCGTGGTGCAGCCAGGCGACAACCTGCCCACACTGGCCATGATGACGGGCGTATCGAAGCGCAAGCTGCGCCGCTACAACGAACTGCCCAAGTCGTACACGCCCCAGCCGGGCGACATCCTATACCTGCAGAAGAAGCGCACGCGCGCCGACCAGTCGCTGCGCGGCATACCCCACATCGTGCAGGCGGGCGAGTCGATGTACAGCATCGCTCAGCGCTACGGCATACGCCTGGAGAGCCTGTACAAGATGAACGACCTCGCCCCCGACTATATGCCGCAGCCCGGGCACATGCTGCGCCTGTACTGACGCTACCACGACCAGGAATTTCACGACCACGACCACGAATTTCACGAATTCTCACGAATTATGCTGTAACACGAATTACACAAATTAATTTCGAACACGGATTAGACGGATGCTTTTTCTACCACGATTTAGCAGATTAAGCAGATTTTAATCCGTGTCTATCTGTTTTATCCGTGTTCGCTAAAAATCAATATAACACGACTTTCGCATGTGCTAAATATCAGAGTCTTTAGTACTCCCGAAACTTCAATAATTAAGTTTAAATTCGTGAAATTCGTGGTTAAAGAGTTTCGCGGTCAAATCATTCGTGTAATTCGTGAAATTCGTGGTACAGAATAATTCGTGATAATTCGTGTAATTCGTGGTACAGCATAATTCGTGATAATTCGTGTAATTCGTGGTACAGAATAATTCGTGATAATTCGTGTAATTCGTGGTACAGAAAAATAAGAGGCTGTGTCGTTGGTGCGACACAGCCTCTTCGCTATGGTAATGCGGCGATTAGTGGGCGTTGGGCCCTATCTCGCCCTTCCACTGGATGTACCAGTTGTCTCGGTTGAGGAGCTTGGCACCGACGGTGGCATCGCGCTGTCCGATGGGTGTGGCCAGGCGGGAGTTGTCGTTGTACCACAGGGCGCGACGCATGAGGTCGTAGAAGCGGTTGCCCTCGTAGGCGAGTTCCAGAGCCTGCTCGTCGAGGATGAGTTTGTCGATCATGTCCTGCTCGGTGCGTACGACACTGGGGCTGGCATAGGCTGCACGGTACCACGAGTCGTAGTCGGCGAGGAAATCGTTGAGACGGGCTGCATAGGCGTCGTAGTCGGCCTGGTAGATGGCGTCTACGGCTGCCACCTCAGCCTCGTAGGCGGGTACGGTCTCGGTGACATAGGTGTTGTAGGCACCTACGGAGTCGCGGTCGACATAGAGACCGTAGGCGCGATCGAGAGCCGTGGCGGTGAGGCCGGGGTTGATGGTGGCATAGACTTCCTTGCTGACCACTTCATTGGGATAGAGGTCCCACGTGGAGGGTATCTTCACGACGCGGGGTGCCATGGGATAGGTGTAGTCGCTCTTGGTGGGACGTACGCCGATGGCTGCCTCCTTGTCATAGGGATAGCCGGTGCTGTCGGGGATGGCCAGGGGTGCGTAGTTGGCATTGTAGAAGGGCAGGCCCGAACCGCGTGCGTGGATACCCACCATGTTGCAGGTCTCCGTGTTGGCGCGCACGTTGGGGGTACGAGAGATGACTACGCCGGAGGGTGCCGTGGTGAGGTCGTAGGCCTGGACGTAGGGGATGAATTCGGTGGTGTTGAAGTCGAAATACTGGATGAAGGCCGAATCCTGTGCCGTAGTGTAGTAGGGCTGCACCTCATTCTCGATGACGAGGTTGGAGAGGCCCATGGTCAGAATCTGACGGGCGAAGCGGGGATAGCCGGCATAGTTGAGGGCCTCAGCCAGGCGGAGGTAGATCTGCGGAGCACGGTAGACACCGATGTGCTGATAGGAGTGCTTGTAGATGGTCTGCAGGTCAACGTCCTGGGAGTTGAGGTTGAAGGTGCGCTGGTAGTAGGTGTCCTGGTAGCGCAGGTCGCCCAGGTAGCCACGGTTGATTTGCTCTTCGGTGAACTTGTCGGCGGTGACCTTGACGGTGAATCCGAGTCCGTCCTGATCGACGTATTCCTGTGCGACGCTCAGGTCGTAGAGCTGCTTGCTGGGTTGGATGCTGGCCTCCTGATAGTCGCCGTCGTCGGTGTTGCGGGTGTTGTAGAGCAGACGCAACTCGTTGTAGTGTCCGTCAGCTGCAGCGGAGTCCATAGGTATAGCCGTGATGGCGGGCTGGTAGGCTGTGCCCCAGGCGCTGCCAAAGCCGTAGGAAAGGGAACCGTTCGGCGAGTGGTAGGTGCCGTTGGTGAGGGTCTGGGTGCTCCACTGCACGCGGTTGTCGCCGGTGGTGAGGGGGCGCTTGCCGCTCTGGTTCCACACAATGTAGTCGTAGTAGGCCTTGGCTGCCTGCTTGGCCATCTCGGGGTCCTGGCGCTTGGCTGCGAGCCAGAGGTAGAGGTCGCCGGTGACTATCTGGGTGGGGAAGAAGCAGAGCTGCGGGTCGATGTTGGTGTCGAAGGTGCCATAGTCGGGATAGGCCCGGCCATAGTAGGGCTTGAGGTCCTGGATGAAGTAGTCGCAGATCTGTTCGAGGTCGTACAGGGGGTACTTGGCATCGGACTGGAGCTTAGTGACTACGGGTTCTGTGACGAAGGGCACGCGGCCGTAGAGGAGCACCATCTGCAGGTAGGTCCAGGCGCGGATGCTGTGGACCTGGGCTATCTCCGTGGCAAAGTAGTAGATGCCGCGGTTGGTGTTGCCGGCCAGCGAGTCGGCATGTGCCAGGAAGTAGTTGCAGTTGTTGATGATGGAGTAGAAGTCGCGCGGAACGTTGTAGGCATTGTCGTCGTCGACGGTGAGTTCGGCAATGCTCTTGAGGTCGGTGGTGGCGTTGCTGCGCACCTCCACGAGGTCGGCACGCAGTTCGCCAAACAGATTGTTGCGCACGGCTATGCTCTGCAACTTGTTGAGTATGCCCACGACGGAGGTCACGGTGTCGGCCGCGTTGCCTATCATGTGGTTATCGGCATAGATCACGTACTCATTGCCCTTGTCGAGCATGTCCTCGCAGGATGTGACACAGAGGGCGCCGAGAAGACAGAGCGCACAGAGCAGGGCGCTTGTCTTATTGTACATATACTTGATTGTATTCATAATTTTCAATTGTCGAATTTTCAATTGTCCACATATTAGAGGTTAATCTTCACGCCAACATGGAAGTTGCGTCCCTGGGAGAGGAGACCGCGGTCGATGCCCTGAGACAGCACGCTGTTGGACATGGAGAACTCGGGGTCGGCGCCCAGATACTTGGTGAAGGTCAGGAGGTTGTTGGCCTGGCCCCAGATGGTGATGCCCTGGATGTAGGTGTTGTTGATGGGCAACTTGTAGCTGAGGGTCAGACTCTTCAGTCGCAGGTAGGAACCGTCCTCAATCCAGCGGTCGCTGAAGCGGCTGTTGCCCATGGGGTCGGCATAGGTGGCCTTGGGGACGGTGGTCACCTGTCCCTCGTTGGTCCAGCGGTTGAGCATGGCCGTGGTCTGGTTCATGAAGCGGCTGCCCGACTCGAGCTGCTGGCGCATGTAGTTGTAGACGTCGCCTCCGAGCGAGTAGTTGAAGTTGACATCAAGGGTCAGGTGCTTCCAGCTGAGCGAGGTGAAGAGATTGCCATAGATGTCGGGCGTGACGTCGCCGATAGTGGTGCGGTCCTTACCGTCGATGCGGCCGTCGCTGTTGAGGTCGACGAACTTCATGTCACCGGCGCCGAAGTAGCTCTTGGCACCCGTCTCGTCCTGGATGTAGAGGTTGGCGGCCTTGGCTTCCTCGGAGGTGCTGTAGACACCGTTAGTGCGATATCCGTAGAACGTGTTCACGCTGCTGCCGACCTGGCTGCGCACGGTAGCACCAAGAATCTCGGTATCGAGGTAAGCCTTGTTGTCGGGCAGGGCGGTGAGTTCGTTGACGTAGTGACCCATGCTGGCGCCGATGCTCCAGTTCCAATCCTTGCGCGAGAGGAGGTGGGCAGTGGCCGTGACATCGAAGCCCTGGTTCTTGAGCGAACCGCCGTTGCTCCAGTTGTAGTCGAGACCGCTGACAAATCCCAGTTCCTGGAAGGTGAGCAGATGGTCGGTCCAGGAATGGAAGTAGTTGAAGTTGATACCCAGGCGGTTGTTCAGGCCCTTGAACTCGATGCCGGCATTGAAGCGCTTGGTGGTCTCCCACTGCAGCTCGGTGTTACCGATGTTGCGAAGGGTCAAACCGGCAACCTTGTTGAGGAACATGTTGCTGGTGAAGTAGGTGCGCGAGGCGTCGTAGACCATGTTGTCGTTGCCGCTCATGCCGAAACCTGCCGTCAGCTTCAGGTAGTCGATGCCGGGAACGTCGAAGAATTTCTCGTTAGAGACTACCCATCCGGCCTGTACGCTGGGGAATACGCCCCAAACGACACCGCCGCACTTGAAGCCACCCTTGGCCTGACGACCGAACTGAGAATTAGTCTCTATGGCCAAGGCTGCATCCAGATAGTAGCGGTTGGCATAGTTGTACTGGGCCTGGCCGTACCAGGTGATGGTGGCCAGATTCTCGTTGGTACCGGTAGAGGTCTTGTTGGTGGTGTTGCCGATGAAGGGGGTCTTGTCGTTACCGCTGTTCTTCTCGTTGTAGCCGTGCTGGGTGTTGAGCGAGTAGCTCTCGTTGATGTAGCGGAAACCGCCCTGCAGGTGGATGTTGTGGCCACCGTAGGAGTTGCGCCAGTCGAGCTTCGTGTCGCTGTTGACAGTGTTCTGCTTGCCATACTGTGAGCCAATCTCGTTCTCCATCTCGTTCTGAAGGGCTGCCACGTAATAGCTGGGCACACCGTTGATGGGCACGTAGTACTTCTCGTTGGTGTTGAGCGACGTGTAGCTGAACATAGTGCTCAGGTAGAGGTGTTTGTTGAATTGGTACTTGGGCGTCACAATAAGGTTGACGTACGAGTTGTCGAAGTAGTTCTTGTTCTCGGCCGTACCGTAGTGGTTGATGGCAACGGGATTGGCCAGACGGTAGTTCGACGTGCGCATGTTGGAGAGCTCGTCGAGATAGTCCTCATCGATGATGTCGAGGTGGCTGTCGTTGATGTAGCCGATGCGGTTGGCCCAGTCGCCGACAAAGGAGTACGGACTCAGCATGGGGCTCTTGGCAGCTGCCAGGAAGTTGGTGCTGGTGATGGACTTCTGGTCGTAGGTGTCGGGTGCACCGGTATCCATCAGTTTACGCGTCTGGTTGGTGTAGGCGGCATCGAAGCTCATCGAGAGGTGGTCGGTAATCTTGATGTCGGTGTTGAAGCGGATGTTCAGGCGGTTGAAGTTGTTCTCCTTCAGTACGCTGTTGTCGTGGGTGTAGCCGACGGACAGCATGTAGTTGGCAATGTCGCCACCGCCCTGCACGCTCAAGCCGTAGTTCTGGGTCACGGCCTCGTTGTAGAGGTGGTCGGCCCAGTTGGTATTGTTGCTGTACTTGGGGGCCCAATACTCGTTGTTGAGGAACTTGAAGGTGTTGGCCAGGGTGCCGGTGCTCTGTAAGAGGCCGGAGGCATAGGTCTTGTACTGACTGCCACTCATGACATCGTACATCTTGGGCAGCAGCTCCACGCCCACGTTGACCGTGGCCTCGATGCGCGTGGCCTGCGACGTGTTACGCTTCGTCTTGATGAAGATGACGCCGTTGGCGCCTTTGGCACCATAGAGGGCGGTTCCGTTGGACATCACTTCCACGCTCTCGACATCGTTGGGATTGATGTTGGTGAGGACGTCGTTGTAGTAACCGGTGTGTATCATCTGGCGACCATACTGCTGGTCCATGATGACGCCGTCCAGCACTATCAGGGGCTGAGAATTGCTCTGCAGCGAATTGACGCCGCCGATGTTCATGTAGTTACCCACGGACAGGGCACCACTGCGTGCCACGGTGTGGACGTTGGCGGCCAGCTGGTTGCCGACCTCCGAGGTGACGTTGCGGGCTGCCGTATACTCTAAGGAGCCCGTGCGGACATTGTTCAGGACATTGTCATCGCGGCCGTACAGGGCACGGGCAGCATCGCTCTGCATCACGATTTCGCGCAACTGGCCGGACTTGTTCAGGCCCACACGAATCATGTTGTAGCCAGGGATGGTGACCGTGACGGCACTGCTGTACAGGGGTACCTCCATCTTAAAGGTACCGTCCTCCTCGGTCAGGGTGGAGTATCCTTCGCCAGCGACAGACTGCACCAGCACACCGACCAGCGGTTCGTGGGTGGCCTGACTGACAACACGGCCTTGGATGGTGCGTGTCGGCTCCTTCTTCTTCGCCTTGCGAATCTGGACCACAGGCGCATCCTCCTGCACAGCTTCATCTTCCTCCTGTGCATAGAGGCTCAGGGGAGAAACCATCAAGAGGGATAGGAATAGAACATTTATATTTTTCATATCGTATTAATTTTCCTTATTAGCTTCCAGTAATTCATCGTTAAACGCATCCATATCGTCGGCTGCAGCCTCAGCCTCCTCCTTTGTCTCGAAAGGAACGAGGATGAACTCGCACAGACTGAGCGTACGCGTGTAGATCACGTCGAGTTTGGTGCGGCTGCTGGGGCCCATGGAGCGGACAACCAGTTTGGCCACGCCATCGTCCAAGCCTACGCTCGAATTGGGGAACTGAACGGCCTTCTGCACGAGCAGGGTGTCGAGTTCGTCGACCTTCGAGACGAAGCAGGTGTTGCTCTTCGACAGGCTCAGAATCTCGTTCACGTTGTCCACCTCGCTTTCGGCAGTGATGGGATGGGGATTCTCCCAATACTGTTCGGAGGGGAAGTTGCCGCGGGCGTTCTTCTCGGTATGGCCAATCTGGAACCACGTGGGCAGCGTCTGTCCCATGGTCACTACGTAGATGTTATAGTAGGCACCGGAGAGGATGCTGGGCAACGTGTAGGTAATCTTCGACTGGTCGCCGGAGCCCTTGGCCGAAACCGTGATGTAGTCGATGGCCTTGGTCACCACTTCCGTAGAATCGGTATAATACATCTTCTTATAATAGGTCCAGCGGTTCACGTTCATCGTTTCCTCGTTGGCAGAATTCTTGGGCACCTCGTAGTAGCTGGCAAGGTCGGCCCTGAGGTCGGTACGGCCAAAGAAGGTGGTGCGGGGGTCAATCACACCCTTGTCGTCGATGTATACCTCTCCGTTAGAGCAGGTGACCTTTTGGAGACCGTTCAGGATGGTCTCGTAGGGCTTGTAGTAGACGTTCGAACGGGGGTTGTGGCTCTGACGCTCATAGTAATAGGTATTGACCAGCGAATCCTGAGGATTGCGGTTGTACTTATTGTTGGCGCTCGTGTTGAAGAAGCGGCCACGCATGATGCTCCAACGGGTGTTGTACTCAGCCAGCGAGTCGGCATTGTTGACCGAGGGGTCGTAGACATAGTACTGACGATACTTCTCATAGAGCTTCGCCCAAACCTCGTCGGTGGGAGCCAGCAGCGTGTAGACGCTGTCCTCGCGCTGGATGTAGCCCAACGAACTCAGCAAGTTGTTGGAGAGCACGGTCACGGAGTCGAGATAGACGGTCTTGCCATCCTCTACGCCACCGGCTACGGACGATTTCTCGTCCAGTTCGTACTCATCGAACTTCTTTATCATCTGCACGATGCTGTCCATGCCTTCGCGCTTCTCGATATACTCGCGCACGTTGGGGAAGAAGGGCTGGATGCCCTTGGTCTTGTACAGGATGCCGTTGTTGCTGATGACGGCATCGTCGAAGGCATTTCCGCTCAGCGTACCGGCCTTGTCGCTGGTGCCGATAAGGTGCATATACTTTTTATTGAGCATGGCCACCGTGTCGTCGGTCAGCGACGAGATGGGGCGGGCATACAGGGCCACATGGTTCTGGTAGAACTGTGTGATGGCCTTGTTGTCCTCCTTCTTCAGACCTGCGGCCTTGTCGGCATTGTAGACAGCGATGATGCTGTCGGCCTGGGCGTCGGTCAGATTACGTGGAGCCCATACGGTCAGCTGCTGGGCAGCATCGAGGGCATCGGCCATCTCGATGCTGTTCAGCACACGATAGAAATTGGCCAGGGAACCGTCACTCTGGATGTTCTGGAGCAGGGAGGGCTGGTCGGCCATGCCTCCTTCGGTCACATCGTAGTGCTCGTTCCAGGTGTCTGTGCAGGCGGGTACCACCATCATGGCAGAGCCCAAAAGCACAAATCCTATATGTTTCTTTATCTTATTCATGATCTTACAATATAATTGTCTGGTTTTGCATGATGAATTAATAGTCGTCCTCGGCACGTCCTTCGCCTTCTACGCCATACACGCTCTTGGGCACGAGTTCGAGGTAGTCGAACATAATCAGGGCAGAACCTACGGCCCAAATGGACTTGATACGAACCTTATGACGGACATTCTCGTCGAGGGTCTCCGTGGCCAGCACGTAGCGCAGCGTGGTGGTATGCTCGTAGAACGTACCACCGGAGTGGGCCAAGGCATCGCGACCATCCTTGAAGCCGGGGCCTGTGGTGTTGAAGATGCCTGCAGGACCGTGATACCAACCCAGGTTGTGCATGTTCTTCTTGCTGGCTTCACGCTCCTCGATGGGCAGGGAGTTCAGACGAGAGGGAGACACCCAACCAATGCGGTTCTCAATGTCGTTGTTACGCTCGTCGAAGGGGATGCCCTTGGGCACACCGTCGAGGTAGAACTGACAGATACCGCGCGAGGCCATAGCGGCCAGACCCAGACGAATCTGATAGGTGCCGGTGGGCACGCTGGGCAAATAGAACTCGGCGTCGTAGTGGTTGACATCGGAGGCAAGGTTAAACTCGTCGCCCTCGTAGCTCCAATACCAGTTGCGCGCACCCTGATACATGAAGTAGCCGTCTTCGTTGGTCTTCACGCCATCCAGATAGCCATTGGGCAGGATGAAGTTGCGGGCTGGAGCATTACGGTTGTCCGATGCCGTGCCGTCGTGGGCCATATCATAGTTGCGCAGGTCGTTGCTCAGCATCTCGGGGAAGCAATCGATGAGGTCGAAACGTATGCGGGTGTTGAAGATTTCCTGCTTCGTCTCTTCGCTATAGTCCACCAGACCGTCGATGAGGAAGTAGGCACCGTTGCGTCCGCTCTGCACATATTCGTTGCTGGGACGGTTGACGTGAACGCCCGGCCAGTGTACCGTGGAGCGGTTGTTGTCGCTGCGGTTCAGGTAGAGCTCATCCTCCACCCCACCGTATTGGCGAATCTCGCCCGGCGACTTCATGCGCGTAACCTTTAAGGTAGTCAGTGTATCCATCGTTGCGTACCACTCGGTGGGATTGATGAAGGCCTTGGTCTCATTGTACTTGATGGTACAGATGGTGGTGTAGCGGTCGTACGACTGTGCGAAAGGCAGACAGTGGTAGCCAACCAAGCGGCGCAGGGGATTCTGCGGGTCAGTAAAGTCAAGGTTCTCCGAATATTCCGGACCGCCATAGATGCCCTTGGCATAGGTGTAGAGGCCCTGGATGTCGGTGATGCCATACTGGTGGCTGAGCACCGAGTCGGAACATGCAAAGACGGTGAACTTATACTTTCGTTCCTCTGGAATGTCGCACCAGTCGTTCTGTGCACCCGAGTAGATAACCTTGCCATGCAGAGGTTCGTACTTCTCGTCGTAGTAGTTCCAGGTCTCGTCCTTGATATGGTTCGACATGTAGTCGGCCAAGCCCGTCAGGGTAAGGGCCTCGGAGAAGATTTTAACGCGGTCGTCCTTGGCCAGCAGGTCGGGAACGGTCTCGTTCGACGACGAAAGCAGGGCATTGACGGTGTGGACGATACCATTGTCCACAGAGTCGTTGGCATGGGTGATGAAGCCCGTACCGCTGATGCGATAGGTTTCTTCCTCGTCCACCCACTCCAGCGAGAGGTAGCGGCCATTCATGTTGATGGGCAGGTCGGCTGTGCCAGCCTCGCCCAGCATCTCCGTGAAGTCGGCCGTGCTGTAGGGATGTGCATCCTCGCCCGAGCCGCTGTTGAGCAGATGGGTGCGGGCGATGGTGTCGCAGATGTCCACAGGGATTTCCTCTACGCTTTTGTAGCCGTTCTCGCTGAGGTAGGCATTCACGGCAGCATTGGTAGGAGCAAAACAGGTGTACTTGCCATAGGTGGCGAGCAGGTCCATGATATTCACGCCACGCTGACTGCTGGCAGCGCGGTTGATGATGGCCGTAAACTGGCTGTAGTTGTCGTTGGTCTGCAGATAGTCGCTCATCAGCTGTCCCCTGTAGGAATAATAGCTGTCGGCAGGAATGTCATCGCTGCACGAACCAAGCGACAGAGCCATCATGCCTGTCACGCCCATGACGAGCCAGGCAAATAAATTCTTAGATATGTTCTTCATACGTTGCATATTTTATTCCGTAGTGCTGTTGGCGTCCTCACTATTCTCACTGCTTGTGTCATAGTAAGGCTTCTGCTTCAGCAAGGGGTTGTTCTTTAATTCATATCGATAATACGGCCAGTACAGAGCCTCAGTGTTGACAATGCGCGTGGCATTGCGCTTCTGAGGAATGTTGGTAAGGCCACCTTCACGACGATTGTAGCGCAGGATGTCGAACCAGCGCTTGCCCTCGAACATCAGTTCGCGACGACGCTCAGCCTTGCACAGGTCGCGCATCAGGTTGCGAGTGTTATACTTCGTAATCTTGAGTTCGTTGGCAGTGGCAGTGGTGTGGGTGCCCACGCTGGGAACCATGATGCTGCGGCGATTCACGGCATAGATGAGACCGAAGGCACGGGCCAGGTCGGCGTCGTACACCTGTTCTCCATCGCTGTCCTTCAGCAGATTACCCTCGTCGTCACGCACCTCGTAGTCATCGTGCTGGGCCATTTCTATCAGGGCCTCTGCCTGCATGAGCATGACGTCGGTCAGCCGGTAGAATATCCAGTTGCGGTCGTGGTAGTTACCCGTATTGTACGAATGGCTAACCGAGAAACGAAGGTTCTGGTTGTTCGAACCCGTTGCCGGTGTGACGGTGGCACTGTAGCTGACAAACTTCGTGATATCGGCCGTCGAATAGTCGCCGGGCTTCTCTGGCTTCATGTTGGTATAGAAGCGCTCGTCGTAGCCATGATCGAATATCGAGTTGATGTTGTTGGGAATGTCGCTGAACACGCCGTCGGCCACGGTCAGGAAACCACGTCCGGAATTGCTGTCCTTAGAATAGTGGTTGCCATAGAGGGCACCGCAGGCCGAGTTGGAGAGGTAGCTGTCATTGCCATTCGTGGTGTAGGCCAGTTCGAAGATGCTCTCGAAGCTGTTGCCGGTGCCGCCGAAGATGCTGTTGAAGTCGGCACCATAGCTGTTGGACGACAGACTGCTAAAGCAGGGAATCAGGGGATAACCCTCGCCCGTATCGCCGTTCCACTTGAAGAGGGCGACATTGTCGGAACGGGTAACCACGTTGCCGTTGACAACGGTCACCGTCGAACTCATGCCCGTACGTCCGGCATAGTTTTCGTGGTACTCCTGCAGCTTGGCGTCGATGACGCGCTGTGCATAATCCACACACTTCTGATACTGTCCGCTCCACAGGCAGAGATCGGCCAGCAAGGCATAGATGGAGCTCTGTGTGGCACGATTACAGTTGCTGTTATAGCGGGCGTTGTCATCCTTCGGATAGGCCTTCAGGGCATTGCTGACCACCGACTCCAAGTCGGCAATCAGGTTCTGCACAATCTGGTCGCCATTGGTGGCTGCGATGGGCTGGGCGTCCTCGTCCACCTGTATGGCATGAGTGTAGTATGGCACATCCTTGAAGGCGCGCACCAGATAGAAGTAGCAAAGGTCGCGCACGAAAGCCATTTCGGCTTGCGTGGCCAGCACATCACTCTGTGTGAACACGGGGTCCTTTTGGCTCACCTCGGGAGCACGCTCTATGACGATGTTACAGGTGTTAATCACCGAATAGAACGACTGCCAGTTGGTGAAGGGGTTGGTGGGCAGCAACTGCTCCTGCAAGGTACGGTAGATGTCCTTCTGGTCGCGTTCGCAGTTCAGGCCGTCCAGGATATTCTCGCTTCGGGCCTCGCCCCAGATGATGCAGCGGCGTATGATATCGTCGGCCTGCAGTTTGGTGTAGACACCTATCACAGTCTGGTCGATATCGGTCTTCTCATTCCAGAAGTTGTCCTCGGAAACAAAGGTCTTGGGTTCGATTTCCAGGAAGTCGCCACAGGAGGACAGCCCCAGGCAGGCAACACCTGCCAGTAATATGGATTTCAGTTTTATATTTTTCATATCGTTGTTCTCCTTTCTTTAGAACTCGATGTCGAGGTTAAACGTATAGGCACGGGCGTGACCAGGAGTGTTGGCGTTGTCGGTAGACACATTCATGCCACCGTAGCCGACCTCGGGGTCTACACCTGAATACTTGGTAAGGCAGAAGAGGTTACGTGCACTGGCCGAGAGTCTCAGGCTGTTAATATGCCATTTCTTGATGAGCTTCGGATCGAAGGAATAGGTCAGCTGCAGGTAGTTGAGGCGCAGGAACGATGCATCCTCGATGAAGCGGTCGCTCACCAGGGTATTGTAGTTGGTGGTACCGTTCAGGGCACGAGGAATGAAGCTGTTGGTGCCGCCGTCGCCTTCCTTACGCCAACGATAGTTGACAGCCTCGCTCTGGTTGTTGTTCGAGTTCATCGACTCTACATTCAGACGGGCCAGGTTGAAGACATCGTAGTCGATACGATAGTTGAACTGGGTGCGCAACGACCAACGGCCATAGTTGAGCGTGAAGCCGAAACCACCGTTCAGCTTGGGCAGTGAACTACCCAGATACTGGATATCGCGTTCGTTGATCTGTCCGTCGTGGTTCACATCCTCGTACATGGCATCACCACCGTTGAACTTATAGCTGTTGGTAGCTGTGGAGGTGACAGCCGTGTTACAGAATGCCATCTGCACGGGTTCGCCCTTCTCGTTCAGCACGACCTGTCCGTTTTCGCTGATGGCCACGGGGAAGGTGATGCCGGCATCGATGAATCCCTGCAGGGTGCTGATGCCAGGATATTCGCGCTGCAGACGAGCGGGAATCTTGCCACGTACGATGTTCTGTGCCGAGGAGAAGTTATACTGGTAGGTACCCAGGCACTTGAAGCCATAGATGGAGCCGAAGGGGTTGTTCACCTGCACGCGCTTCAGCAGGAATGCGTTCTCCTGACGGAACTCGGTGGTGTTCATGTTCTCCAGCGAGATGTCGTCCATCTTGGTGATGATGTTGTGGTTGTTGGCAAAGTTGACGTAGAAGTCGAGCGAGAACTTGCCTTTCTTCAGCAGACGGTTACCGTCGATGTTGAATTCCCAACCGCTGTTCTTCATGTTACCGGTGTTCACTACGGCCAGGCTGTTGTAACCCGTACTGTTTGTGATACCGCCGGAGAGCATCATGCCGCGAGTCAGACGCGAGTAGACATCGAGGCGGAACTTGATGCGGTCGTCGAAGAAGCCGAGGTTGAAACCTAAGTTCCACGATGTCACCTTCTCCGGACCCATGGCATTCAGCTTCAGTCCGTCGGGCTTCATGGAGGTGCGGCCGATGTACGACGAGCCCTGACTATACTTATTCAGATAGAGGTAGTCGCTGCTGGGAGGGTTACCCACACCACCGTAGCCGGCACTGATGGCCAACATGCTCATCTTGGCCTTATCGCGTGCCCATTCCATGAAGCTTTCGTCGATGAGGTTCCAACGGCCGCCCACTGAGTAGCTGGCCAACCAGCGCTTGCTGGGACCAAAGCGTGTAGTACCGTCCATACGGATGGTGCCGTCGAGCGAATACTTACTCTTATAAGAATAGTGACCGACGAACATATAGTCCATGCCGCGCCACTGTCCGAAGTCGCTGCCCATGCCCGAAACCAGACCACCGGCCGAGGGTGAGCTGACGCCTGCAGGCAGACGATAGGCCGTAGTGTTCTGAGCACTGCTGCTACCGCTGGTCAACTCGAACTGGGCCATCGTGCGCAGGCTGTGGTCCTTGTTGTTGAAGGCCGGCACGTAGGTCAGTCTGTGACGTGTGGTGAACGAAAGGCTCTTGCTGCTGTGCGAAGAGGTGTTGTGCGTGTTCAGGTAGTTCTGCGTGCTGAGTCCCAGTTCGCGAGGATAGTCCTTGTCGTTGTACTGGTTGGAGACGTTGATGTAGACCACGCCGTTGTAGGTCAGCTGGTGGTGGTCGTCGTCAAGGCCCAGCAACTTGTACTCCAGTTCAATCTTCGGAGCCAGGTTGTAGGTACGCTGGTTGTACTTGGCCAGGTTGGCACTTGCCAGGGGGTTGGCCAATTTGCGCTGGTCGTCCAGCTTGGTGTTGTCGGTGCTGGCGTATGTGCCGCGCTGCAACATATAATAATAGTCGTTGCTCCAGACGCCGTTCTCGTATTCGTAGTAGGGCGAGAGGTTAGGCATCTTCACCATGGCGATACCCCACAGTCCGTCGTGGTTCATGTCGCGGTCGGTGTAGGTCAGCGAGAAGTCACTGTTGATCTTGATGCGGTCGCTGACATAGTAGTCCAGAGCCATACGTGTGGAGAAGCGGTTCATGGCCTGCTTGATGATGTTACCCTTCTCGTGGTCGTAGCCACCGGAGATGCGGAAGGTGGTCTTCTCGTCACCACCTCGAACGCTCAGGGTGTGGCTGTGGAGGATACCGGTCTGCGACACCAGTTTCGTCCAGTCGGTATTGTTATCATACATATAGGCTTCGGGGAATCCCTCGTAGTCGTAGTTGATTTCGGGGATATTGGCAGCCTGGTCGTCCAGTTTGGGATTGAAGTAGGCTTCCTTCAGCATCATGGTGTACTGGTCGCCGTTGAGCAACTTCACGGGACGGTTCTTGTCGTGGATAGTGACCTTACCAGAGTAAGCCACACGCACAGGGCCGCGTGCACCACGCTTGGTGGTGATTTCGATGACACCGTTGGCGCCTCGCATACCCCAGATGGCCGTTGCGGATGCATCCTTCAGTACCTGGATGCGCTCGATATCGTCGACGTTCACCTTCAGCAGTTCGGCAAACTTTTCATCGGTTGCCGTCTCCACTGAGAAGTCGCTGAGGTCTACGTCGGTGGCGATGTCGCCGTTGACGACGATAAGGGGTTCGTTGCTGGTCAGTGTGCTGACGGAGCTGGCACCACGCAGACGCATCTGCGAACCGGCACCGACATTACCTGACGATGCGATGATGTCCAGACCGGCGATACGTCCCTGCAGGGCCTCGTCCACCGAGGTGATACCCAGTCCCTCGAACTCCTTGGCATCCAAGCCCTGAGCCGAGTAGCTGACCTCGCGTTCGGGAATGGCCATACCACTGGTTCTCGACATTTTCTTACCTACCACGACGGCTTCCTTCATGGTCTTCACATCGGCGCCCATGGTGATTTTGTACACTTGTTTGGTGATGGGCTTGATGGTGTATGGCTTCATGCCGACGCAGGTGAAGACAATCTTGTTCTTCTTGCTGTCCTTCACCATCATCGTGAAGTTACCGTTTCCATCCGAAACCGTAGCACTGACGGTACGGTTCGAGGGGTCTATCTCCTTTACGGCCACGCCAGGCAGTTCGCCATATTCGTCGCTGACCGTACCGCTGATGCGGGTTATCTGTGCACTGACAAGCGAAGATGTCAGACACATGATTATTAATAAGGTATATTTAAGTGTTTTCATCTTCTACGCTTGATTGGGTTAGGAGTAGGTTCAACTGTGTCCACGGGATATTTGGCCAGGACTTCCTGCACCTTATCATACGACGCCGGGCTGTAGTAGCTGCCAGTGGGATGGTTGGCATCCACGGGGAAGGGCTCCAGGGGCTTGTCGATTTGATGCAGCACGGCAAACGACGACGAAAGTATCTGCTTACTTGCCGTCAGGGTCGGTTTGTCGAAGAAATACTGACGTGTGAGCACGTTGTGGCACTCACGTCCGGCCATGTCGGTGACGTTGGTCTTCACAGTGCGGCGATTGCCACAGTTGTCCGTGATGGTCAGGTCGCCACCCAGCTCATAGTTGACATAGAGCTTCACGAAACGGGTCGTCAGTGTGTCGAGGCAGGCGCTCTCGAAGACGTCGTTGGCATGCGGGTCGCCCTCTACGTATACCGAGTTATCCTGGATGTGGTAGGAGACGAAGTTGGTGATGACGTCGCTCATCAGTTTGGCCTGCTTAGTGATGTAGGCAAGGTCTTCGGCCAGCTGGATAGAGTCGGCCTCTGAGGTAACTACGTCCAGTTTGTCCTGAATGAGGGAGATGCAGTTCTGCACGGCATCCACGTCGTCCCAAGTGGGCAACTTATGTGCGTCGATGAGTTCCAAGAGGCTCTCGTTCGTGGGCACATATATAGTATAATGATAGTTGTTGAGGTTCTTCAGGCAGTAGTCCATGGTGGCCTGGTTGGTGTAGGAGTCCTTGGCCACGATGGCTTCGGTACCGCCCAACAGACGGCCGAACTCGCCAAACTGCCCCTCGCGCAGGCTGTCGGTCAGTGCCATGTAGGGACTGACGAAGGTGCTCATCAGGGGTTCTTCGTCGATAATGTAGCTGCGACCGTTACCCTCTACGCTCTTGTCGAAGGTCTCGATGACGGGGATGTAGTAGCCACGCTCGTACTGGAACGAACCGGCTACGCCAGCCAGCTGCGTACCGTTCCACTGGGCGATGATGGGACCACCGTTCTTGGCCTGGTAGAATCGCTGTCCAGGAGTGAAGAGCGTGTTGGAGAGGGAGCTGTTGATGATGTCCTTGAAGCGGTTGAAGGCATCACCCTTCTGTCCCGTGCTGGGGCGCTCGCTGGTTGCGGGTGCTCCTATCTCGCCATGTCCCTTCTCGTCCAGTTTCTCCTGGCTCCAGTCGATGCTGAAGGCAGAAGCCGTCAGAACGTTGTCGACAACGGAGAAGCGGTATATTACGGAGTTAGGCTCGCGACGTGCGTTCTGGCGCTTGTAGCTCACGGGGTCGTAATAGGTCTGCAGGGCATTGTCGGTGGGGATGACGAAACTATACTTCGAACCATGATTAATCAGGTAGGCACGGAAACCCTCACCACCAATCTGCTTGTTATCCCACTCGATGGTATTGTACACGATGTGCAGGTCTTCCTCGTCGCGGATGATACAGGGGTAGTACACACTGACGTACTCGGGAGCAACGTAAACCTTGTTGGTCTGATAGACGACGCCGTTGCAGGCCCACAGCACGCTGTCGATATCGGCCTTCGTTACGCCCATCGTCTCACCCTCGGTGTTGTTGATACTGCCGAAGACGCTGGGCACGGCCGACTTCAGACTGGTAAGCATCGTGTTCTGCAACAGGGGCAGCACTACGGCATCGGGGGCATTGTCCCATGCCGTCTCACCAGCACCGCTGCCATAGCGTTCCTTCAGGTCCGAACCGTCGGTCTCCAGGTATCTCAGCATAGCCTCGTCCGTGGGTACCAACATGACGGCAGCGTCGCGCTGGAAGAAAGGTTCCGTGGCGTTGGAGCCCTCCAGGAAGTAGTGGTTCCATCCTGGATCATAGGGCAGCAGGCCGCTGGGGTCTTCCCGCTTGTCGTTCTTCTTGAAGGAGAAGTTGAGGTGATTGTTAAAGTATCGGCGTACGAACACGCTATCCTTCAGGTCGCCACCATACTGGCGGTGATACTCGTTGTTCACCGTCGGACTGTAGTGGGGATAGGAGAAGCGGTCGAGCAGTCGGTTGTAGATGCTGAACTGCGGGTTCTGGGCAATCACGTTGGCCATGTTGTCCAGCGGCAGGGCCACATCCTCCAGCACGTGTATGTAACCGTTCTGACAGGTGATGTCCTGCAGGATTTCGGTGTCGGTGTTCTCGCGGATGACCTTACCGTTTACGAAGGCACCGATGTTGGACTTGATTTCGCCGTTGGTCAGGAACTCTACATCGTCGCTGGTGATGTTGTTGTTCTGCATAAATCGGGGCATGAAGTGTATCATGCTGGCCACAGAACTATCCTGCACCATGTAGATGCCCTCCTTGCCACGGACGTCAGCCCAGTAGTCAATCTGGGTACCATTGTTGTTGCGGCGTGCGGGGTTGATCACAGGGAATTTGGCAGCGGGCACATAGGGCACCGAGTCCATCAGGTTGGTGGCCGTAGAGCGGCGCATGCAGGCGCCCTCCAGGGGTGTTTCGCCTGGGATGCTGCTGAGCAGTTCCACCAAGTAGGCACTGTTCACCATGTTGGACTTGAAAATGAGTTTCCGCTGTGCCGGACTCATTTCCTCCAGAGAGGTCACGCCCCATGGATTTTTCTGGTAGAAGCGCTGCCAGGCGGCATCGTCGGCCACGAACAGCGTCTTCGAACCCGTTCTCTTCAGCATGGATGCGTAGTCCTCATCCTGAGCATTGATCAGTTTCAATGTCTCCGTGAAATTACCACGCGATTCCAGTTCCTCGTAGATGCTCGATCCCAGCCACGAAGGCTGTCCGGTGAGCAGGTCGTCGCTACACGACGTGGCCATACCACCCAGTAGGAAAGCAGCACAAGCCGGAACTACCGCAAAGGTAATTTTTCGCTTTAGCATACTGTTTTTCATTTGGTTATTTTAGTTAGTTATTATGTTGTTTTCACGCACATTTAGGGCCATTTTGGCCCAAAAATCTTTCAAATATAGCAGTTTTATACGAGCCCGCCAAAGGATTATTAACTTTTTTTATAAAGAACGTTAAAATCGCAGGCTAACGATGCCGTTTTACAAAGGATAGTAAGTATTTGACAAAAACACGAATTACGCGAATTGCACGTATAAAAAAATTACACGAATTGCACGAATTCGAAGATTTTAAAATCCGTCTAATTCGTGCAATTCGTGTAATTCGCGCTCAAATGCAATTCGCGGTCGAGTGTAATTTTAGTACTGTTCTTCCGCGTTGGGGAAGTCGCATGACTTCACGTCGCTTACATACTGTCCGATGGCGTCGGTCATCACTGAATGCAGGTCGGCATACCGGCGCAGGAACTTGGGCGAGAAGCCCTTGTTCATGCCCAGCATATCGTGGAGCACCAACACCTGTCCGTCAGCCGGACCTCCACCGATGCCGATGATGGGCACAGCCACCTCGCGGCAGACGCGTTCGGTCAGGGCAGCGGGTATCTTCTCCAGCACGATGGCAAAGCAACCGGCATCGGCCAGCAGATGGGCGTCGTGCACCAGTTTCTCAGCCTCAGCCTCTTCTTTGGCACGTACGGCATAGGTTCCGAACTTATTGATGCTCTGCGGTGTCAGTCCCAGATGTCCGCACACAGGAATACCTGCGGCCAGTATGGTACGCACTGTTTCTATGATTTCCTCTCCACCTTCCAACTTCAGGGCATCGCAGTGAGCCTCCTTCATGATGCGTATGGCATTGGTAATGCCCTCAGAGGCATTCACCTGATACGAACCGAAGGGCATGTCGCACACCACCAGGGCACGCTTCACACCACGCACCACGCTCTTGGCGTGATAAATCATCTGGTCGACGGTGATGGGTAACGTCGTCATGTTGCCAGCCATCACGTTCGAGGCCGAGTCTCCCACCAGGATGACGTCCACCCCTGCCCCATCCACTATCTGGGCCATCGTGTAGTCATAAGCTGTCAGCATGGCAATCTTCTTTCCCTGCTGCTTCATCTCCGTAAGGCGGTGGGTTGTCACCTTACGGGCATCTTCTACCAAATATCCTGCCATTTCTTTATTTATGCGGTTTTTGTTAATCGACTGTTGTTAATTGTAATCGGCTGCAAAGTTATGAATTATATTTGATATAAGCAGTCTTTTGGAGGCGCATTTTCAAAAAAACGTCACATTTGTTTGGATTTCATCCGCGCTTTGCGTACCTTTGACAGCCAAACAACTGAGCATGGCCATAGAAATCACATATCGGAGAACAAGCAGACTGTCGATGCACATCGTCAAGAACGGCGACGTGCATGTCTCTGTGCCCATCGGCATGCCAAAGGCCAAGGTGGAAGCCTTCATCGAGGACCATCGCCAGTGGATTGACGAGGCCAGACGACGGACCAGCGAGCGACTGCAGCAGCGGGCCGACTTCTACAACCAGTTGTCTCTGGCCTCCCGTGCTCAGAGGGAAGATGCCGTGCGCTGCCTCAGTGCCATCGTAGCTCCCATGGTGCAGCGCCATGCTCAGGAGATGGGCGTAAAACCGGGCACCATCCGCTACAAACCGATGATTTCGCGATGGGGCATGTGCAACGTGAAGGACAGTGGCCTATGCTTCTCCATATATCTGTTGCTCCTGCCCGAGTGGTGCATAGAGCACGTGGTGGTGCACGAACTGTGCCACCTTCTGGAGCCCAGCCACAACACGCGCTTCCACCGACTGATGGACCACTACTTCCCCCGCTGGCACGAAGCTCGCCGCGAGACGCAACGCATCTGTCGCATGGAGGGGGACGACGAATAAAACGAAACGAATCAAGAAGACAACATGACGAAACCGCGTTTTCTATTGTTCAAGGCTTCGGCAGGGTCGGGAAAGACGTACAACCTGGCCATGCAATACATCGCGCAGCTGGTGGCGAACGGCGAACATGCTTATCGCCACACGCTGGCCGTAACCTTTACCAACAAGGCTACTTCGGAGATGAAGGAGAGAATCCTAAATTTTCTTTACAATTTCTGGAAGAGAAAAGGAGCACCCGACGACTTCGCGACACTAAAGAAGTTGCTCAACGAGGCCCACCGAATCAACATCCCCGACGAGGAACTGCGCGAGCGCTGTCATCGCGTCCTGCGAGCCATTCTGCACGACTACAGCCGCTTCTACGTCTCCACCATCGATGCCTTCTTCCAGACTGTACTGCGCAACATGGCCCACGAACTGGGACTGAACGCTCGCCTGCAGGTGGATCTGGAAGACAAGGACGTCGTGGAACTGGCCGTAGACAACCTCGTGGACAACCTGAGGCAGGACGACCGCGAGGTGCTGCCCTGGCTCAGGCAATACATTGAACAGCAACTCGGCGAGGGACGGCAGTGGGACGTACGCCGCGAACTGAAACAAATGGCGCGGATGCTCTTCCAGGAGGCTTACCTGAAGCGCTCGCTTGACCCCGTCAACCGCCCCTTCGACATACAGAACATACGCGCCTTCCGCGCGTTGCTCGAACAGCAGAAGAAACAACTCACCGAACCCATAAAGCACGAGGCCGAGGAGTTTGAGAACACACTGCGCAGTACGGGGATGGACTACGAAGAACTGTGCAACTATAGCAGCCATGTGCGCCGGTACATCGAGGGGCTGAAGACTGGCGACCTCAGCGTTAACTTCAACAGCTACCTGCAAGCGATGAGCACCGACCCGCAGAAACTGCTGAAGAGTGCCCTCCGCCGAGACGTTTCGCTACGTTCCACAGCCGAAGACCTGTCTGCCCGACTGAACCGCCTCGGCCTACTCCACGAACGCGCCATCCAACGGACAGGCAGCATCGACCTGATGCTTGCGAACCTCACCCCCATGGGACTGCTCGGTGCCATCGATGCCGAAATCACCCGACTGTCGAACGAGCGCAACCGATTCATGCTGGCCCGCACGCCCATCATGCTGAAACGTATGATTGGCGACGATGACACGCCCTTCATCTTCGAACGCATCGGCACACGCTTCTCTGGCATCATGATTGACGAGTTTCAGGATACCAGCCAACTGCAGTGGGAGAACTTCCGTACCCTACTCCTCGACAACCTGGCAACAGGCGGACTGAGCATGGTGGTAGGCGACATCAAGCAGAGCATCTACCGCTGGCGAAATGGCGACTGGCACATCCTGCACCACCTGGAACAGCAAGGCTACCGAGGTACGCCGTTAGAGAAGAAGGAACTGCGCACCAACTTCCGAAGTCAGGGAAAAATCGTGACATTCAACAACCTATTCTTTCCCCTTGCAGCGGCCGCATTAGACCAATTGGGAAACGGCGAAGCACGACTGACCGACCTCTACGACGATGTCAGACAGGAGATAAACAAGGAGCCCAATCAGGGCTTCGTACGCATCCGACTCTGCCACACAAAGGACCGTGAGGTAATAGACGCGTGGGAGGAAAGGATGCTCTCCGACCTTTGTCAACAGGTGACCGACCTCCACAGCCGGGGTATTCCCTACAGCGAGATGACCATCTTGGTGCGCAAGAACCGATACATCAAGCCCGTCATCGCTTACTTTGCCGAGCACATGCCAGAGGTACAACTGGTCTCCGACGAGGCCTTCCTGTTGGGTGCTTCGGTGGCGGTAAGGATGCTGGTGTGTGCCTTGCAGATGGTGGACGACATCGAGCGAGACCCTGTGGCCGTGCGCTACCTCATGAAGCACTACGTGCGTGATGTGCTCCATCGGACGGATGCCAGCGAGAACGACTTCCTGTTTGCCAACCCTGAAGAACTGCTGCCTGCCGAATTCATCCAACATCTCGACGAACTGCGCCGACTGCCGCTCTACGAACTGTGCGAGACGTTGTTCCGCACACTCCGACTCCAGGAACTCAACCGGCAAGATGCCTATCTGTTCTCGTTCTTCGACGAACTTGCCGTCTATCTCCACGACAATCCGTCGGACATCCCTACCTTCATCCGATACTGGGACGAAACCATGCAGAACAAGGCCATACCAGGGGGAGATGCCGAGGGACTGCGCATCTATTCGATACACAAGTCCAAGGGATTGGCCTTCCACACCGTACTGATGCCCTATGCCGAATGGGACATCGAGCGCGACCGCTACGACTCGCTCTTTTGGTGCAACCCGAAGGAGGCACCGCTCGATGCCATGGGGTCGCTGCCCATCAACTTCACTTCGCGCGTTCGCCAAAGTGCCTTTGCCGACGATTATCTGGCAGAGCATGCCGACCGCCGTGCCGACGAACTGAACGGACTCTACGTGGCCTTCACACGTGCCAAGGCCAACCTCTACGTGTGGGGACTGAGTCGTGAGGAACTGCTGCCCGAGAACTACAATATCACGGTGGCCGACCTCATGCACCAGTGCCTGCCCAACGTCGAGGACATCGTCTGCAAGACCCACGACGACGCCGGGACGCTATCGACATACACCTTCGGCACAGAGCCTTGCACCGCGGACATCAAGCCGAAGGCCGAACGGGAAGGAGAGACCTCCATCGGCATGGTCAGTTACGAGGGCGTATTCGCCTTCCGCCAGAGCAGTAGGGCACGGGCCTTCACATCAGACCTTACCACAGCGCCCGAAGAAGGTGAAAGCCGCATGGAATATATCGAGCAAGGCAAGTTGCTGCACTACATATTCAGCCAAATCGAAACGGGCGACGACATCGACCGCGTTATCCGGCAGTTTGCCCAACAGGGCGTACTGAAGTCGGAACGCCAGACCCAACAGATACGTCAGCTGGCACTGCGTGGTCTCCACCACGAACGGGTGCGCGACTGGTACTCGGGCCAATACCGGCTGTTCAACGAGTGCAACATCCTGGTTCCCGACCCTGCCACGGGCCAACTCCAGACTCGACGCCCTGACCGCGTGATGATGGCGCCCGACCGCATCATAATCGTCGACTTCAAGTTCGGGCGCCCGAGGGAGGAATACCACAACCAAGTGAACGAATACAAACGCATCCTGCACAGCATGTATCCCCAGCACCATGTGGAGGGGTGGCTATGGTATGTTTATAATAATAAGGTAGAGGAAGTATGATGAGACCATTCTTATTCCACGTCGCTCAGGACCTGATTGCCCGATACGGTAACAACCTCTCGGACGTCGTCATAGTGTTCCCCGGCAAACGGGCACAACTGTACATGAAATCGTTCCTGTCACACATTGCCCAGGGACCCGTGTGGGCACCGCGCTTCGTCACTATCGACGAACTGTTCCAGCAACTCTCGCCCTACACGCCCAGCGACTCCATCCGCAACGTCTGCACCCTCTACAACATCTATACTCGTCTGGTGCCCGGTGCTCCCCCGCTCGACGACTTCTACAGTTGGGGCGAAATTCTGATGAACGACTTCGACGACATCGACAAGCACATGGTACCAGCCGACAAGCTCTTCACCAACGTGGCCGAACTGGCCGCCATGGACCGTGTAGACTACCTCAACGACACACAGATTCAGGCCCTGCGCCAGTTCTTCGAACACTTCGACCCCGAACGTCAGACCGAACTGAAACAGCGGTTCTTGGAAATGTGGCAGGCCATGCCCCTGATGTATCACCAACTGAAGGACGAACTCCGCCGTCAGGGCCTCATGTACAAGGGTGCCCTGTACAGGGAAGTGGTAGAGCAAATTAAAAATGAAGAATTAAGAATTAAGAATGAGGTCTACTGCTTCGTCGGCTTCAACGTACTCGACGAGGTGGAGGAGGCCCTTTTCATGCACCTGCGCGACACGGGGCATGCCCTGTTCTACTGGGACTACGATGTCTACTATACCCTCGCGGACCCGACTCACGAGGCCGGACTCTTTCTGCGCCACAATCTGGAGGTCTTTCCCTGTGCCCTGCCCGACGACATCTACGACAATCTCACTGGCGAAGACAAACAGATAAGCCTACTGGCCACGGCCTCCGACAATGCACAGGCCCGCTACCTGCCTCAGTGGTTGCAGACATTGCCCGGGGAGGACATCAACGATGCCGCCGTGGTACTCTGCGACGAAGCGCTCATGCGCCCCACCCTGCATGCCATACCAGACGGCACACAGGTCAACCTTACGATGGGCTATCCCCTCACCGACACTGCCGTATATGGCTATCTGTCAGCACTGTTCGACCTGCAGGTCGACGGCTACGACAGTGAAGCACATGGCTTCCGTTCCACGGCCCTGGAACGTGTGGAGAAGAATCCCTTCTACACCACGCTGCCCCAAGACATGCAACCCATCGTACACCAGACCGACAACCTCCGACTCATCGACTGGCTGATAGCTGCCATCGAAGCCCTTGGGCGACAACTGGCCCTGGAATCTTCAGAGTCGCCCGGCGAACAGGACGAGCAGGGCATCTTCACCCCACTCTACTCCGAAGCCACATTCCAACTCTATCAGGTGCTGAGCCAGTTCCGCTGGGTCATCACCGAGGGCATACTCAACGTGCGCCCTTCCACACTGCGACGCCTCATCCGCCAGGCACTGCAGTCGGCCAGCATACCCTTCCATGGCGAGGAAGATCAGGGACTGCAGGTGATGGGACTGCTCGAGGCACGCAACCTCGACTTCCGTCATCTCATCATGCTCTCCGTGGGCGAAGGCATCATTCCGCGCCGCACCTCCGAGACTTCCCTCATTCCCTATGTCCTGCGCACCAGTTTCGGCCTCGACACCACCGAGCGCCAGGATGCCGTGTACGCCTATTCGTTCTACCGTCTGCTGCAACGGGCACAGGACATCACGCTTGTCTATAACAATAACAGCAGCGGTACCAATCAACGCGAACAGAGTCGTTTCCTGCGACAGTTGCAGACGGAGACCTCCCTGCGCATTCGCAACCTGACCGATTCGCAACTGGTGAGTCTCACCGCTCCCACGGACATTACGGTAGAGAAGGACGCGACCATCATAGACCGACTGATGCACAAGAACTATCTCTCCCCCAGTGCCATCAATCAGTACATACAGTGTCCACTGCGCTTCTACTATCAGCAGGTGGCAGGCATACGCATGCCCGAACGACCACAGGACGGCATCGACCCGGCCTTCTTCGGCACCATGTTCCACGACACCTGCGAGCACTTCTATCGCTACCTCTGCCAGCAGACGGGTCGCAAGCAGGTACTGGCCAGCGACCTGCAACCCTACATCGAACAGCCCGAACGACTTGCCCCGTTCCTCGACAATGCCTTCGGCGAACTGCAAAGCCACTCGGGTGTGAACATGATCATCCGCGAGGTCATCACCCGGCTCGTACTCCAACTCTTGCGCTGGGACCAGGCACATACGCCCTTCACCGTCTACGACATGGAACTGGAGGTCAAGGCCCCCTTCAACATCCTTACCATGCAGGGACCCGTGACACTCACCATCGGCGGACGCATCGACCGCCTGGACATCATGAACATCGAAGGACAGCCCACCCTGCGCGTAGTCGACTACAAGACAGGCCGCATCAAGACGGCTCCGCGCGATGTCGAGGCCCTGTTCGACGGACAGCAGACGGGCTCCCGGGGCTACTATCTCCAGACCTTCCTCTACGCCTCCATCATGGCCCGGCGTGAGCAGTCGCTGGCCATCAGTCCCTGCCTGTTCTACATCCTGTCGGCAACCGATGCCCAACAGTACGACCCGGTACTTCACTTCGGTCGTACCCCCATCACCGACATCCGCGACTATGCGCCCGAATTCATCGACCGCCTCCAACTTCTGCTCTCAGAGATCTTCGATCCCAGCCGTCCATTCACACAGACCGACGATGCGCATCAGTGCGAACTTTGCGATTTCCGCCGCCTGTGCGGACGATGATTATGGAATAATTTTAGGCTAAAGAAATTAATTTTCAACTTACAACTTTCTACTTTCAATTTTATTTCGTACCTTTGCACCCGATTTAGGCTGGTTCGGTAGCTCAGTCGGATTAGAGCAACAGCCTTCTAAGCTGTGGGTCATGGGTTCGA